>DATNMW010000157.1:0-12219 GCA_035602155.1 Bryobacteraceae bacterium | reverse complement strand
AGCGGGACACCGTCGAGCGCGCCGTGCTGCATTGGCCCAGCGGGCAGGTGCAGGAGTTCAAGAATCTGCGCGCCGGGCGCACGTACGAGTGCGTCGAAGGGAAAACGATCCGCGACACGGGCGGATTCTAAGAAACTGCCTATCTTCATCTGTGTGAATCAGTGTCCATCCGTGGTTCCGCTTTTTTCCGGCGAGGATTGGCGGCGCCGCGCCACTCTTCAATTAGCATTCCGACGGAAAGTGAAGAAGCGGGTTCCTGCGCGAAGTACTCGAGCTTCAAACAGGAAAGCCCGGCGTACGGGCTGGGCCCTCGCTGGAAGCGGAAAGGAGGATCAACACGATTCTCTTGCCGATAATTCGGCTAGTGTTCTTTGGCAGATCTCGGCGTTGATCGTTTGGACCCGGAAGGGCCAGCGGTAACGCCGTGGCTGGATCGGCGACCGCTCGCCGGTCCCGTTATCAGGATCATAACAGGTTTTGCCCCGCGCGGGGATGCGGGCTGAACGACACGCCGATTTCCGGTCGTCCTGCAACTTTTAGGTGGTGTTGGGCGTCTTATCCTTTCGGCCGTATGGCTAGCGGAATGAGAAGTAGCGTGAAAAGCAAATACGAGACCTATAGAAAGATATTAGAGAAGAAGGCGGAAGAGGTGCGCAGCAGCATGTCCGCCCAGAAAGCCGCTCAGGTGCTGGCCCGCGAGGAGCATCCGCACGACGAGGGCGATCTAAGCCAGCAAAGCCACGAGGAGTGGATCTTTCTGAACCGGAATACGCTGGATATCAAACTCCTGCGCGAAGTTCAGGACGCTCTCCGGCGCATCGAAGCGGGCACCTACGGCGTTTGTTACGAATGTGAAGAACCCATCTCGGCCAAGCGGCTGGACGCCGTGCCTTGGGCCAAGTTCTGCGTGTCCTGCCAGGAACGCATCGCCGCCGGCGCCGAACTGGGACACGAGGAAGCCTTCCAGGAAGCCGAACGATGAATCTGTCCGACCTCCGCAAGGTCACGGTCAGAAAGCATCTGCGAATCCGTTTTTCTCTTTCCAACGGGATGGAGTGCGTGGTCAACGAGCACGGCATCGCGCAGGTGCCCGCTCTGCGCGCGGTTCCCGCCTTCAACCTGGAGGAGGAACTGGCGGGCGCACAGGCCTTCGTGGTGGAGCCGGCGGAAGCGGGGGATAAAGATAAGGTCAAGTCCAAGCCCCGTAGTTACACGCGCGTCGAGATGAGCGCGTTGGCCACCGCCGGCGCCGGGGCCCAGGCCGCGCACGACGAGCACGAAGAGTGATTCCGGTTTCGGGCTTCTGAAGGTTTTCGGCCATCCGACCGATAGAGTCCTTGGCAGGGCAGATGCCAGCCTGAGCCAGAGAAAAGCATGAACCTCGGAAACAAGATTAGCATCTGTGCCGGCGCGGGAGTGTTGTTCGCGACCGTAGGCGCCATCGGCAGCGTCTATTTGATTTCGGACGGCAACCGGGTCAACGAGTTGCGTGCTCTGATGAGCTCCACCATGCAACAGGCCGAAACCGTCACGGCGAATATGGTGGAACTGCACGAGAGGGGCGCGTTCAACACCACTGCACTCGCGAAGAGTCTGACCGCTGTCCGGAGCGGCGTTCACGTTTCTGACTCCGTCGCGGCCGGACCTTGCAGCGCGTAATCCGAAGAACCACTCCGATGAATTCGCGGAAGCCTTCGGCTTTCGCTTCCGGCCAGGATGAGTATTTTGCCGAAGATTCCGCCACCAACCCGCTGATTCTTGCCCGGCCCGTGAAACTCGGCAATGGATGCCTCGGTTGTCACGGCGATCCAGCCACGAGCGCTACGCACGATGGCCGCGATCCGCTGGGCATCCGCATGGAGAATCTGCACGCGGGTGAAGCCACTGCTCGCCATCTCGCAAGACTTGCTCGACGGCGCGTCGCTCGTCCGATCAACATCGGGTCAACTTGAGGAGTCCAGTCAATCGATCGCAGCAGGTGCGATTGAGCTGGCGGCGACTGTCGAAGAGACTTCGGCTTCAACGGTCGAGATTAATGCCATGACTCAGGCAAGTGCGGACCACGCCAAATCGGCCACCGCGCTCATGGAACAGCCGTCCGCCGGCGTGAACCAAGCTAACCGGAAACTGGAGGAAATGGTGGTCTCCATGGGCGAAATTGCGCAGTCAAGCGATCGGATCGGAAAGATCATCAAAGTAATCGACGAATTAGCCTTCCAAACCAACGTACTGGCGCTAAACGCCGCTGTGGAGGCCGCGCGGGCGGGAGAGGCCGGGTTAGGATTCGCGGTGGTTGCCGACGAGGTGCGAAACCTGGCCCAAAAGAGCGCGCAACCGGCCAAAGACACGTCGGCACTGATCGAGGATTCCAGGTCGAGATCCCAGCAAGGCGGTGGCCGTTTGCAAGCCGTCGGCGACGCCATCGCGCATGTCACTGAGTTGGCCAATTCCGTCAAGGCGCTCATGCAGCAGGTTAGCGTCGGAAACGAAGAGCAAGCCCGCGGTGTCAATCAGATCTCCGCTGCCGTCCAACAAATGGAGCAGGTGGTGCAGGTCGCGGCCCAGAAAGCGCAGGAAAACGAGTTGTCGACCGCGGATCTGCGCCAACCATCGGAAACTCTTGAGGGAATTGCCACGCGCCTGACCCGAATCATCGAGGGGTGACGGAAGTCAGCGGACGTTAACGAAGTCAGCGGACGTTAACGAAGGTTATCGCGGCCGCACTATCGCGAGTATTCGTTTCGCGCCTCTGGCGATTAGCCGCGACAGTGGCTAGCCGTGCGATAATCCCAGAAGCATGCAAAACATTCTGTTAGCCACATGTTTCCTATTCGGACTGGCGATCGGCATGGTGCTGGCCTGGATGTTGCTTCGGCCAGCGGCTCGCCAAGCCTACGAGCGCGCCCGGGCTGAGTTTGAACCCGAGCGGGCGGTTTTGAACGAACGCCTGCGGAATAAGGAGCAACAATACAAAGATCTGCAGGCCGCCTTGGACGATGCCCGCCAGAAGCTTGCCGACACCTTCAAGGCGCTCTCCGCCGAAGCCCTGCAGAGCAACAACCAGGCTTTCCTGGACTTGGCCAAGGCCACCCTGGAGCGTACCCAGGAAACCGCCCGCGGCGATCTGGAACTGCGCCAACAGGCTATTGCCGACCTGGTGCGGCCGGTGCGCGAATCGCTGGAGAAGGTCGACGGTAAGATACAGGATCTGGAAACTGCGCGCTCCGGGGCCTACGCGGGACTATCCGAGCAAGTCCGTGCGCTGCTGGAAACTCAAACGCAGCTCCGTTCCGAGACCAGCCGGCTGGCGACCGCCTTGCGCTCGCCGAGCGTTCGCGGCCGATGGGGCGAAATCCAACTCAAGCGGGTGGTCGAGATGGCGGGCATGTTAGAGCATTGCGACTTTTACGCGCAGCCCGTCGCGACCTCCGAAGATGGCCGGTTGCGGCCCGATCTGCTGGTCCGGCTGCCGGGAGGCAAGAATATAGTGGTGGACGCCAAGACGCCCCTCGAAGCCTATCTGGCCGCCAGCGAGTCCACCGGCGACGAAGCCCGCGGCGCGCTGCTGCAGGATCACGCGCGCCAGGTGCGCGCCCACATCGCCACGCTGGCGCGCAAGCAATATTGGGAGCAATTCGACCCGGCGCCGGAGTTCGTGGTGCTTTTCCTGCCAGGCGAAAGCTTCTTCAGCGCCGCTCTCGAAGCCGATCCATCGCTGATCGAAGCGGGCGCCGGGCAGCGCATTATCTTGGCGACCCCCACCACATTGATCTCCCTGCTGCGGGCGGTTTCTTACGGCTGGAGCCAGGAAAACATCGCGCAAAACGCCGCTGAGATCAGCCGCTTGGGTAGGGAACTCTACAAGCGGTTGGCCTACATGAGCGGCCATTGGGACCGGCTGGGCAAGAGCCTGGAACGGGCGGTGGAAGCGTACAACGAGGCAGCCGGATCCCTGGAGTCGCGCGTGTTGGTAACGGCTCGCAAGTTCGAAGAGCTGGATACCAGCCCGTTTGGCTTTGTGTTGGAAAGCCCCCAGCCGATCGATACGCGGCCGCGGGCGCTACCACCTTCGACTAATGGAACAGCGGCGATTTCGCCTTCGGTCTCCTGATTTCCGTTCACGCCCTCACCACACCCGGCAAGGATCCTTCCGCACCATGGGCTGCCCCACCTTGCAAGCGAAAGCTGTGGCAAATTCCGGCATGTTCACCACTACGCCGTTGACGCGATACTCCGATGGCGAGTGCGGATCGGTGATCGCGTGTACCCGCTTGCTTTCGGCGCGCTCGTCGCCGCAGGCCCACTGCGCGAAGCCGATGAAGAATCGCTGTTCCGGCGTGAAGCCGTCGATCGGCATCAGCTTCCGGTCGCGCGTGGCGTCCTTCCACGCCATATAGGCGAGCAGTTCGCCGCCCAGATCCGCCACGTCTTCGCCCAGCGTCAACCGGCTGTTGATCTTGATGTCGTCCACCACCGTGTATTGCGCATACTGATCGGCCACGCAATCCGTGCGCTTCTGAAATTCCTTGGCATCCGCCTCGGTCCACCAGTCGTGCAGATTGCCGTGCGCGTCGAACTGCCGCCCTTCGTCGTCGAAGCCGTGCGTCAGCTCATGACCGATGGTGCCGCCGGTGTCCCCGTAATTCGGCGCGTCATCCATCTTGGGATCGAAGACCGGCGGCTGCAGCACGCCCGCCGGAAAGTTGATGTCGTTCATCTGCGGATCGTAGTAGGCGTTCACCGTCGGCGGCGTCATGCCCCACTCGCCGCGATCCACCGGCTTGCCGATTTTGGCCAACTGGCGGCGCCCTTCAAAGACGGCGGCGCGATAAACGTTGCCGGCGAAATCGCCGCGCGCGATGCGGATCGAGCTGTAGTCCCGCCACTTGTCCGGATAGCCGATCTTGTTCGTCACCGCGTGCAGCTTCAACAGCGCCTGTTGCTTGGTGGCTTCGCTCATCCAGGGCAACTGTTTGATATCGTCGTCCATGGCCTTTTCGATTTCCTTGGTCATGGTCAGAGTGCGCGCCTTCATATCCGGACTGAAGGTGCGCTCCACGAACACCTTCCCCAGCGCCTCGCCCAGGTCGCCATCCACGTATTCCACGCAACGCTTCCAGCGCGGACGCTGTTCGGGAGTGCCGCGCAAATACTTGCCGAAGAAATCGAAATTGGCGTTTACGAAAGCCGTTGAAAGATACGGCGCGCGGGCGTGCACCACGTGCCAGCGCAGGTACGCTTTCCAATCCGTCAGCGCGGTGGAGACCAGTTGCGCTTGCACTTCCTTGAAAAACGCAGGTTCGTTCACGTTGTATTCGTTCAGTTCGCCCAGACCGCTGGCCTTTAGATACCGGTTCCAGTTAAAGGCCGGCGTCAGCGCCTGCAACTGCGCGCGATTCATCTTATGGAACAGTTTGTATGGGTCGCGCTGCTCCACGCGCGTCAGCGAAGCTTTCGCCAGCGCGGTTTCGATGCGCATGATGGCCTGCGCTTCCGGCGCGGACTGCGCTGCCGGATCGCCCGCCAGCTCGAGCATCTGCTGCACGTGCGCGACATACTTTTGCCGGATCTCCTCGGATTTATCGTCCGTCTTGGTGTAATAATCGCGGTCCGGTAGCCCCAGCCCGCCCGCGAAGGCGAAGGCGATTTCGCGCGAGGAATCGGCGAAATCCTGGCTCGCGCCGAAGCTGAACAGCATGCCGTAGTTTTGTGTGAGATGCTCGCGGGCCAGCAGCTCCGGGAAGTCCGCCACCGATTTCAGCGCGCCAATGGCTGCTAGTTCCTCGCGCAACGGGTCTGCGCCGGCCTTCTCTACCGCGGGTTCGTCCATGCACGCCGCGAAGAAGTCGCCGATTTCGCGCTCCACTGGCGAGCGCGCCGGGCTCGGCTTGGAAGTGTCCTCCAAAATGCCCCATAGGAACCGCTCGTTATCCTGCGTCAGCTTCGAGTAAACGCTCCAACTCGACTGGTCGGCAGGGATGGGGTTTTTCTTCAGCCAGCCGCCGCACGAATAGCGATAGAAGTCCTCGCACGGATTTAAGGACTGGTCCATGTCCGTCAGGTCCAGGCTGGGGCTGTAAGGGAGCGATTGGAGCGGCGTTTCCGGTGTCTGCGCGAAGGCAGCCACTGCCGCAAGGAACAGGACGTAGGATAAGCGCATGCGTTTCACCGATGGAATCAGAGTATCACCTTGGATGCCGCCGATTGGCGCTATTCAATCTTGTTAGCCGGACCCATGTTCGGCTTCTTGTTGGTCTTGGCGCCCCGCGCGATCCCGATCACGGCCGGCCGGTCGCCGCTGGTCCAGGCCTTTTGAATCTCCTGCTCGGTCATGCCCGCTAGGCGCCCTACCAGGATGAACGGCGGCAGCGCGTAGCGCAGCACAGTCCACTGCGCCATCTCTACCACGGAATCGAGCGCGCGCTCGCGGATTTGTTCCAGCGCGGCGGCGGCGTCCCGATCTGTAAGAGTTACCAGAACGTCGGCGGCGTGGTTTCGGTCGCTGAGCACGATGGAGTTGAGCATCTCCACGATCCAGGTGGGAGATACTTGAATTCCCAGTTGCGGCTGCAGGCGCGCCAGCACCGCGATCGCATTCAGAGAACGCAGGGCATTTGCGCGCACCGAATCGTCCGGATCCTGCAGCGCATATTCCAAATCGTTCAGCACATCCTTCTTATTCGGCGCGTAACCGATCAAGGTGGCCGCGATGGCCCGCTGCTCCGCGTCGTCGGAGTCGCGCAGCACGTCGCGCAGCAGCGGCAGATGCCCACTGGCGGCGAAATCGGCGAAGCGCGTCTGCAAGTCGCGCGCATCCGGATCGGCCATCAGGGAGTGGCCGTTGGTCAGGTCTTCGGCGGTGCTGCCGCGGTGGGCCGCGTTCCGCACGGCTTCCAGAAACTGCCCGTAAGTTTTGGTCACGTCGTCGGGCAGCATGGCGCTGCCCGACGGTATGCTGCGGAACGCCAGGTGCGGTGCGCCTTTTTCCTCGATGCCGATGAATAGGGAGGTCTTGCCCTGGTCGCAGCAGACGGCTTCCACATGCGCCATCACCACGCCCTGGATCTGCTCCAGTTGGTCTTCCAGATCGCCTTTGGAAGGCGGCAGCGGATCGCCCGGCTTCACCTGCAACGTGTGCAGTAACTTCTGTTCCGCCAGTTTATGCAGGCCGTAAAACTCAATAGTGTCGATGCGCGGCGGCTGGGCGCAGAGCAGGCCGGCGGCCATCAGGGACAGGCAAATTGGCTTCACAAGAGTATTGTGACGCAGCGGGGGCGGGCGCGGGGTACGGGTACTGGCAGACAAGTGAGCGCAGAAAACACCCACCCACTGCGCCGGATCTTGGGCCTGCAGGAGCGCAGCGGCCCGTGCGTTCATCTGTTGGACGGCAGTTCGCTGGAGTTGGAACGTAGCCGAGAGTTGGTGCGGAGCTATCCGCCGGCAGAATCGGCACGGGGTGAGCCACTGGCCAGCGCCCAAGATCGTGGTCTTGCATGAGTGGAAACGGCCCTGGCGGAAGAACCGCAATGGGGTCCCATGTATGGACCCTGGGTAGTGGGTCAATTTGAAATTGACCCACTTCCGTAATTGCGGAGTCCTCTGGGCGGCCTATGCCGCGCAACAGCGGGACTTGGGAGTCGTGCTGCGGTTAACCGAGCGCCTGCCGGCGGGCGGGGCAAGGCCAAACAATGGCTGTATCTGTTCACCACGCGGCCGGAGTCCGCTCCGGAAATCGTGGCCACGTACGCGGACCGGTGGAATATCGAAACGGATTTGCGGTCCCTCACAGGCAGTGTGCGGCTGCACCATATAGCCGTCGAGAGCGTTGCGGCGTCTACAATCTGGTAGGCGCCGTCATGTGCTTGGCCCCCTCCGACGGGTTTTCATCGTCATTGGTGGCCCGCAGGCCATGAAGACAGGTTGGCAACCTGCGGGCCGATTGGAATCGGCCGGTCTGCGACGAGGCAGTCACAGGCTAGAGCCTGCCCCCAGTTTCCGCTAGTGGTGGAACTGCGGCCCTTCCACCTTTGGCCTCAATCCCGGCTGCGTAACGAACCAATCCAGATGGCGGCGGATGTCTTTCACCAGCATATCCGCCAGATCGCACGTGAACCCGTTGCGCACCACCACGCGTTGCACCACCATCTGCTGCCGGTTGGCGGGCATGCGGTATGCGGGCACCTGCCAGCCGCGGTCGCGCAACCGGTCCGCCAGATCGTACAGGGACCAGTGCACGCCGTCCTTCAAGGTCCACGCAATCACCGGCAGATCGGTGCCCCCGCTTACAAGTGCGAACGGCCCCAACTCCGCGATCTGGCCCGCCAGCCGCACGGCGGCCTCCTGGCACGCCTGATGAATCGCGCGATAGCCCGATTTCCCCAGCCGGATTAAATTGTAATATTGCGCCACCACCTGGCTTGCCGGCCGCGAGAAGTTGATCGCCAGCGTGGGCATCGTACCGCCCAGATAGTCGACGTTGAAAATCAGGTCCGGATGAAGATCCGCCGGTTCGCGCCAGATCACCCAGCCCACGCCGGGATAGACCAAACCATATTTGTGCCCCGATGTATTGATCGATTTGACGCGCGGCAATTGGAAATCCCACCGCAATTCCGGCTGCAGGAACGGCGCCACAAAGGCCCCGCTCGCGCCATCCACATGGATCGGAATATCCAGGCCGGTCTGCTCCTGCAGCAGGTCCAGGGCGGAGTTCAACGCCGCGACATTTTCGTAGTCGCCGGTGAAGGTGCTCCCCAGCACCGAGACCACGCCGATGGTGTTCTCGTCGCAAGCCTGGGCAGCCCGCTCCGGATCGGTCACGCGCTCGCCGCCCTGCAAAGGAACCGCGCGCTCTTCGATGTCCCAATAGCGCACGAACTTGTGCCAACAAACCTGCGTGTTCGTGCCCAAAACCAGGTTCGGCCGTTCCGCCGGCTTGCCCGCTTTGCGCATTTTCTCGCGCCAACGCCATTTCAGGGCCAGCCCGCCCAGCATGCAAGCCTCGCTGGAGCCGATGGTGGACGTGCCCACGGCGTTCTCCGGATCGGGCGAGTGCCACAGCTTGGCCAGCATGTGGACGCAGCGCATTTCAAGCTCCGCCGTCTGCGGATACTCGTCCTTATCGATCATGTTCTTGTCGAACGTCTCCGCCATCAGCTTGGCGGCTTCCGGCTCCATCCACGTGCCGCAAAATGTAGCCAGATTGAAGCGCGAGCTGCCGTCCATGATCAGTTCGTCGTGGATCAGACGATAGGCCGTCGCGGGCGGCATGCCGTCGTCGGGAACGTCATGCCGCGGGGCGGGTCCCAGCAGCCAGTGGCGCGCATACATGGGCCGCATGACACGCAGCATTTCATTCTTAGCGCGATCGCGATCGTCCATGGGTGGTTCCTTCAGGGCTTCACAACGGTTATGTTGATGTCGCCCAAATCGCGCGTGGCCCCGTTGTTGGCCGTACACTGGACCACCAACTCGTGGGTCCCCGCGTGGAATTTGCCGGTATCGAGGCTGGCCGTCCAGCCCGCGTCAGCGCCGTGCGCGAAGGTAGGAAACGCCTTGGCCACATCCGGCCTGCCGATGCCCAGCGTCGCGGCCACGGCGTAGTTCCGATCGACGTATACGATCGTCTGGCGGATGCCGTCTTCAGAGAGCGCCCAACCCCTGACCTCGACGATCCCTTGCAGCGCTTCACCGCTGCGCGGCCCGTCCATCACACCAAAAGGAAGCGCCGGCCGGCTGCTTTCACTTCGGCAACCGATGGCGGCCAATGCCAACGGCATCGCCAAGAGAGTGATAAAGATGAATTTCCTCATAAAATCGGACTCCATTCTATCAGACCGGTTGCCGCGGCGCTGAGCCGTATGCTACCGTTCGTTCGCATGAAATCATGGCAAGTTCACGCGTTTTGCGAGCCGGAGCAGATGACGCTCGATGAGATTCCCATTCCGGAAACCGGTCCGGCCGAAGTGCGCATCCGGAACCACGCGGCTGCGCTTAACTTTTTCGACATATTGCAGATGCAAGGCAAATACCAGATCCGGCCGCCTTTTCCGTTCACCCCCGGCGCCGAAGTCTCCGGCATCGTGGATGCAGTCGGCGCCGAGGTGAAACACGTATTTCCGGGCGATCCGGTCACGGCCATGACCCACAACGGCGCATTCGCCGAATACTCGCTGGCGTCGGCCAGCCGCACCTTCCACATGATCGCGGGAATGGATTTTCCCGATGCGGCCGCCATGCCGGTGGTCTATCACACGTCGTACTTCGCGCTGCATCGGCGCGCGGCCCTGGCGCACCGCGAATGGCTGCTGGTGCATGCGGGCGCGAGCGGCGTGGGCATGTCCGCGATTCAGATCGGCAAGGCCTACGGGGCGCAAGTCATCGCCACCGCCGGCAGCCAGGCCAAGCTGGACTTTTGCCTGGCGCAGGGCGCCGATCATGCCCTGCCATACACCGACGCCGGATGGGTCGAGCGGGTCAAAGAAATTACCGGCGGACGCGGCGTGGACGTGGTCTACGATCCCGTGGGAGGCGACGTATTCGACCTGTCGATGCGCTGCATCGCCGGCGAAGGACGCATGCTGGTTGTCGGCTTCGCCAGCGGGCGTATTCCGAGCGTGCCGGCGAATCGCATCCTGCTGAAGGATATCTCGATCGTGGGCGTGCATTGGGGGCAGTATGTGCAGCAGCATCCGGAGTTCCTCGGGCACACGCACGAGGTGCTGACGGCCATGTATCTGGGCGGTCAGATCGGTCCGGTGGTGGGCAAGACTTTCCGGCTGGAGGAAGTGCCGGCCGGATTGCGCGAATTGGCCGATCGCAAGATTTTGGGGAAGGCGGTGGTCGTGATGGCGTGACGCCGGCATCGGCGCAGACGGGCGGCCGTCTCAATCGCCGGTTACCGCCGGCGATAACGGCCGCGGCGGAATCGCGATGTGGTAGCGGGCGTGACGATGCTCGCCAACGCGCGTGAGAGCGCCTTTGTCGACCATATCCGTAAGGTCGCGCGTAGCGGTCGCCGGCGACGCGCCGGTGATGCCGGAATACTTGCCCGCGCTGAGACCGCCCGTGAACCCTTCCGGCCCCTCGCGCAGCATCCGGAGCAACGCTTTTTCTGGCGCGCGTTGAGCTGGCCGCGCAGACTGTCGAGCAGCCGCGCCTTGTCGATGAGGAACTCGGCGCGCGCGATGGTGCGCCGCTGGGCTTCAATCGCAACTCCGGCAAGCCATTGGAGCCATGCGGTGATCTCGTTTTTTTTGTTCGCGGCTTCGAGCGCGGCGTAATACTGCTTGCGCCTGGCGAGGATGGTGGCCGCCAGCGCGATGAGCGTGGGCTGATGGCGGCCTTGCGCCAACGCCTTTTCGGCAATCGCCCGGCCGATGCGGCCATTCCCGTCCTCGAAGGGATGAATGGAGACGAAGTGAAAGATGCGCAATCCCCGCCCTGGTAAGGTTGGTAGCGGCTCCGCACCGCTGGGGTCCGTGCGATTGAACCACTTGACGAAGCGTTTCATTTCCCGCGGCGCCGCCTTCGAGGGAAGCGCTTCAAAATGCACGCGCGGCGCATGGATGGCGCCCGACACAACCTGCATGGGCTCTTCATCGGTGCGATAACGGCCAACGTCCCGCAGATCCCTGCGGCCGCGAACCACCATGCCATGCCACTGGAAGAGCATCTCGTCCGACAGCGGCTTGGAAAATCCGCGATGCACATCGACCATGACCTCGGCGATTCCTTCCTCCGCCGGCCGCGGCCGCCGTTTGTCCGTGGCCAGGCCGAGATGTCTACGGATGGAGGACTGCACGCTCGCCCGGTCCAGAATTTCGCCTTCGATTTCCGAGGTTGTAACGGCTTCCGTGCTCATGCAGTCCACCGTGAGTTGATCGCGGTCTTCCCGCCCGAGATGCTTGAACGTTCCCAAGATTAAGCCGGTTTCCAGCAGGAACTGTTCCTCGGCCTTCAGCAAGCGGGTTCCGTCCACCAGAAGTCGGGCCAATCGGGCTTTTGCCAGTTCCAGGACATGAGCGATGGAATTGATTTCTATCGATCGTTTTACTCCATTTTGTGAGCGATAGAAACGCCTCCAATCGCTCATCGGGATGCACTCCGGAGGTGTCCATTTTGTGTACGATCGACTGGCCCGGGCTTCAGACATGTTACGAAGGTATTCGCCTTCGGCCACCGAGCCGCAGCCCAAAGTCCCGTCTTCGATGGCCTTGA
>DATNMW010000156.1:0-17412 GCA_035602155.1 Bryobacteraceae bacterium | reverse complement strand
CGCTGACCGTACCGTACAGCTTCAGCGACAATGGCGGATGGTATCCTGCCTCAGGGGTGGTCCGGGACTCGGCGGGCAACCTGTACGGAACGACCCATGGCGGCGGCGCAACGAACTCCGGCGTGGTGTACAAGCTGAGCGTTACGGGCGTGGAGAGCGCGTACAGCTTCAAGGGAGGGGCGGATGGAGCGCGCCCCGTGGCGGGCGTCATCCTGGACTCGGCAACGTGTACGGGACAACCACCGAGGGCGGCGCGTCGGGGTTCGGGGTCGTATTTAAGGTGGATGCAACCGGCAAGGAGACGGTGCTGTACAGCTTTACGGGCGGGGCTGACGGGGGCAGCCCGTACACTGGTGTGATCCTAGACCCGGCGGGCAACCTCTACGGCACGACCGGATCTGGCGGTACCGGGAACAACGGCGTCCTCTTCAAGCTGAGTACCACCGGCGAGGAAACGGTGCGGCACAATTTCGCGTGGCCGCCGTCGGGCGTGATCTTCGATGCGGCAGGCAACTTGTACGGGACAACTCAGGCTGGCGGAGCGTCCGGCCTAGGGATCGTGTTCAAGGTGGATACGACCGGCCAGGAGACAGTCTTGCACAGCTTCACTGGGTCACCATTGGACGGAGCGTCTCCCATTGGCGGCGCGATTCTGGATCACGCGGGCAATCTGTACGGGACAACCAGCGGCGGCGGCGCGTCAAATTTGGGGACCGTCTACATGCTGGATTCGACCGGCGAGGAGACCGTGCTGTACAGCTTTGCTGAAACGCCGGACGGGAACTTCCCCAAAGCTGGCGTAGTCCGCGACCCAGCGCGCAATCTCTACGGCACCACTTTCTTCGGCGGCCCATCGAACCAGGGAACGGTATTCAAACTCGCGCCTTGATCCGCGAGAGCTTCCCGCGAGCCGCCAGATCGAAGCCGAGCAGCGCCAACTGGCCATGCTCATGGGGTAACATGTCCGGCCCGCCCACGCCGTCACGAGTCGCGCAACAACCACAGTAAGAGCCCCATCAGCACGGCCAGCACGGAGTCGGTGATTTCCGGCGTGCGGCCCGGCAGGTTCACCTGTACTTGTTCCAACAGAAACAGGGCCGCGGCGGCCACCGCGGTGGTCCACGCCAGGCTGCATCCGGACGCGCGCCATAGCCACAGTAGCGAACCGTACCAGAAGCTTTTGCGGAACAGCACCACAAAGCCATCCTGCCAGTCGCTGCGGAACAATCCCCGGAAGGGCACCCAGTTGAAGGCGCGCGCGCCGTTCTGGGCGGCGGCGTGGAATGGCGCAAGCTCACCCAGAATCAGCGCGCCCGCCAGCACAACCGGCGCGGCCCGCCGCACCCAGAGCCGCGGCAGGCACAGCCATGCCGCGCACGCGGCCCCCGCTCCGACGATATCGGACCACGCCAGAGTGCGGGTCCGCAGAATCAGGCGGAGCGGAACCACCAGCAACAGCAGCGCGAGCGCGCCGCCGGTTTTGGTCTTGCGGACGCTCTCCAGCAGGCAGGCCACTGCCAGCCATTCCGCAAAGACAACCACCGCGTCCGCCGGGGAAACCGCGGTTGCCGCTCCGAGCGCCTCCAACCTGTGTACTACATTGCTGCGCCCCCAAACGGGGAACAGCGGAAATAATTGGTATGCGAACCAGCAGGATAAAAGCAGCAGGGCGCCGGAGGGGCGGAGCATTGCTACCGTGCCCCGGCGTGCCAGGAATCGCTGCAACTGCGCGCGGTAGAACCCGCCCGCGGCAATGCCCACCGCCGCGCCCACCGTATTGGAGGCCACGTCGGACAGGCTGCACGTCCGCGAATCGTCGAAAAGCTGGAGCATCTCGATGGATGCGGAAAGCCCCAGCGCGAGCGCCAGCGGCGCTAGAATCCGCGCGAATCCGGGCGCGCCCGCGCGCACTGCCAAGAAACCGAAGATGCCCAGCGGCACATATAGCGTGACGTTCACGGCTATGTCCCATCCCAAATAGCGGTCGAAGCGGCCGGGCCACGTGTGCAGCAGAATCCAGAGCGGGTTGTGCGCATAATGCCGCGCGTGAAATTCCCACGGGTAGAGCGACCCGTAAAGGATCAACGCCACGACGATGGCCAGGATGCGGCGATGTGCGTTAGTCTGCGCGGCGCTCTGCGAATGGGCCGCCGCCAGGCTCACGCCAGCCCCGATTCGCGCAAGAACTTTGCGGACTCCTCCGGCGGCGTGGGATTGATGTAGAAGCCGGTGCCCCATTCGAAGCCCGCCACCTTGGTCAGCCTGGGAACCAATTCGATGTGCCAGTGATAATGCGCCAGGTGATTCTCCTGCAGCGGCGCAGTGTGCACGATGAAGTTAAAGGGCGGATGCTCCAGCACCTTGTCGATTTTGCGCAGCGTGGACCGCATCGCCCAAGCCAGGTTCAGCAAGGTGGCGTCTTCGGTCTGCTCGAAGTGCGACTCGTGGCGCTTAGGCAGTATCCAAGTTTCGAACGGGAAGCGCGGCGCCCACGGTTGCAGCACCAGCAGGCGGTCGGTCTCGGTGACCACGCGCACGCCGGCGGAGGTTTCCTGCCGCAGGATATCGCAGTAGACGCAGCGCTCCTTGAAATCGAAATAGACCTTGGCGCCGTCCAACTCTTCTTTGACGCGCTTGGGAGTCACCGGCAGCGCGATCAGTTGCGAGTGCGGATGCTCAAGCGTGGCGCCAGCCGCTTCGCCGTGATTCTTGAACAACACGATGTATCGGAAGCGGATGTCTTTCTTGAGATCGTTGACCCGGTCGCGGAAGGCGCACAGCACTTCTTCGATCTGGCGATCGGACATTTCGGCCATGGTCAGGCTATGGTCGGGGCTTTCAATGACCACCTCGTGCGCGCCGATGCCGTTCATCTTGTCGTACATGCCCTCGCCCTGGCGGTTCAAATCGCCTTCGATGCCCAACGCCGGAAACTTGTTCGGCACCACGCGCACGCTCCATCCCGGCTGGTTGGCGCCGCCGCCCGGACGGTACGCCAGCACTTCGGGCGGCGTCTTCTGCTCGTTGCCGTAGCAGAAGGGGCAAAGACGCGCGGCGGCGGGCGGCACCGGCTGGCGAATGAAATCGGAAGGGCGCCGCGCGCGATCGGTCGAGATGACTACCCAGCGGCCCGTGATGGGGTCCTTACGTAATTCCGGCAAAGTTGAAGAGCCTCCGCAAAGAGAGATTATTGTGGATTCGGTGGCGCGGAGAACGTATTATAACGTCCTGCTGACGGGAAACGCATCCTTGATCCATTCGATCTCAGGCGGCTCGGCGAGGACGATATTCACCAGATCGAAGCGCGCCTGTTCGCGGGCCGCGCCAGAGCGGCGCAGATACTCACCGGCCGCGCGCCGGAGATCCCTCTCCTTATCGATTCCAACCGCCCGCCCGGGACTGCCGAATTCCGTGCTGACGCGGGACTTCACTTCAACGAACACCAGGGTCTGGCGGTCCCAGGCGACGATATCCAACTCGCCGCGGCCGGAGCGCTGGTGAAAGTTGCGCGCTACGATGGTGAGACCCTGCCCGCGCAGAAAACGGTGCGCCAGATCCTCGCCGCGGCGGCCATGCGCCTGCTCCGGCGTGGAGTGCCGGGACCTGTAGACATTGCGCGCGGCGTCCGCCAGGCGATAAAGGGAATTAACCGCCGATGCACGCCGATGCACGCCGATAAAGAACTGCTTGATCCGGTTTTTGGTTTTATCGGCGTGCATCGGCGTGCATCGGCGGTTTAATGACTTCGAATTCGAAGTGCATCGCTTTGCCGCGGACCACGAAGCACAGGTAGTGCTCCCAGAAGCGACGGTAGCGCGGAAAGCGATTCACCAGGAATTCGAATCCCAGCCATCTCCAAAATGAGAGTAGCTTGACCTCGACTGAAATCTCGCGGAACTTGGCTTTGGTGTAATAGCCGAAGCCTCCGTGGTCCTCGCCGAAATAGCGGAAAGAGAAGCTGTTCAGATGGCTGCGGTGGGTGGGATCGCAGAAGGAGCTGAAGTCGGTGTAATGCGGGGTTTCGATGCGCACAGTGCCGCCCGGGCACACCAAGCGGTGGAATTCCTCCATAGTGGCCATCACATCCGCCACATGTTCGATCGCGTGGATGGCTAGCAGGCGGTCGAAGGAATTGTCCCGAAAGGGGTACGGAACGCGGTCAAGGTTACAGAGGACGTCGGCGCGGGTGGCGGGATTCCGGTCAATCCCGATGGCCCCGGACTGCTTGTTAACGCCGCAGCCGACATCCAGTGTTCGCGGTTTTCGCGCATCGGCGCGGTTGGGCACTCTTCCAGAGTACCGAATGCGACGCCGCATAATTCGCCGCGCAATGACCAGCCTGCGGAAGGACTCCCACTATCGCACCGTTTCGGTGCATGATGGTGTGATGAGGACGGGAAATAAGTCTGTACGGCAAAGCGTCAGCTTGCCATCGAAGGTCGCGACGCAAGTTCGCACTTTAGCGAAAACTCGCAGGCTTAGCGCCAACCGGATGGTGGAACTGATCGAGAATGGCATTGAGGCCGAGAAACGCAAGCAGCGGGAGTTCTTCGACCTTGCCGAGCGCTTCCGTGCCGCGACCGATCCCGAGGAAGTGAGCCGGCTTGGCGATCAGATGGGCCGCATGATCTTCGGCGACTGATGCCGAAGATCGAGAGATAGGACAATCTTCCTGCCGGCGTTCGTCAGCACTTGATCGACAGAGCGCGCGACCGGGCAATCGGCATCGCGGACCTAAGTCGGCTTCGCCGCTGGGTCGAATCGCAGCCGGATGTCCCGGAGGGTGACTATCTGCGGCCAAGGATCGTTTCCGAAGACGTTTCTGCTCCGGGGTCAGGCAGCCAGAGGGAAAGGGCTCTAACCGCATAGCTCCGGAGTGGCCATGAGGAGAAACGATCTCCATCTCTTATCCGGGCGCCCGATCCGGTTTGAACGAGAGTCGGTTGCGTTAGTGCGTTTGGCTGAGCTCGTCGATCCACTCGCCGATCTTTCGGCACTGGTACCAGGCGCCGATTACGATGGCGATCATGATCGGTAGGGCCTCTTGAACGAACGGTTGTTGCCACCAATTCATAATATCGATTCTAGCGCACGTAGCGGACAAACTCTGCGAGAAGCGCCCACAGCCCCATTATGCCAGGTCGAATTTTTCCTGGTGCAGCAACGGGTCGCTCTTCACCAGCACCGTGCGCCCCAGGATCTCTTCAATCTCCTGCAAATACGAATTCTGGTTGGACTTCAGCAGCTTGGCGACTTCCGGATTGACGCGCAACATCACGTCGTTGCCTTCCACCGCGCGCGCGATCTTCTGGGCTTCCACCAGAATTTCGCCGATCACGGTTTGCACGCTCTTCACGTAGCCGGAGCCTTCGCAGTAAGTACAGGGAATGCACAAGGTGCGCTCCAGGCTTTGCTTTACGCGCTTGCGGGTGATGGCCACCAATCCGAAATCGTTGAACTGCAGAATCTTGTACGGCGCGCGGTCGGCGCGCATAGCCTCTTCCAGCACCTGCATCACTTTCTGGCGATTCTTGCGCTCATCCATATCGATGAAATCGACCACGATGATGCCGCCTAAATCGCGCAGGCGGATCTGCCGGACGATTTCCTTGATGGCGTCCGTATTGGTCTTGACGATGGTGTCTTCCAGGCGGTTGGACTTGCCCACGTACTTGCCGGTGTTGACGTCGATGGCTACCAGGGCCTCGGTTTGATTGATCACGATGTGTCCGCCAGTCTTAAGCCACACCTTCGGACGCAGCGCTTTTTCGAGTTCCGCGGTGATGCCGTACTCGTCGAAGATGGGGTTGGCGCGAGTATACAGTTTGACGCGAGTGACCAGCGCGGGTTGGAAGCGCTGCACGAAGCCCAGCACATTTTCGTAGACTTCTTCGTTGTCGACCCAGACACTCTTGAACGTGCTGGTGAACTGGTCGCGCAGGATGCGCTCGACGACGTCCAGATCGTGATGGATGAGGGCTGGTGCAGGGCGCTTCTCGGCCTTCTGGCGCATGTCCAGCCAGAGGTTGTAGAGGAAGAGCATGTCGGCGCGGAGTTCCTCTTCAGTGCGGCCGTCGCCGGCGGTGCGCACGATGTATCCGCCGGGAATGCCGGTGCGATTGGCTTGCAGCACGCGCTTCAGGCGGAGGCGCTCGTCGTCGGAGGGGATCTTGCGGGAGACGCCGATGTGGTCGACGGTCGGCATGTAGACCAGGAAACGGCCGGGCAGGGCGATGTGGGACGTGATGCGGGCGCCTTTTTGTCCGAGCGGCTCCTTGGCAATTTGGACGATGATTTCCTGGCCTTCGCGGAGCAGGTCGCTGATGGAGGGCGCGCCGGACTTCTCGGCGCGGACGGGCTCGGGCCGGGCGACTTGACGGGCTTCGGGACGAGGCTCTGGCTTTCGGGTGGCAGGCGGAAGCACCTGCCCCACCTGCGGCGGCGCCTGCCCTGCTTGTTGGCTATCGGCGCCATCGGGGCGGCCGCGGCGGCGCATACGGCGCGAGAGGCGGTGCGGGTAACGTCCACCCTGCTCGCGCAGGGTGGCGGTAAGGCTGGTGGGTATGCGGGCGGGTTCGGGACCTAGCTGTTCGTCCTCGGCGGCGTCCTCTTCGGCAGGCTGCGCCTCGGCAGGCTGCGCTTCCACAGGCTCGGCTTCCGCAGGCTCGGCTTCCGTAATCCGGGCGGACTCGACGGGTTCGGAAGGTTCGGCGATTTCGGCGGGTGGGGCGGGCGATTCCGCCGGCCAAGTGGCTTCGACCGGTTCGGATGTTGCGGCTGTTTCGGGTGTTTCCGGCTCCGGGGTAACAGCGGGTTCGGGAGTTTCGGCGGCTTCCACAAGGGCGGTGGTCTCGGCAAAGTCAGGGATCCCGGAGTCCTCGGAAACCTTGGCGACGGGTGGGGGCGCTTCGCCACGGTATTTGGCGAGCGATTCTCCGGGCAGCACGACGATATCCTCAGCCATATCGGCTGCCGTATCTTCCGCGGTCTCAGGTTCAGCTTCTACGGCTTCGCCGGGGGCAGCCGGTGGCGGGCCGGCGATGCTGTGCGCCCCTGGCGAGAAATACTTGGACTCGGGCAAGCCGCGGCCCTTGGGGCGGCGCCGGCGCCCGCGCCGGCCGCCACGGCCGGCGCGATCGCGCTCGTCGTTGCGGCGCGCAAATTGTTCCGGGGCGGCCAGCGGAGCGGGCGGCGGTTGCACCGCAACAGAAGGGGCGGCGGCAGGCGCTTCGGCGGCGAGTTCCGGCGCGGGAAGTCCGGCGGATGGAGCGTCAGCCGGGGCATCCAAGGCGGCGGGGGAGAGGGGTGGCGGAGAGGCGCCCGCTGGGAGCGGTCCTCTTTCCATCTTAAAGACCTTCTCTTCGACGCTGGTTACGATCTTGTCGTACTCGTCGTTGTCCTCGAAGAAATCGGACACATACAGGAACGCATCGCGATCCAGGCCGATGTCCACGAAGGCCGATTGCATACCGGGAAGCACGCGCGTGACACGGCCCTTATGAATACTGCCGGCCAGGGAATATTCTTTTTCGCGCTGATAATAAACTTCGACCACCTGATCGTCTTCGAGGACCGCCACACGGGTTTCGTGGCGATTCGCCGAAACAATTAACTCTTTCGACATGACATTCTCCTCCGTTGGGAACCGGCGCGGACCGGTATGGGAGGAAGGCGGCTACCCTTGCGTGGGTCTCAAGCGGCGCCCTGCGAACCGGGCAACGAACGCCATTGAACATGTAAGAAGCTCACGCTGGCCGGGGCACTAAAGCCTACACAGGCTAACGCCTGCGCCATCGGCCGGGGAACCACACCTCATCGCCGAAACCACTCGCTTACGCACGCGGCTCAGTTCCGGCGCCGGAGGGTGCGCATCGTGCGCGTTTGCCCTCCGGGAGTCTCAAACGGCTCCCAACAAATTTTCTTAATTTACAAATCTTCTGAGCCGGACATTGTTGACCAGCCCCAACATCAGGAAATTCGACAACACACTCGATCCGCCGGCGCTCATCAGGGGCAGCGGAATTCCGGTGACAGGCATCCGGCCCACAACCATCCCCACGTTCACCAGCACGTGAAACAAAAGTAACGCGGCTACTCCCATGCAGATATACATACCGGCTTTATCCGAGGCCGTTTGAGCGTTCTGTACAATCTGCATGATCAACACAAAATACAATGCCAACACCACGACCACGCCGACGAATCCATGCTCTTCGGCGAAGGCCGAGAAGATGAAATCGGTATGCGGAACGGGGAGGAACCGAAGCTGCGTCTGGGAGCCTTTGGTCACCCCCTTACCCCACATACCGCCGGCGCCAACTGCAATCTTGGATTGGATCAACTGGTACCCGGTGCCGCGCGGATCGCGGTCGGGATCCAAAAAGCTGACCAATCGCGCTTTCTGATAATCCTTTAAAACAGTCCAACCAACTGGCAGCACCAGCAAGACTACGACGCCGATGGCTACTAAATACTTCCGGCGCATGCCGGCCAGAAACATCCCTACGATCAGGACAGGCACGTAAGTCAGGGCCGTTCCCAAGTCCGGCTGTTTCATCACCAGGGCCATGGGCACCAGCACGAATCCCGCGATTTTAGCCATATCGCGGCCTTCCAGATCTTCGGTTTTCAACTCCGTCAGGAAGCGTGCTACTAACAATATTATCACCAGTTTCACGAATTCCGACACCTGCAAGTGAAACCCGCCCACCACTGGGATCCAGCGCCGCGAGCCGAAGGCCTGCTTGCCGATCAACAGAACCCCTAGCAGGGCGGCCACGGATAAGCCATACAAGAGGAAGACGTGGTTCATCATGGCGTGGTAGTCGATGGCGACGGTGAGCCACATCAGCAGGAGCCCGGCGGCGATGTAGACGATCTGCTTCCACCAGGCCTCTTGCCACACCGTACCGCGGGTGGCGCTGTAGATCTGCAGGACACCCACTCCGCAGACGATCAGGGAGATGACGAGAAGGGTCCAGTCGAGATCGCGCGGTCTCAAATAGCGAGTCATTGTTGGGTGGGAAGAGACGCGGAGACGCGGAGACGCGGAGACACGGGGATCGGAGCTTCGTCGTCGTCCGAACTGAAATAGGCGGCTTCGATTACCGGAGACTCCGGCTCGGGCGGCGCGGGCGTGGGAGGCAGAGGCAAGCCGAAGCGCAGGAACTCGGTTGTCTTGGTCGGCGCGTCTCCGCGTCTCCGCGTCTCCGCGTCGGCCGCCAAACGCGCTTTCTTATCGAAATACGCCTTGAGCACATCGCGCGAGATGGGGGCGGCCAGCGGACCTTCCGCGCCGTGCTCGAATAACGCCACCACAACTATTTCGGGCGCCGCGCGCGGCGCGAAGCCCACGAACCAGGCGTTGTTCGCGTACTCTTTCCCCTTTTTGCCCTTCAGGAATTCGTCGGACGCAAGCTGGGCGGTGCCCGTCTTGCCGCACACGTTCAGCCCCGGAAGCTGTGCGCGCCCGCCGGTGCCGCCCTCGTTCACCACGCCCCACGTGCCATAAATAACCTTGGCGACATTGTCCGGCGAGATCGGCCAACTGTGCTCCCGATACTTGCCGCCCTTTACCAGGTGAGGCTGATGCCAGACGCCGCCGTTGATCAGCCAGCTATATGCGGCCGCCAACTGCAAGGGCGTCACGGTTACTGCGCCTTGCCCGATGGCCACCGATATGGTTTCACCGGCGTACCATTTCTCGCGGAAGTTGCGGATTTTCCAGGCCGAGGATGGCACTACGCCCTCGGCTTCGTGCGGCAGGTCGATACCCGTCTTTTGCCCGAGTCCGGCTTGATTCGCATAAAAAGCAATCTTATCGATTCCAGTGCGGTCGCCCACATTATAGAAATACACATCGCAGGATTGCACGATGCCCCGATGCAGGGAGACGGCGCCATGGCCCGTCTTCAAGTGACACTTGTGATAATGCCCATAAAACGAGGCGCCGCCGGAACAATGCACCGTAAACTGGTCGTCGATGGCGCCGGATTCAAGACCCGCTATGGCCACGATCGGCTTGAATGTGGATCCTGGGGCGTCCTGCGCCTGAATGGCGCGATTCAGCAGGGGATGATCGGGGTTATCGGCGATTTCGCGCCAATCGGAAGACTTGATGCGCACGGCGAATTTGTTGGGATCGAAGGTGGGCCGGCTGACCATGGCCAGCACCTCTCCGGTGCGCGGATCCATGGCGACGACCGCGCCGTTCTTGCCTTCCATGGCCAGCTCGGCCACGGCCTGCAAGTCCAGATCCAGGGTGAGTTGCAAGTCTTTGCCCGGAATGGCTTCCTTGTTGGCGAGCGTTTCGCGGGTTTTCCCGCGGTTATCCACCACCACCTGGCGCTCGCCGTCCACGCCCATCAGCGTGTCGTTATACTGGCGCTCGATGCCGAATTTGCCGATCACGGCGCCCTGGCTGTATTTCGCAAAGTCGGGTGAATCCAATTCCTGCTCGCTGACTTCACCGGTGTAGCCGATGACGTGGGCGGCAAACCCGTTTTGGGGGTAGAGGCGGCGCTGCGCGTGGATCAGCTCCATTTCGGGAAAGAAATCGCGGTGCGACTCGACAAATGCGAGGTCGGCGGGTGTGAGTTCCTCTTTGATGATGATGGGGTCGTATTTGGGCCGGGAAGTGTAGCGCCGGACGCGCGCCGCCAGGTCGTCGTAATCCAGATTCAATCCATCGGCGATGGTGCGCAGATGTTCGGTCTTCAGGTTTTCGCGGGTGAGGATGAGGCTGTAGGAGGAGTGGTTATCGACAATGACGCGGCCCTCGCGATCCAGGATTTTGCCGCGGGGCGCGGGAATGGGCAGGGACTTGATGCGGTTGCGCTCGGCCTGCTCATTGTACATTTGGGGGTTTTGGACCTGCAGGTTCCAGAAGCCCGTAATCAGAAAAAGGAAGATCAGGACACCGGCATATTGAAAGACGGCAATTTTACCGGCGGCGAATTTGACGTCTTCGCGGCGGGCTTGCTTGGCAGGCAGCTTGGGTTCGCGATCGAGTTCCGGACCGATGACTGGCGGGTTCACAGGGGTTGGGGGCTTTCTGTATTTAGTTTATCAGGAGGAGGCGCGAGTGCGGCGCTTATGCTTATAATGTCTGGCGGTTCCGCGACGAACGGCGCGGGTCGATGCGAAACGGAAGAGGGTCGCTCCATACCAGGCCGGCATGGCCGAAGTGCCGGGGATTCAGCAGGGTATTGATCCAGACTCGCGAGCGGGAGATTCTCGAATGCCGCTCTTACTGCAGACCTTGCACGAGGTGGATTTCCGAGAGGTTTTGCGTGCTGGAGTAAGCGTACGCCGCTCCGTCGGGGGTGATCTTCAAGCTGTTAACATTGTCTATTCCCGCACGGTCGGCGGGGGAAACCTCACGCACGAGTTCGCGATGGCCGGTCCTCCAGTCTATTCGGTAGACCTTCGCCGGAAGCCCGTTGCGGTTGAAGACAAATATGTCCTGCCCGTCCCGGCTCCATCCGGCCACCCGCTCCCCAGCGGCCAGCGGTAGTTCTTGCGGCTCGCCGCCCGCTATCGGATAGAGGCGGCTCTTGCCGGTGGGCGGTGTACCGAGGATATAGGCGCCGTCCGGCGAAGGCGCGCCACCGTGCCCTTCGGGCGTAACCGCGCGCGGATTGGCTCCGCTCACATCCGCGATGTAACTTCTCAAGCCGTGTCCCGGCTCGCTGGCTATGAACCATAACCGCTTGCCACCGGGAAAAAGCCCGGCGGAGCTCAACACGTAGCCGGGCATGGGGATACGCTTCGACTGCCCCGGTCCCACAGGGTAAATCAGGATTTCGTGAAGGTCCGGCGTGATGGTCACTACCGATTGATCGTCCGGGGAGAAGTTTGCCGGACTCCCCGCCGGTCCCAGCAGCACGGCTGGCGCGCCGCTGGTTTCCCGGAGATAGACTTGTAAGTCGGCTCCCGCTCCCTCGCCCGATTCGGCGATCAGGATGAGCTTTCCATCGCCCGAGATGCCGGTCACCAAGGACCAATCCAGCCAGGAAAGCTCCCGCTCCTGGGCGTCGGAGGGCCCGCGGAACATGGCCTTCGCGCGCGCCTCCACATTCGCCAGCAGCACTCGTCCGTCGCGCGCGACGTCATGCAGGATCACGGGCGTGGACTGCCGGAAGACCACGCGTTCGCGGCCCGCCAGGGTGACGGCGCGCAACTCGGTTCTTCCGCCGATTTTGGCGGCCGTGAACCAGACCTCATCGCCGTTTGGCGCCCACGCCAGCCCTTCCGCATCAACGTACGCCGCCGTGAGCGTCTGCTTGACGCCTTTCAGGTCGACAACCGCCACGGTGCCCAGATTGGAGTTGGACAGCGGGTGATCGAGAAACGCAATGCGATCGCCGACAGGCGAAATGCGCGGCTCGCCGATATAGCCGGCGGTCCTGTAAAGCACCTTGCCGGACGGAAACTCAAGCTGCGTTCCCTGGTCCGTTTCCCTGACTACGGCTAATGTCTTGCCGTCGGGCGACCAATCCGCAAAATCGATGTGGTCTTCGATGGAGCGTGGCGCACCACCCGATAGAGGCGCGCGGGCCAGCATGCCGGCGCGCACGAAGGCATTGGTCTCCATGCGCGTGTCTTGCGCCAGCGCCAGCTCGCCCGTGGCGGAGACGGCGAGCAGGGCCGTGCCTGGAAAGCCCAGCGGCCGCGATCCGGGGCTATCGAGCCGTGTGGTGAAAACTTCGCCACGCTCGTCCTCCCACCTGGCGCTGTAGATCACGCTGTCGCCGTTCGGAGTAAAGCGAGCGGCTCGAATCGCGCCGCGGCGGAAGGTGAGGCGCTCGAATTGCACATCGGGCCGCGGGCGGAAGTACAGCCAGCCCATCGCCGCGCAAGCCAACCCCAGAAAGCCCGCGGCCATCCACGGCAGCCGGTTCCGCCTTGCCGGCAGCGGCGCGCCGGCGATGTGGGGGCCGCTGGCCGTCATGGTAACAGCATCCAAATCGAATGCGATGTCGCTTGCCGATTGGAACCGCTGCTCCGCAGACTTCTCCAGACAGTGCACCACGATTCGCGCCATGGCCGGTGTGTCGATGGGCTTCAGATCGGGTTCTTTGGTAAGGACGGCACCGATCAGATCGGCGCTGGTATCGCCCCGGAATGCACGTTCGCCGGTGAGCATTTCATAGAGCACGCAGCCGAAGCTGAAGATATCCGAGCGTTGATCCACGGCTTGCCCGCGTGCCTGTTCGGGGGACATGTACGCAGCTGTGCCCATGATGGCGCCGGCGCTGGTGGCCAAGCTGATGGTGGCGCCGTCGCCGGGCTGCGCGGCGGTCACCTTCGCCAGGCCAAAATCCAGAATCTTCACCCGGCCGTCCTTGGTGAGATACAAGTTATCAGGCTTGATATCGCGATGGGTGATGCCTTTGGCGTGCGCGGCGGCCAACCCGGCGGCAATCTGTTTCCCGTAGTCCGCCACCCGGGCGGTAGAGATCTTTCCGCGGCGCAGCCGGCTGCTGAGCGATTCCCCTTCGAGAAGCTCCGTCACCAGGTACGGCGATTGTCCGTCCGCGCCGATGTCATAAACGGTGAGGATATTGGGGTGGTTCAGCGCGCTGGTCGACTGCGCCTCAAGTCTGAAGCGCCGTAGGCGGTCCTCATCGGCGGCGAACGATGCCGGCAGAAGTTTGATCGCGACATCTCTCTGCAGCCGCGCGTCACGGGCTCTGAAGACTTCGCCCATGCCACCCGCGCCAATGAAGGCGGTGATTTCATATGGGCCGATGCGGTTGCCGTTGGAGCGGGGCATAGAGAGTGCGCAATTTCCGATAATATCTCACCTTGCGTTGGCCGTTGCCTCCGTGGGTCAGGCGGGCTCCCGCAACTTATCCAGGAAGTGAAAAAGCGTGACGCCGACGACGGCATTTAGCAGTCCCAGCACCAACGTGCGCTGGACTTCGAATGGAATCTGGCGCCCCAACAGTCCGCGCGCGAGCACCCAATACAGGAACTCGTGGAAAAAATAGAAAAAGAACGTCAGCAGCAGACGGATCACGGAGTGCTCGACGTCGATGCGCAGGCCCACCGAAGCGGCGAAGTATCCGACCAGTGTCTTGACAATGCCGTACATGCCCAGCGGCTGCTTGATGGACAGAGAGTCCTGCGCCAAGCCGATGAAGGCGCCGATAAAAAGTCCGCCGATCTGGCTGCGGCGCATCAGCGCGAAATAGATGGTGGCCAGCAGGGGCAGCTCCAGGTATCCCAGAACGGGGATGATGCGCGGAACATAGACCTGGAAGAGGATAGCTGCGAGGGGCACGAGCAACATCACGCGCGCGCGGAAACGCGAGACCTGCTCGCGCTGGTTTCCGACCAGGTAGCGATCGCCGTAGTCGGTCATTGGTGCGGCTGGGGAGGCGGCGCGGTTTGCGACGCGGCGACACGGCGACGCGGCGACGCGGCGACTCCGGTTTTCGTGCCGTCGGCGGGACCGGGTATGCTCGTTGGTTTAGTGGCGGCTGGCTGAGACACCTGGGCAGGCGGGTTCTCGGCGTCTCCCTGTCTCGGTGTCTCCGCGTCGCTCCCCTCCGCCCCGGGCGGCGGAATCTTCAGATTGAAGTCAGGCGGCTTTGAACCGGGCGCGCCCTCGCCGAATTTATGATTCTCGGCGGCGCCGATCTGGCGGTATTTCCGCAGCAACTTATCGGCATCCGTTCCCACTGGCCCGGCCGGTTGAACACCCTGCTCCCCGGGGGCAGGCGGGGGCGGCGTGCCCAGATAGATGGGCGCATTCGGCGGGGGCAGTTCGGGGATCGCCTGATGCACGCCCTCCAGCACAATCAGCACCGCCTCCAATCCGTGCTGGAGGCCGCTCGGTTCAACCAAAACCTCCTGGTAGGGCGAGCTGGGGCGCACTACGCGCACGACACCCACCGGAAAGCCTTTCGGAAAGATGCGATCGTCGCCCGAGGTAAAAAACATTTCGCCGACCTCGACCTTCTCTTCGCTTGGCAAGTAATCCACCTTGCAGGTCGACTGCCCTTGCCCTTTCAGCGTGCCCACGACGCCATTTTTTTGGGAAACCACGCCGGCCGCGAACTCGGGATCGGTGACCAGCATGACTTCAGAAGCGGTAGGGTAGGCGGCGACGACCTTTCCGACGATGCCGTCGGGCGTAACCACGGGCATACCTTTTTCAACGCCGGCGCCGGAGCCTCGGTCCAGGAAAACCACTTTCGAATTGGCGCCCGCGCCGGCGGCGATCACGCGGGCGGCGATAGTCCTGGATTGGGTGCGCTGCTGGAACGCGACCAGAGCCTTGGCGCGGTCGGCGGTGGAGATCTCGGTCTTGAGGAACTGGTTTTCCATCTTCAGGCGGTCCAGCTCGGCCTGCAGGCGGCGGTTATCTTCGCGCGCGTCGTGCATCAGAATATAGTTGCGGAAGAGGCCGGCGGTTCCGCTACGGACCGTCTCCAGCAGGCGCGCCAGCGGCGTGATGGCGGTGATGGACCAGATGCGAACCATGCGCACATCCCGATCGTTGCGCACCTGCACCGCGATCAGCACTAGCTGAGCGAAGATGACCAGCAGCAGGACTGTGATGTTGCGGTAACGATTGAGCAGCGTATCCATATCCGGGCTATCGCCGGGCCGATGTAATTAGTCGATCGATATTTTCCTCAGCAGCCTGAAATCGCTGAGCATTCGTCCGGTACCCAGCACGACCGATGCCAACGGATCGTCGGCGATGGACACCGGTAACCCGGTCTCCTCCCGAATGCGTTTATCGAGGTTCTTCAGCAGCCCGCCGCCGCCGGTAAGCACGATGCCGCGGTCGCTGATGTCGGCGCTGAGCTCAGGCGGCGTGCGCTCCAGGGCCACGCGGATGGCGTTGACGATGGTGGCGACACACTCGCCTAGGGCTTCGCGGATTTCGCTGTCGTCGATGGTGAGCGTCTTGGGCACGCCCTCGATCAGGTTGCGGCCCTTGATTTCCATGGTCAGCGGCTTGTCGAGCGGATAGGCGGAGCCGATCTCCATCTTGATGGCCTCGGCCGTGCGCTCGCCGATGAGCAGGTTGTATTTGCGCTTGAGGTACTGCATGACGGCGTCGTCCATCTCGTTGCCGGCCACGCGCACCGAACGCGAGTAGACGATGCCGGAGAGCGAAATGACCGCCACGTCGGTCGTGCCGCCGCCGATATCCACCACCATGTTGCCGGAGGGCTCGGTGATCGGCAGGCCCGCTCCGATGGCCGCCACCATGGCCTGTTCGACCAGGTGCACCTCGCTGGCTTTGGCGCGATAGGCGGAGTCCATGACGGCGCGCTTTTCAACCTGGGTGATCTCGCTGGGCACGCCGATGACGATGCGCGGATGCACCAGCACTTTGCGGCCATGCGCCTTCTGAATGAAATAATTCAGCATGCGCTCGGTGACCTTGAAGTCGGCGATGACGCCGTCTTTCATGGGCTTGATAGCCACGATGTTGCCGGGAGTGCGGCCCAGCATCTCCTTGGCTTCCTTGCCCACGGCTTCCACCTCGCCGGTGTTCTTGTTGAGCGCGACGATGGATGGTTCGTTGACCACGATGCCCTTGCCCTTGGCGAACACCAAAGTGTTCGCGGTGCCCAAGTCAATGGCTAGGTCCGATGAGAATAGACTGAATAGAGAGCGTAGATTCATTAAAGATGTTCGGTATGAGTTAGAAGGACGTCGGCTCCATGCCGTTAAGGCAAGCCATCTAAATGCTAGCATATTTTGTGCCTTTCGGACCTCTAACCGGAAGGCAGGCACAAGTGCCTGCCGCACCCTTGACCCGCCGTTCACTGCTTGCGGGCGCAGCCGCGCTGGCGGGTTGCGCCCGCCGCAAGAGCCGCGGATTTCCGGGATATGCGTTCGTGGCGAACGCGGGCGCGCGCACGGTGTCGGCGGTGGATCTAAACAGGTTCGCGCTGGCGAAACAGATTGGCCTGGATGGCGCGCCGGGTGCCGTGCTGGCGAATCCGCTGCGGCCGGCGGTGTATGTGCTGATGCCCGAGAGCGGCGCGGTGTGTGAGATCGACGCGGCGAAGCTGGCGGTGGCGCGCAAGACGCGCCTTGGAAATCCGGCGGTTGCTATGCGGCTGGCGGCGGATGGCAAATCGCTCTGGGTGTTGCAGCCGCGCGCGCTGGTGCGTCTGGAAGGCAGTCGTTTGCGGGCGGTGCAGGCGATCGCGCTGCCGGGCATAGCCGGTGATTTCGACCTGACCGGCGACGGCCGCGGGGTGGTCAGCTTCGCCGATGAGCGGCGCCTGGCGCTGGTGCGGCTGAGTACGGGGACCATCGAGCATCTGATCGACGCGGGGTGCGAACCGTCCCTGGTACGATTTCAGGGCGATGGCAAGCAAGTGCTGGCGGGAAGCCGCGCGGATCGTAGCCTGACCATCTTCGACGCGGCCAGCG
>DATNMW010000155.1:0-22962 GCA_035602155.1 Bryobacteraceae bacterium | reverse complement strand
GCTGGGGAAGTTCACCAATTTCGTGAGGACACCCGACGGAGTCACGCGGAAGAGATAGCCCGGCCCACTTTCCGCGAGGCCATAGTAGTTGCCGTCGCTCGCGTAGGTGACCGTCAGCGCCTCGTCCCCGGCAGGGAACTGGTAGATGGGCGTAACGGCACCTTTCAGGTCAACGGTTGCCACGTACCAAGTGCCTCCGCTGTCCGGCAGCGCGGTACCAAGAAGGGTTCCGTCGGGCAGGTTCTGAGTTAGCAGGGGCGACAGGCTTTGAGGAGAATAAACCTGCCGACTTCCAGCCGCGGGGCTAACGGAAAAAACATTCGCTGGATTCACCCCGACCCCGACAGCATCATAGAAGCGGCCGTTGGGTCCGCTGACGGGGGGACCCAGCATTTGCTCATGTCCGCCCGGAAAGCTCGTGAGAACCGTCTCCGTCCCCTGGGTCGTAATCGATAGGATGGCCGGGTGTGATCCCGTTGCGAGGTAGAAAATGCCTGGCGACCCCTCGGTCATTCCTATGGGCGCCGGGTGCTGATTCGTATAAGAGACGACGTGAAAAGGTGACTGAGCGGCTGCAGAGGCGGCCATTAGGGCGATGGCGCACAGGCCCAGCGATACTGTTTTATATGGATAGTGGATGATCATGTTATGCCCGGCTACCTACTCCACCGTAAAGTTTTCTTTGGTCGTGACGGTCCCGCCCGGTGTAGTGATTGTAATCGGCCCCGTGGTGGCCCCGGTGGGAACGGTTGCCAGGATATAGTTCGAGCCGCTGTTCGACACCGTTGTCGCCGCGACTCCGTTGAACTGCACCGACGCCGAGAGCAAGTTGGAACCCCAGAGCAGGACCTGCGTACCCGCCGCGCCCGATCCGGGGCTGAAGCGCTGCGCCGCGGGCGCGGGTATAGGCAGCCCTAATTCCAACTCGAAGATCACGCCACCGTTGTTGGGACCTCCGGAAATGGCGGTTCCGTAGATATTGCCATCGCTGCCCTGCACCAGCGAGCATTGACAAGCGCCAGCGGCGGTTATGTTGCTCATGGCGAAGAGCAGCGTGTACTGGCCGGATTTGGTAATTCGGAAGAGCTCGCTATGGCCGCCGCCGGTGATGTGGCCGAGCGTCGCACCGTAGAGGTTCCCGTCGCTTCCCTCGATCAGCGCGGAGGGGAAGGAATTCTGGTCGTTTGGGAAGGTGTAGAGCAGGGTGTACTGGCCGGAAAGAGTGACTTTGTAAACGGTCCCGGCGCTGTTCGTCCCGCCGAAGTTAGTAACCCCGTAGAGATTGCCATCGCTGGCCTGAAGCAGTGGCGTATAGGAATTTGGCAGCACCGAGCCGCTGGGAAAGCTCACCAATTTTGTCAGAACGCCGGACGGAGTCACGCGAAAGAGATAGCCGGGCCCATTTTCCGCGAGGCCATAGTAGTTGCCGTCGCTCGCATAGGTGACTGTGAGGGCGACGTCCCCGGCTGGGAACTGATAGATGGGCGTAACGGCACCCTTCAGGCCAACGCTTGCGACGTACCAGGGATTATCGCCTATCCCGACGGCGGTGCCGAGCAAGTTTCCGTCGGGCAGGTTTTGAGTTAGGAAGGGGGCTGAACTCTGAGATGCATAGAGCTGCCGACTTCCGGCGGCGCCACCAACGGAAAAAACGTTCGCGGGATTCGCTCCGACCGCAACCACGTCATAGAAACGCCCGTTAGGCGCGCTGACGACGGGACCCAGCATCTGGTACCCGCTCGGAAAAGTTGTGAGGACGGTTTCTGTCCCCTGGGGAGTAATTGACAAGATCGCGGAGTCCGTTCCCGTCGCGAAGTATAGGAGGCTTGGCGACCCTTCAACGATTCCCCCGGGCCCGCCCAGCCTGTCTCGGTAGGCGATGACGTGAAAGGCTGTTTGAGCGGCAGCCGAGGCTACCGTTAGGGCGATGGCACACAGGCCCAGCGATACTGTTTTATGCAGATAATGGACGATCATTTTAATTTGCCTCTTGATGGAATGTCGGGCCGGAAGCGCGCGCGGGCAGTGGTCCTAGCGCTCCCGGTCCGTGCTAGTTAGTGCCTTGGTACACCAGGACGCCCAGGCATGGCGTCGTCGAGGTGCAACTGGAGTTCTGCGACGAATTTAAGATGTTGTAGGTAGGAACGAAGACTGTGCCGTGAGCAACTGTCGGCATGCCGAACCGCGATATGGAGAAACTGGCTGGGTTGCTACCGGCAGTGCCGCTGTCCCACAGCGATGTCAGGCTGCCGGGATTCAGATTGCCGACATCGTACGCCCGAAGAAAGCCGATGCCCTCGTTGCTTTCACTTGAGCCGCCGCTGGTACCAGTGTTCCCGTATATCCCCCAGACGACCGCGGTCCCGGTGGTGGTTCCGTTCGATGTCACCACCAGCGCCCCCCCAGGGTATCCGACGTGAGTGGGGATTGGAGACACGTCCCGCGTCGGATTGATGAAGTAGCCGTTGTAGCTGTACGACACCGGCGCAGTTTCCGGAATTGGAGTGAAGGCCGGGCTAACAGTAACCGCCGTATCGCTTCCAACGGACGTGATGATCGGGCACGCCGGCGGAGTGCAGCTATTCGCTATAAGCCAATCTCCCGGAATTACCGAGTGAGTGAAGCACGAGCCGCCGCTGCAAGGGCAGCTCCCGCCGCCGGTGCAGCCGGTCCCCGTGACGTTCGCGCCGGTGCTGTCCGTATAGATTGTGGTGCCGGAAACTGCCGTCGGGCCCGCATTAAACTGGAGCGCCTTCAAGACCTCGTGGTACGGCCAAAGAAACAGGGTATTGTTGAAGAACGCGAGGCTGGTGGCGCGGTCGCAGTCGGCGGCTACCGCGCCGCACGGGGAGTCCACCGCGATGAAAGGGAATATATTGCCAAGGTCGCCTGCTTGGTATCCGCCCATGTGGTCCTGCACCAACAGGTAGCCATATCCGGCCTTGTCGGCAGTCACCGCGAGGTAGTTCGTGGGGGACTCAAAGAGCGCAATTCCGGACGTCGCCATGTCCCAGTCCTGCTCATTAAGCAACTCGAAGGTATGATTGCAGGTGCCGTCGGCCTGTTTATCGTAGGCGCAGGAACTGAGGGCAAGCGGCGGTTGAATCACCGGCGAACAGGTGCTGGTCTCCCAGCAGTCCCCCGGGCCACCGAAAGGCGTGAAGGTATCCGACGGAGCGGAGGGCATGCCGGCCGATGAGAGGTGGAAATCCAGAATGCTCGTTCCATAGTTGCTCCCCGAAGTCTGGAATCCACCGTTGCCCACGCCGACAAAGGTGTGCGCGAGGTTGCTGGAATCGGTTCGAGACGCCGGCCCCTTGCCGGACATCCATATGCCGCCGCCGAAGCCGCCCCAGTTCGGGGCATTTTGGTGGTCGTTGACGAGGCAATCGCAGGGCGGCGACCCACTATTGCCTGCGCACTGCGAGCCACCTCCTCCGCTCCCGCACGTGGTGGGGGTGGTCACAAAGGTCAGGGACGGCGTTGCGGACAAGACCGCGCTGCTATTGACCGTGTAGCCCAGGAGCCAGCCGTGGTATGGGCTGGTGAGGCTGATCTCCGAACCGGCCACGCCAAAAGCCACATAGATCAGCGGGTTCGGCGTGGCGCCGGTCACCTTTATCTCGAGCAGCGCGGGCCGCTGCAATTGGTTAGGCACGTACATTTGAGATGCCCCCGGAGGTCGGATTGATCTGGGCCGTGGAGATGTCCTGCCCTGCCACGTCAGATCCGGACGCTAAGCCCGTCAGGTCGACCTCATGGAGCCACCACTGCTCGCTGCCGCCTGAGGTCTGGCACAGGCTGGTCAGAAACATGGTGGCTGTATAGTTGGACTCGGGAGGGGGAAGAAGATCGATCACCGGCGTCGAGACGATCCCGGCGAAAGGCAAGCCGGGGCCGATATAGTTATCTCCCGTCGGCGTGATGAGACCAACTGGGCTACTCCCGGGTCCGCAGTCGTCGTACCATAGCCAATTGGTCCCGGCCGTACCTCCTGTCCCCGTCCTGCTCCATAGCAGGTTGCCGTTAGCGGCGTTGTAAGCGAAGATGCTGCCATAAGCCGTTACAATCACCACCATGTCGCAGGAGGGGCTGCAGGTTCCGCTCACCGGGTGCTGGACCGTGATGCCGTGCACGTATAGCGGCTGCGCATAGACCGGGTTGTAGCCGACGAGGGGGCTGGTCGAAGGCGGGGAATCCACCAAGAGCGGGGAAAACGAGGCCTCCGCTATAGTCACCGTTCCAGCGGAGATCGCCGTGGAGTAAAGGCAGCTTTCGGCGGGGTTGTTCGCGTTGCGGTTGTTATTGTACTGCCCGGTCAGGACGCTTGGGTCGTAGGCGCCCACGGTCGGCGGGCAGACTGGCGTCTGCGCGGCTAGACGGGCATCAACGTTGGCCATGGCGCAGAGGGCCACGAGCATAATTACCCCCCCCCCGGGGGCTGGGACGGCGCGATTTAGAATCTTGCATTTGGAAAACCTCCGTTCGGCAGGTTGGGCGCAGGCGCCCGACCATGGACAGGGCGTACCGCGGAGAAGCGTAATTGAATCCCTTTGTGGGCATCCAAGTGTCCGCCTGAGATAGAATCTCCTGGGTATCGATTATACCGATTCCCCACGAGAAGTCAAGAGAAAAGTTTTTGCGCACTATTTTCATGTATTTCCAGTTACAGCCGGGAGGTGTGGCGACTAGGCCGAAATAGCAATTCCATCCTGTTTTTCCGCTGCTTCCGGTAGAGGCGGCACGATCCCCTTTAACGGCGGTTACACCTCGCTTACTCCGGCGCAGTAACTTCATTCCGAGCAGGTTAGTATGTTCCGCGGCTTTGAAGGTGTTGGCGCGCCGCGGAGTAATCCGCACGGACGGCATGGATTTCAGGAGGCGCCGCGTGCGGGTCCGCATAGGCGCCTCCGAGCCGCACGGCTTCCAGCGGCGGAGCTGCGCACCATCGGCGATTTGCTAGACCCGCGCTAAGGCGACTGTAACCGGTCGAGAACATCCGCTGGAACCTGCTCCCGCAAGGCTGGATAGGCGTCCAAGATGCGCTCGATATCCAGCAAATCCTTCCGCCGCTTGCTGGGGGGCCGCGTCACATCCCGTGCGGCCCAGAGCTTGCCTTGCAGAATGTCATCAATCCTGGCTACGGGCAAGCTGAGCCCAAGCAGACTGGCCGGGCGCGCCCGCTTGACGAAGGCGAAATAGCGGGGATCGGTCCGGATTTGCACGCGCGGCTTCGAGCCGCCGTCTGAAACGTTGAGGCTGTGGGGAAAGCGCTCGACTTTGAATTGCGCGGACAACAGCCGCGTTAGCGGTTCGAACTGATCGACCGCCACCACCAGACCCAGATCGAGCTGACCAATGGGTCCACGTAGGCGTTCACCCCCTGGCCGGCGATCACACAGTAACGAATCCGGTTATCGGTCAGCAGGGTAACGATCGCTTCCAGGAAGTTGGATTCGTCCACGGTGACTGCTTTCCAGAAGGCCAGTTCTTGCATGCCCTCTTGATTGTACTCAGGAATTCGTCGCCGCGCTACCCGGGTAGTTACTCCGCACCGTGCCGGCTTAGTAACTCGACGCCGCGCAAGTTACCATTTTCCGCTGCCTTCAAGGCGTGCTGCCGTGCGGCGGAGTAATCCGCGCGGACGGAATAGATTTCAGTAAGCGCCACGTGCGCGTCGGCGCAGGCGTCGTCTAGCCGCACGGCTTCCAGCAGCAACGCGAGCGCTTCATCCTGCCTGTGCTCGATGCGGTAGAGTTGCGCCAGGTTGTACCAGGGCCGCGCATTTCCCGGCTCGCGCGCGATCCATTCTTCTTGCTCGCGAATGTGGGCCGCGGTTTCGCGTTCCAGCGCGAAATCGATCACATCTTTGCGCCAGAAGCTCACGGCCGTTCTCCAGCTTGTTCTCCGACGAGGATCAGGCGCACATCCATCACGTTGGTGCCGGTGGGCCCGGTCACAATCAAGTCGCCCAAAGCTTCGAAATAGCGGTATGCATCGTTGCGCGCCAGAAATGCCGGTGCGCGCGGGTCGCGCGCCAGCGTGCGTCCGTCGGCGATGGCGCCCGCCGCATCGGTAGGGCCGTCGGTGCCATCGGTGCCGGCGCTGAATACGACCACATTTCGCAGGCCCGCGATATCGATGGCTGCCGACAGCACGAATTCCTGATTGCGTCCGCCCAGCCCGTCGCCGCGCAGCGTGACGGTGGTTTCGCCGCCGGTGATCACGCAAGCGGGCGGCTTCAGCGGGCGGCCGGTATGCACGATTTCCTTGGCAATGGCGGCGTGCATGCGGGCGATCTCGCGCGTCTCGCCTTCGACGAACGTGGAGAGCACCAGCGTGCGAAACCCCAATTCGCGGGCGCGCTTGGCGGCGGCATCCACCGCCAAGCGGTTGCTGCCGATCACCACGTTGCGTACGCGCGTGAAAATTGCATCGCCCGGTTTGGGTGTCTCCGGAATCCCGCTACGGCAGCCGCGCTCGATGCGGCGGCGAACCGAGGCGGGTACGCGGCGAAGGATCCCGTACTTCTCCAGGATGGCGCGGGCGATCGCGAACGTGGAGGCGTCCGGCGCGGTGGGGCCGGATCCGATCGTGTCCAGATCGTCGCCAATCACGTCGGAGAGCAACAGCGAAAGGACGCGGGCCGGATAGGCCAGGCGCGCCAGTTGGCCGCCTTTGATTAGAGAAATATGCTTGCGGACGGCGTTGATCTCGTGAATGCGTGCGCCCGAGGCCAACAACAATTTGCTGACTTCCTGTTTTTCGTCGAGCGTGATGGGATCGGCGGGCAGCGGTAGCAGGGCGGACGCGCCGCCCGAGATCAGGCAGAGAAGCAGATCGTCCGGGCCGGCGCCGGCGGCGATTTCCGCAATGCGCCGCGCGCCATCCACGCCGCGCTGGTCGGGCACGGGGTGGCCGCATTCATTCAACTCAATGCGGCGCAACGGAGCGACGTGGCCATACTTGACGTTCAGCAGCCCGGCCGTGATGCGGTGGCCCAGCGCGCGTTCCGCCGCGCGAGCCATGGCCGCGGCAGCCTTCCCCGCTCCAACTATATATATTCGGCGATAGGGCGAGAAATCCTCGCGTGCCAGGCGGGCCGCGACGCCTCCCGCGGGATTGGCGGCGCGCAGAGCGGCTTTGAAGATCGCGAGCGCCTGGCGGCGGAGCTTGGTTTCGATATTCACTTGAACAACGGCAGCCGCAACGCGGCTTCCAGGGCAACGGCCGGATCGTCGCTCTCGATCGGAACCCGGTAATCCGCGCGCGCGTAGGACTCGCGGCGCGTTTCGTAAAGCTGCGCAAATCCGACCGGGTCGCGGGCCAGCGGCCGGTGCCCAGCCGGCTCCACGCGCCGGCGCACGGTTTCGAAGGGGCAATCCAGCCAAATCGCGACCCCGTTGTTTTCGATGAGGGCGTAGTTTTCGGGTTGCGCGATGGCGCCCCCTCCCAAGGCCAAAACCGCCGGGCGGCCGCACTCGATGGCGCGCACATGCTGGCGCAACTTCTCCCGCTCCACGCGCCGGAACTCGGCTTCGCCGCGCGTTTCGAAGATGCGCAGAATGCTGGTCCCTTCGGCGGCTTCGATCTCGGCATCCAAATCGACGAAGTGCCAACCGATCCGCTCGGCCAGCAGGCGGCCGATGGTGCTTTTGCCGGACCCCATGAATCCGACCAGGTAGATGCCGGGCGTGCGTTTCAGCTTCAGGATCATACGTCGTGCAAGATGGCGGCCAGTTGCGCATCGACCAGGGCAGGGAAGAGACGCTCGGCCAGCACGAACAGCCAGCCGGAACGGGGAGCCATGACTGTGCGCGCGCCGCGCTCCACACCGCGCACGATGGCTTCAGCGCACTGCTCCGGGGTGATGGCGAATTGTTTCCGGCGCGCGATTCCGGGCGGCGGCTGGCCGCCCAGAGCATGATCCTGGAACTTCGTTTTCACGTAATTGGGGCACACCGTCATGGTATGAATGCCGTCGTTGCGCAGTTCCATGCGCAGGCCGTCGGTGAGGGAGCCGAGCGCGTACTTGGAAGCGGAATAGAGCGTCAGCCACGGCAGGGTGACCTTGCCGGCCACTGAGGAAACATTCACGATGACGCCGCTCGCGCGCGCGCGCATGTGCGGCACGACGAGCTGCGTGAGGGCCAGCGGCGCGAAGAAATTCAACTCGAACAAGCTGCGCGCATCGGCGAGGGGTGCGCTCCAGGCGGGATCGTAGAGCCCCATACCGGCATTGTTGACCAGGATGTCGATGGCGCCGAACCGGTCCAGGGTGGCGGTCACCGCGGCCTGGCGGATCTCGGGCACGGTCAGATCGCCCGGTGTGATCACCGCATCGGGGCCGCCGGCTTCGCGCAGCTTCTCCGCGGAGCGGGCCATCAGCGAAAGCCGCGCGCCGCGCTTCCGGAATGCCGCCGCGCAAGCCGCGCCGATGCCTTCGGAAGCTCCGGTGATAAGGACCGCTTTTCCTTCGATGCGCATTGCAATCGCCGACCTACAAGCCGCGAAAAAATAGGATGGCAGGCGGAACCGCTTGCGCCACCCAAAGGACCTCGGCGGCCCGTACCGCAAATTATGCAGCATTCCCGGCATGGCTCAGTATTGCCGGAACAGCTTTGAGACGCAATAATAGTAGCATGTCCACGCGGTTGCTCCCGCTGTTCCCGCTGCATGTAGTGGTCTTCCCCCGCACGCATTTGCCGCTGCACATTTTCGAGGATCGCTACAAGGAAATGGTCGGCAATGCCCTGCGCGAGAACTCCGAGTTCGGCATCGTGCTGGCGAAGGACGAAGGCATCGTGAACGCCGGCTGCACGGTCATCGTGGAGAAGGTGCTGAAGAGTTACCCCGATGGGAAAATGGACATTCTCACGTGCGGCCGCCGCCGCTTCGAGGTGGTCATGCTCGACGAAGAGAAGGACTATCTGCGCGGCGAAGTGCAGTTTTTCGACGACGACGACGCAGACGCGCCGGCGCCGCTCGAGGCACAGCATGCGGCTTTGACGCAGTATAAGAAGCTGCTGGAAGCGCGGGTCATGCAACCCCCCACGCCCGAGCCCGACCTGGACGACCCGCAGCTCAGCTTTCAACTGGCGCAGGGGCTGCCCGACCTGGATTTCTTGAATGGACTGCTGCGCACGCGGTCGGAGGCGCAGCGTCTGCGGGAGTTAAGCGAGTTCCTCTCGCATTATGTCCCGCAGCAGCGCCATATCGCGCACATACGGCATGTGGCCCCTCAAAATGGGTTCGGGGGCAAGCCGTCCGGCATCTAGATAAGCATGTCCGCACGATCCAGGCCGGCGCCGTTTGCTCTTTCGCTGCTGACCCACGGACTTATATTGGCGTGGTTGGCCGCCGGACCGGCGCATGAAGAACCGAAGTCGCTTTACGCGCAGGCGATCGCGCCGCGGGCCAGCAAGCTGGTCTGGTATGACTTTCGCCGGAAGCTGCCGGATGTGGCGCCGGCCACGGAGCATAAACCCGCAAAGCCGCTGCGCGCGGATGTGAAGTCGGCGCAGGAGATCGTGGCGGCCGCGGCGAAGGCGCGGCGTGCCCGGCAATTCGTCTGGCAGCCTGCGCCCAAGCTGGAATTGCGAACGGACCTGCAGTCTCCGAATGTGTTGGCGATCCATACGGTGCGTCCCGAGCCGCCGCCCAAGCCGAAGCTGTTCGTGCCGCCTCCGGAAGCGCCTCCGCCCTCGGGAGAAGCACCCATGCTGGCGGCTCCGCCGGAGATTCGCACGGCGCGCAACATAAGGGGCGACGCCAGCTTGCCCGCGATGCAGCCGGCGAAAGCCCCGCCCCGCACCTTCGTGCCGCCGCCCGCCGCTGTGGGCAACCATGCCAAACCCAGTGCTTTTGGAACTCCCTTGCCCGAGCCCCCGGCCCTGCCGGAATCGACGCCCCCCTCCGCGGTCAGTATCGCGATTGTGGGATTGAGCCCCAGTGCCAAGGCGCCCGAACCGCCGCCAGACGGCTCGCGCAATGCCCAGTTTTCGGCTGGCCCGCAACCGCGGCCCACAGGCGGAACGGATTCTTCCGTGGAGGGCGCCATCCTCACGGTACCCGGTTTACTCATACGCAGCGGAACGCCGGATGCCAAACCTGTTCTGATGGCACGGGCCTCGCCGACCTCGGCGGCCAATTTGCGCGCCGCGGTACGCGGCAGCCTGCCGGTGGCATCGATCGCCGGACCGCATCCTGCGATTCGCGTCTCGTCCGCGCCCGATCCGCTGTGGAATGGGCGCGAGATTTACGCCATGTCCCTGCAGATGCCCAACATCACCAGCTACAACGGAAGCTGGATAATCTGGTTCGCGGAACGGCGGGAGGAGGCAGGCGCGGGCGGCGTGCTGACTCTGCCCGTGCCTTTGCGCAAAGTGGACCCCAAGTACTTTCCCGCGGCGGCGGCGGACCGTGTGGAGGGGAACGTGCGCCTCATCGCCGTGATTCGCAAAGATGGCCGGGTGGACGCGGTGCAACTTCTGCGGCACTTGGACGACCGTCTGGACCAGAGCGCCCAAGAGGCCATGGGCAAGTGGCAGTTCGAACCCGCGCTACGCGACGGCCAGCCCGTGGAGATCGACGCATTGATCGAGATACCGTTCCGGTTGGCGCCAGTGCCTAAGAGATGACCAGAGATGATTCGCCAATATTTAATGATCGACGCCGACGATACGCTTTGGGAGAACAACATCTACTTCGAGCGCGCATTCGACGAGTTTGTGCAGTATCTGGATCACTCCACGCTGAACGCCGGCGAGATCCGCGCCGTGCTCGACGAGATCGAACTCGCCAACGCCAAGATTCACGGGTATGGTTCATTGAACTTTGGGCGCAACCTGCGCCAGTGCTACGAGCATCTAGCCGAACGGGATGTGCGCGAGGAGGATCTGCGCGCCGTGATGTCGTTCGCGGAGCGCATCCTGGATTGCCCCATGGAAACGATCGGCGGAGTGCCCGAGACGTTGGAGTATCTGGCATCCCGCCACGATCTGACTCTCTTCACAAAGGGCCATCCGGACGAGCAGAAACTGAAGATCGACCGCTCGGGGCTGGGAACTTACTTCGGCCACACGGCCATCGTGAAGGAGAAGGATGTGGCCGCATACCGGACACTGGTCGAACAGCGCGGCGTCGATCCCCGGCGGGCTTGGATGGCGGGCAACAGCGCGAAGTCGGACGTCAATCCAGCGCTCGAAGCGGGACTAAACGCGGTCTTCATTCCGCACGCCCATACCTGGACTTTGGAGCGGCAGGATATCCGGCCGGGTAAGGGTCGGCTGTTGCTGCTGGAGCGTTTTACCGACTTGAAAGAGCACTTCTGAGGAAGGTGACATGGTGGTATCGGCGGAGGTCCTATGTTCTCAGATCGGCTACACGGTGTGGGCCAGCCGGTTGTTGGTCGAAGCTGCCGGCGAGTTGTTGACGCAGGACGAACTCACACGCGATTTCGGCGCCGCGGACAAGAGCGTGCTGGGCACGCTGGTGCGCCCCGACCAGGGTGCCCCACCAGTTCCTAGTCCGGCAGCGTAAACAGATAAGCAACCAAGTCATCCATCTCCCGGTTGGAAAAGTGGTAGGGCGGCATGAAGCTGCCGGGCGAAAGGGCATTCGGGTCGGCGAAGTGCCGCGCGACCCAGGTCTTGGTGCGGCGGCGCGCCAGGCCATTCAGCGGCGGACCCATCTTCATGCCCACGCCGTTGACCTGGTGGCAGCTTCCACAATTCCCGGTCTGATACAGCAGCGCGGCTTCGACCGCGAAATCCGGCGCGTTGGCCAGCGCCTCGGCGTTGCGCGGCGTCAGCTTGAGCAGGAATGCCGCCAGCGCGTTCAGTTGCGCATCGCTCAGTTGAATCGCCGGCATGGAACTGCCGGGCACCATGGCGGCGGGATGCTTGAAGTGCTCGATCATCCAGGCGGCCGTCTTCTTGATGGGCACGTTCGCCAGGTCGGGACCTACCCGGGGCTTGCCTGGTTCCAGGCTATGGCAACTGGCGCAATTCTCTTTGCGGAAGTATCCGATGCCGGCCAGTTCCTGCGGCGAGAGCCCGATCCAATCGGTGGGCGCGCCGTAGTCGATGGCCACGGTGTTATCGGGCTTGGGAGTGGTCGCGATGGCGGCCACCGTCAGACTGGCCCAACCCAGCAGCGCCAGCGCCACTACGCCGAAGGCCGCCGTCCGGCGGGTGACGCGCATCACCTGCCCGCGGTCCACAAACGGAACGAGCAGCAACGCCAGCACCGCGAGCGAGGGCAGGATCACGCTGCCGACGATGGCCAGCGGTCCATCGAAAAACTTCAGAGTTTGAAATAGAAAAAGGAAATACCAATCCGGCCGCGGGATGTAGGTGGCATCCGTGGGATCGGCCAGCCGCTCCAGGGGGACGCGCACCGCGACGGCCATCGCGAACAGGACCACGAACGCGCCGAAGATCGCGACGGTGTCCTGGAACGCCTGCCGCGGGTAGAATTTCTTGCTGGGCCGGGCTTCGTCGCCGGGCGCCGGCGCCACGCCGTGCTTGCGCACCAGGTAGATGTGTATGGCGATGAGCAGGCCGGTGGCGGGCGGCAGCAGCAGCACATGCAAGCCGTAGAAGCGCGCGAATGTGACTACCCCGACGGCATTGTCTCCGCCCAAGAGGCGGCTCATGTAGGTTCCCACCATCGGAATGTGAGAGGCGATCTGCGTCGAGACCACGGTGCCCCAGTAGGCGCGGTTATCCCACGGCAGCAGGTATCCGGTCAGCCCGTAAGCCATGGTCAGCAGCAGCAGGACTACGCCCACCATCCATGTGGCTTCGCGCGGCTTCTTGTACGCGCCATAGAGGAACACCTGGGTCATGTGCAGCACCACTACTACGATCAGCATGCTGGCGCCCCAATGGTGCAGGCCGCGGATCAGATGGCCGCCGGTGACTTCGGTGAGTATGTAGCGCAGGCTGTTATAGGCGTCGCCGGGCGTGGGCGCGTAGTTGAACGCCAGCAGCGCGCCGGTGAACGCCTGCACCAGAAAGAGGAACACGGCGATGCTGCCGAAGACTTGATGCCAGCCGCTGGAGGCCGGAATGTCTTCGTAGAGGAAGTTCCGGATGGCGGTCTCGATGCCCGTGCGATGATCCAGCCAACTCACGCTTTTTCCTTAGACCGGTGTAGGGGCCCCAGCAGCAGTTTGCCATTCTCCACTTTTGTCTCATAGCGGTCGAGGGGCCGGGGAGCGGGGCCCGAAACCACTGCGCCATCGACGGCGAAGACGGACGTATGGCACGGGCACAGAAAGTTGTTGCGGCTGTCGTCCCAATGATAGGCGCAGCCCAGGTGCGTGCATTGCGGACCGTAGGCGACGACTTGAGAAGCGCCAAGCTTCACCACCCAGGCCGTGGTTTTTTCGCTCTGGATTTTCCAGCCATCCACGCGGTTCTGGCGGAAGACCATCTCGACCGGCACGCGCGGCTCCAGGCTGGACACGTCGCCCGCCTCGGCCCACTCCGGCATTTTGCGGAGCTTGGGAGGAATGAGGAGATAGATCGCCGCCGGGATGGAGAGCGCCGCGGCAATAATGCTCCACAGGCCGTAGATCATGGCGATATGGAATTTCCTGCGCGTAACGTCGTCTTGCGCGGAGGTTTCCACAACGGGTTGCGCGCCGCTTTGGTCCGTGGCCGGCATGTTTTCACGATAAGACGGACCGGCGCGCCGGTGTGTGGCCATTTTGTAAAGTTTTGGGAACTTTTTGCCCCGCGTGCGGGAACGGAGCCGCCGCGCTCCGGCGAGTGGTAGAAATCCGCTATCCTGTCATGTTATGGCCGAAGAAGATCTGAAAGCTGAACTGGAACGTTTGCGCGCCGAGAACGAGGCGTTGAAGAAGCCGGGACGGGGCCAGATTTCCGTCCGCGTGAGCGAGAAAGGCGGCGTATCCGTCTATGGACTGGGCCGCTTTCCCGTCACACTGTACAAGGAGCAGTGGGAGAAACTGCTGACCGCGGCGGAGCAGATCAAAGCGTTCATCAAGGACAACGATCACCTGCTGAAGAAGAAAGAGGCGTGAGCGCGCTCACACCGTAACGCGGACTTTGGTGCTCGCGCGCACGTCTGGAATGTGCAGTCTGTACCGCACCTCACTCTCCCGGTCCGATTTTTCGTGGAAATCTCCGAAGCTCCCGATAAAATGGGTTCAGGAGAGTTTCGAACTCATGACAAGCGAACACGAACAAGGGAAGAACACGAAGGCGGAGAATAACGGCCATACGGGGAGCAACGCGAACCTGGTTTGGATCGGCGTCGGCGTGGGCGCTGCCATCGGGGTGGCCGTCGCGATTAGCCGGCGAAAGCGCGATCGCTGGTACGCGGCGAAGGAGATTTCGCGGCGAGTTGCCGGCCACACAGGCGACTTGGCGGTGGCCAGCAAAGACATCTTCGACCGGCTCAAGATAATTTACGGCGAGAGCTGCAAAGTCATCGAAGAAGCCAGCGATCTTTGGTCGCGAGGTCGGAAGTTAGCGGGGGTTTAGCAGGTTGCGCTGTCGGAAGGGCGGCGAGCAGAGTAGCCGCCCGTCCTCGACTCACAAAAAGAGGCGCTGGCTGTCAGCGATCCGAGCGTTCAAAGCATCGATTTCTTCCCGGATCCGACTTTATTCGACGAGGTCGAGCCCGCCAGCCAACGCCCGCAATTGGTTAGGGCTTGCAACGTGCCGTCGGGCGTTTCCTGGTAGTGCGTCACCTGCTCAAGGAATCTCCAGACCGGTCTGAAGTGATCGATCTCCAAAGAACTCCCCCCCCCACCTAAGAAAGTTTCAGTACGTTCGCCGTACGCGCAACGGCAACGGAAGTCGCGACGCGGAAATGGCAGATACATCCTGTACTCATCGAATTGTGGCGGAGCCCCTTGCCGGACAAATCGGGACACGACAGTTCAACTCGCAGCCTTGAAACGGACCAGCAGGTGCTCAATTGATGCCACCAACTCTTTGCGTTCGCGACGCCAGTCCTCCTGAAGAACGGTCAACCGAGCGGCTTCGTCTTGGTCCTCGCCATCTAGGCGAGCCTCAATCCGCTCCAGTTCCAGCAACTCGGTGAAATCCAGCATCCCTCGAAGGCGTTTATCGACCAATTCATGATAGCGGTCGTGAAGTTCGTCGGATACTAGCGCCTTCACTCGGTCCATGATCGCTTGCGCTTCGTGGCCCATCCCGGAGGGATGCGTGCCGAGCGCCCCGTCGCCATCGCGTCCGCTTACGAACGGCGAGTGCAGCGCGTATGATCGAAACTCGCGGCGCTCGTGTCGCCCAGCGTGTCTGAGCGGGGTGGTTCCGTTGCGGCGAAAGTCGTCTCGGATGCCGGCCCGTTTGGTTGGCGGCGCTACTTCTCTACTGCTCTTGAGTCGAGATTGCACTTGTGCTTGCCTTTAGTATATCCAGTTGTTCTCTGCCTCGCTGGAGCGCCGCTTGGAAATCCGCAAGGGTCGCTTCGTTCATCTGAAAGCCGAGCCGCTGCTTTCTTCCCCCAAAGTCCTCGGTGAAGAGCTCCATTAGCACCATGTAACTGTACCCAAGAACCTTTGTGTGCCGCACCTGTGTCTTAGAAAACGGGGTGCAGGTCGCAAACGACATTTATGTCTTCCAGCGTCGGCAGGACAGCATTTTAGTGGTCGAAACGCACGTAGTCGTAGTAAACGCGTTCGCGCGCTGGGCGCAGACGTTCCAATAAAGATTCCAGCCGCTCAATGCGTTCCCGAGGGCAATTCAGAAGCAGAAGGTCGCGCTGGATTTCCGGCAACTGCAGCCCATATGTACTAGGATTCGAGACGTGTTCGCTGTCAAAATCTGTGGTTGTTAGAAGCCAGCTCGCAAGCGCGTCCCACGCCTCCTCTTCGAGGTCAAGCAGTACCTTCAAGTCCTTCTGAAAGTGGTCGCTTGGAGAACCACCAGGACCGAACAGTTTGAACTCCATCGGAACTCCTCCTGCTTCGGAAGCGCCCTCGGCAGCCTGCCGATCCCCTAAAGATCATACACTAACAGCAAGGCGCGTTCGGTCCGCGCGGTCGCGTCCTGCCCTTTGCATCCTGCCGCGCATTGCGTGACAATCCGGGAATGCACTTCGCGCATTCCCAAAAGGTCCAGGAACTGCAGCAGAAGCTGATCGCTTTCATGGACCGGCATATCTATCCGAACGAGGCGCTCTATTACCGGCAGATCGCCGAAGGGGACCGCTGGCAACCGGTCCCCATCATTGAAGAGTTGAAGCCCAAGGCGCGCGCCGCCGGGCTGTGGAACCTGTTTCTGCCGGACCCCGAATGGGGCGCGGGCCTGACCAATCTGGAGTACGCACCCTTGTGCGAAATCATGGGGCGCGCGGCCATGGCGGGTGAGGTCTTCAACTGCTCGGCGCCGGACACCGGCAACATGGAAGTGCTGGCGCGCTACGGCACACCGGAGCAGAAACAGCAGTGGCTGGTACCGTTGCTGGAGGGCCGCATCCGATCCTGCTATTGCATGACCGAGCCGGCAGTCGCCTCGTCGGACGCCACCAACATCTGCGCCAGCATCGTGCGCGAGGGCGATGAGTATGTGCTGAACGGGCGAAAATGGTGGTCCTCCGGCGCGGGCGACCCGCGCTGCAAGATCGCCATCTTCATGGGCAAGACGGACCCGCAAGCGCCACGGCACAAGCAGCAAGCCATGATCCTGGCGCCGCTCGATACGCCGGGTATCGCCATCAAGCGGATGCTGCCGGTGTTTGGCTACGACGACGCGCCGCATGGGCACGGCGAAGTGGTTTTCGACAACGTGCGCGTGCCCATTACCAACATGCTGCTGGGAGAAGGGCGCGGCTTCGAGATCGCGCAGGGACGCCTGGGGCCGGGACGCATCCACCATTGCATGCGGCTGATCGGCCTGGCCGAGCGCGCACTGGAGGCGATGTGCCGGCGGACGGAATCGCGCGTGGCTTTCGGGCGGAAGCTGGCGGAATTCGGCACGCTACGCGCCGAGATCGCCGATTCGCGCATGGAGATCGAGCAGGCGCGCCTGCTCACCTTGAAGGCCGCTTACATGATGGATGCGGCGGGCAACAAAGCCGCCAGAGCCGAGATCGCCATGATTAAGGTGGTAGCGCCCAACATGGCGTTGCGGGTGCTTGACCGGGCCATACAGGCGCATGGCGGAGCGGGCGTGTGCGACGATTTCTTTCTGGCGCATGCCTGGGCGAGCGCGCGCACGCTGCGGCTGGCGGACGGGCCGGACGAAGTGCATCGCGAAGCGGTGGCTAAGATGGAGTTGCAGAAATACAATGCGGGCAAAGCATGAAACTCGCCGATAGAGTCGCGGTGGTGACGGGCGCGGCCAGCGGCATTGGCCGGGCTTTGTGCCGGAGGTTTGCGGCAGAGGGCGCGCGCGGCGTCGTTGTCGCGGATGTGGATGGCGCTGGTGCGGAACAAGTGGCGGCCGAAATCGGCGGGCTGGCGGTGCGCACCGACGTGAGCCGTGAGGACGATATTATCGAACTCGTGAATCTCACCACCACGGCCTTCGGCGGGATCGATCTGTTTTGCTCCAATGCGGGCATCGGTATGCTCGGCGGCGTAGAGGTATCCGACAGCGACTGGCAGCGCATCTGGAGCGTCAATCTCATGGCGCATGTGTATGCCGCGCGCGCGGTGCTGCCGGGCATGCTGGCGCGCGGCGAGGGCTACTTGTTGCAGACCGCTTCGGCGGCCGGATTGTTGACGCAGGTCGGCTCGGCGCCTTACGCCGTGACCAAGCACGCGGCAGTGTCGCTGGCTGAATGGCTGTCGGTGACTTACGGCGACCGGGGCATCCGCGTGTCATGCCTGTGCCCGCAAGGCGTGCGCACCAACATGCTGGCGGAGGCGGAACAGGGGCCGGGCCGCTTCCTGGTGGAAGGCGCGCTGGAACCCGAGCAGGTCGCCGAGTCAGTCGTAGCAGGGTTAGCCGAGGAACGCTTTCTGATCCTGCCGCATCCGGAGGTGGGCGAGTATCTACGGCGCAAGGCTAACGATTACGATCGCTGGCTGCGCGGCATGCGGCGGATGCAGGCGAAGCTTACTGAATCCATTGATAGCTGATGAAGGCCAGGCGGCGTCCGTCGGGCGACCAGGGCGCGCCCATGGTTCCACTCCCTCCAACGAATTTCGCCACCACACTGACTTTACCGTCCTTGAGCGACAGGACGCGGAGCAAGACATCTTTCTTGTCTCCGTCGGAAGACAAGAATGCGATTTGCCGCCCATCGGGCGAGAGGCTCGGTGAATAGTTGTGTAAACCGTCCGATGGCAGGTCTTTGCCGGTTGTGGCCGGACCAAAAGAGGAGACTCCAGATTGGGGCAAGTTCTCCGGTTTGCCACCGGCGGCGGGAATTTTCTCCATGCCCGCATCGCTATGGAATACGATGGCGGCGCCGTCGGGTGTCCACACCGGACCAGACAGAAGGCCCTTAGCGACATACACGACCCGCCGGTCGCCATTAAGCGGAACGGTCTCCAGGGTGCTGTACAACGTCGGCGGGGCTTCCGTGGGCGCGCCGCTGGTCAGCTCCACATTGGAGAATACAGCCTTTTCAACGACATCTTTATTGTGCGAGCAGACGCCGAGGCCCACATAGAACGGATCGTGCAAGGGGACGCGCATCGACCCTCCGGAGAATTGTAGGTCCTGCCCCTCGCCCGCCACCCATATGTAGAAGTAATCGCCGCGCTTGGCGATGCGTACGCGCGCGGGCGCCTTCGTGGCGGACTGAACTTCAGTGGTGTTGACGCCCTTTTCGTCGCGGGCCTGCAAGGAGGTCAGGCCGTCGCCATGCCGCGCTACGTCGGCGTAGGGCGAATCGGCGTCCAGGCTTTGGCGGATCATCAGGACGGCCTTGCGGTGCGCCTCCGCGCCGGCGCCGATGAACGAGATGTCCGCCGTCAGCGTGACATCGCCGGATACCTTCTTCCAAACGAACTGGAAAGCGTCGGTTCCGAACCACATATTTTCGCCGCTGCCCGCGATGGTGTAGGTCCGTTTCGCGGTGTCATATTCGACGGAGCCGGTGTGCAGGATAGTGCCGACGTCGGCATGGTCTTCGAAGATCCCGAGCGACCCCGCGATGGGCGCGGCATTGCCCTGATACAAGAGACAGGCCAGCGCCGGGAAGATATAGTTAGCGCGCATAATATTCTCCTGGTTATCGCGCCCCAGTCTCCTGGCTGAACAGGCAGAGCCACTTACCTTTGCGCTCCGCCCAAATAGACGAGACATATACCTTTGCCTTGAATTGTTTTCCATGGGACGTACCGGATTCCGTGATCTTATAAGCGATCAAGCCGGACTTCGAAGAGAGCGGCACGAATTTCACGTCTTCGATGCTGTAGTCGTCGAGGCGGAACTCCGATGTGTTCTTCACCACCACCGCCTTGGTTGCGGGGCCGTGAGTGTCGACGAATACAGCGTCTTCGGCTGTTAGCGCGGCAAAGCCGGCAAGGTCGCCGGTTTTCAGGAAATCCAGCCCTTGCCGCTCTTTGGCTAGTATCTTCTCTTGCAGCGGATTTTGTTGAGCGAATGCTGAGATCGCCGCTAGCAGGAAGATCGCGAATCTTGTCATAGTTGTCTCCTTTGGTTGTGGTCACGGGGCTATTCTACTCCCGCGATACCACATGGGGGTTCGCGTATAGGGCGCGCAGGGCATCCGGCTGTTCGGTACCGGAAGCCAGAAACCAAGACCACTTGGTGGGCTGTTCCAGCATGCCGACGGTCGGCGTCCAGCCATCCAGCCCTAGGCCGATCGCTTTTCCGACCGCGAAGCGCGCCAGTTCCGCGTCGCGGCGCCACGAGAACGGTGTATTGCGGAGGTCCACCGCGAGCGCGTCGGCGTACTCGAGACCTGGGAAGTAATCGGAATATTGGCCTGGCGAGTCAGGCCCGAATCCCGGCGCGGCGGCGTTCCACACCCAAACCAGGTTGCGCAGCTTATGGTGGTTAACCAGGCGATCGAACAACTGCCGGTACAGCGCTGCCGATTCGCCCTTGTGCCCGCCCCACCAGAACTTGTCGCCGTTCGGTTGCGGATACGGACGCCAAAGCACTGGTACGCCAGCCTCCTGCAACTGCTTCAAATAGCCGGCGGCAGCGTCCACCTGCGCGCTCCATCGGACGAAGAGCCGGCTGCCGGGCGTCAGCAATTCCTTCCACTCGAAGTTCGATAGCTTGCCGGCCGCATCGTCTGTCGGGCGCATGGGGCGCCAACTCAAGGTGATAATAGCGTGGTTCCGAAACTGGCCTTTGGCTTCGTCGACGACGGCTTGCGCGCCAGGCTCCGCCAGATCCGCTCCATATATCGCCGGATATTTGGACGTAACCTCGAAGACTTGTTGCGTGGCCGCCGCCGAATCCTGGCCGCTCAGGGTGCCATGGCCCGCCGTGCGATACAACTTCGCCAGTAACTCCTTGGCTGCGGGCAACGGATCGGGCGTCACCAATTGCGGATCGGGGGCGGCGGACGATTTACGGATTGCCGCCATGGCTTGCGACATCCGCGGGTCGTCGCGGCTTAGTGCGTGCGGATCGTTGTAGACTGCACGCACGGCGTCCAGCGGGTTGCTCATCTCTATAAGCTCGCTCCAAGCCATGAACCACGCGTATTTGGGTTGCGCCGCCAGCGTGGCGGGGCTGGGGACGCCGCCGACTTCGCCCAGGGCCACCGGCTTTCCCGCGGAAAGTGTTACTAAGTCGTCGTAGAAGCTCTGCTTGAACTCGCCGTATACATCCACCGAGAGCACGTCCGCGTATTCCAGACCCGGGAAGTAATCCGCATACGGACCCGGTCCGGAGCCTCCCGAGCCGGGAGCGTTGGCGTTCCACACCCAAACCAGATTGTCCAGACGATGATAATTCACGAAGCGGTCGAATAGTTGGCGGTACAGCGCCGCGGACCCATCCTTACCTCTGCGGCCGCCCCACCAGAACCAGTTGCCGTTGACCTCATGATAGGATCGCCACAGAACGGGCACGCGCGCGTCGCGCAATTGCTTCAAGTAGCCGGCGATGACGTCCACCTGCGCGCACCAGCGTTTATAGAGGGCACTGCCGGGAGTGAGCAACTCGCGCCATTCGAAATCCGAGAGATGGCCTTGCACGCTGTCGCGGAAAGTGACTGGCTCATCCTCCGTAGGTCTGACGGCGTGCCAGGTGAAAGTCACGATTGCGCCGTTGCGATATTGGCGCATGGCTTCCCCGACCAGGGCAGGCCTGGCGAGCGTGGAGTCCTTGTCGGCGCCGCCTTGAAAACCGAAATCCTGACCGAAGACCGCGGGGTACTTGCCCGTGAGATCGTAGGCGCGGTCGGTCCAATTGGCGATGGTGTTCGGATAGTTGTGCTGGCCGGTGAGGATGTAATGTCCCGAGATGGAGTACAGGTAGTTGAGCAAGGCGCGCGCTTCCGGCGAGGCGTGCGGGTTGACCGGCGATGGGGCCTGTGCGCACAACGGCGCGCGGCATAGCAGCAACAATGCGCCGATTGCGCGCATGGTAGGCGATTTCATTGGATTTCGCACTGAAGATCACTTTAGCTCAAACCCGGTTGAAGTGGGCGCGGCGGATCGTGGGTTGAAGGGCTAAGAACGATCCCCAGGGCGCGGATTCTGGTGGAGGACCGCCGCCAGTATCTGGTGGACCAGGGCAGATTCCCCAGGCGGTGGTGGCTACCAATCGCAAGCGAAGCGCTGGATTCCGCACATCGCGGCGGACTTTTTTCCGCCGCGCCAACCGTGATCTCCGGCAGACAATTTTTCCCGGCTCGGTAGCCGCGAGTCGCCGCCGTGATCTGGGACTCCACGCTTCCAGTCCGGCCCGCTTCCATCCCGGACTTTTCCTTCCCGAGGCAAATCCCGATATGCGGCGGCGAAAGGAAGTCGGCCATTCGTCGGGTCGATTATTCCTCCCGCAACGCCACCGCCGGATCGATACGCGCCGCCCGCCAAGCCGGCGCCGCGCCCGCCACCAGCGCGACGCCCAGCATCAGCGCCGCCACTCCCAGAAGCACCAGCGGACGTCCCGGACCGGTCAGCAGGAAACTCCGCAACAGCCGCATTCCGGCCATCGCCGTCAGCGCTCCCACCACAATGCCGATGGCCGTCAGCAACAGGTTGTGCCGCACTACCAGCCCAACCACATCGCCCGGCGATGCGCCCAACGCCATGCGCACGCCCACCTCACGCCGCCGCTGCGTGACCAGTTGCGACAACACACCGTACAGCCCAATGGCGGCCATCAGCAGTGCCAGCGCGGCGAACATTCCCAGCAGCGCCGCGCGGAAGCCCGGCTTTGAAAACGCCTGCTCGTTCAGGAACTGCCGCATGCTGGTGACCTCGGAAAGCGGCAACACAGGATCGATCTGGCCGACCGTGCGCCGCAGCGCCGCCACCAGCGTCTCGAGCGGCCGGTCGTCCGCGCCCAGCCAGCGCCCGCCCGCGCGCATCATGACCACCAACTGGCGTCCGCCGTTCGGCTCGCTCTGCGTGAAAGGCACGTAAACGTGCGGCTGCACTTTCCAGTGCATTTCATCGAACGGATTGGTCTCCTTGATACTGCCAGCCAGGCCGACCACGGTTCGCCAGGGCGAGCCGCCGCCCAATTCCCCCACCCTGATGTGCTTGCCCAAGGGGTCCTGGTCCGCGAAATAGCGGCGCGCGAATTCCCGGTCCACGATGGCCACCGGTTCGCTTTGGCCCGTATCCGGAGGCCCGAACTCGCGGCCGGCGGCCAACGGTATGCCCGCCACGCGGAAGTATTCCGGAAAGATCAGGTCCTGGGCGATGAAGCCGGTCTCACGCGCCGCGCGGCCTCCGGCGGCCTCCGCATGCACCAGCTTGCCCGATCGCACCGCCGCTTCGAGCGCGGGAATCGCGGCCAGCGAGTGCGCCAGCCGGTTGCAAAACAGCAGACGGTCCGGCAGCGCCGGATA
>DATNMW010000154.1:0-11748 GCA_035602155.1 Bryobacteraceae bacterium | reverse complement strand
CGCTCGGCCAGATTCCAGCCGCGCTGCCCGGCAATCTGCATGGCGTTGATCAGGTTGGCGCGCTCGGACATCGACCGCTTCAGCACGCCCGCCAGGCCGGCATTGCGCAGCAGGTTGGTATTGTTCTCGCCGATGCGCCCGAAGTAAGCGAGACGCACCGTCTTGGTGTGCCCCGCGGCGATGTACGCCGCAAAACTCCCCAGCCGCTCGGCGACATTGATATACGGCCCCAGCGCGCGGTACTGCTCGGGTGAAAGCGCCGGCATGTTGACCGCGTTCAGCGCCACCCCGTTCTTCAGATACTCGACCACCTGTTCGGCGATGCGCACGCCCACGATCTCCTGCGCTTCTTCGGTCGATCCCGCGATGTGCGGCGTGGCCAGCACGTGGTGGCCCGCGTTTCCGGCGAATAGAGGATAACCCGCCGGCGGCGGTTCCACCGCAAACACGTCCAGCGCGGCCGAAGCCACCTTGCCCGATTCGATCGCCTGCCGCAGGGCCTCGTCGTCGACCAACTCGCCGCGCGCGCAATTCACGATGCGCACGCCCTGCTTCATCTGCGCGAAGGCGTCATGCGAAAGCATGCTCTCGGTCTCGGGCGTAAGCGCCACATGCAGCGTGATATAGTCGCTCTGGGCGTAGAGCGCCGGTAAATCCACCAGCGCGACGCCCAGATCTTTGGCGATCTGCGCGGTGACATACGGATCGAACGCCTGTACGCGCATCTCGAACGCGCGCGCGCGCTTCACCACTTCGCGGCCAATGCTGCCCAGCCCCACGATGCCCAGCGACTTGCCGCGCAGTTCGCTGCCCATGAACTTCTTCTTTTCCCACTTGCCGCCGGTGGTGGATTGGGTGGCTTGCGGAATATGGCGCGCCATGGCCAGCATCAGCGCCAGGGTGTGCTCGGCCACCGAGATGGCATTGCCTCCGGGCGTGTTCATCACCAGGACGCCTGCGGCTGTGGCGGCTTCCAGATCGACGTTGTCGACGCCCACGCCAGCGCGGCCGATGACCCGCAAGCGGGGCGCTTTGTCGAGCACCGCCTGGTTCACTTGCACGGCGCTGCGCACAACTAGCGCATCCGCTTCCGCGAGGTGGTTTGAATACTCTTTGGGACTGGAAACGATTACCTTCCAGCCGGGCTGAGACTTCAGAAGAGCGACTGCCGCCTCTGCAAGCGGCTCCGCGACCAGGACGATCATGCGTGCACGGCCTGCTGCGCGACCGCAACCTCGGTATAAACGTTCTGAACCGCGGCGACGCCCGTCCCGAATTCGACCGGGTAGCCGTTGGCGTGCAGGATGATTTCGAGCTCCGCGATCACGGCGAAGAGATCCGCGAAATCGAAGTAGCCCAGGTGCGCGATGCGGAAAATCTGCCCCTTCATGCTGCCCTGCCCATTCGCGATCACGGCGCCGAAACGGCTGCGAAATTCCTTTACGATTACGCTGGAATCCAGACCGCGTGGCGCTCTCACCGCAGTCACCGAGGAGCCCGGAGCATCCGGGGCGAACAGATCGAGGCCCAGCTTTTCGACGGCGGCGCGCGTGGCGCGGGCCAGCAGTTGCGCGTTCTCGATCAGGTGCGGCATGCCGATCTGTTTCACATATTTCAACGCTTCCGCGAGCGCCAGAATCAGCGCCGTAGATGGCGTCCAGCTCGATTCGCCCGCGTCGCCGCTCTTCTTTTCCTTCTTCAGGTTGAAGTAGAAATGCGGCAAAGTAGCGCTGTCGGCGAAGCTCCAGGCCTTCGGGCTAACGGACATAAAGGCCAGCCCAGGCGGAATCATGAAAGCTTTCTGCGAGCCGCCGATGACTACGTCCAGGCCCCAGCCGTCGATATCCAGCGGCATGGTGCCCAGGCCGGTGATGGCGTCTACAACGAAGATGGCGCCGGTCTTGCCGACGGCGCGGGCCATGGCGCGCACGTCGTGCACCGCGCCGGTGGAGGTTTCAGAAGCTTGTACGAATACGCCGCGGGTGGCCGGCTCGGCCGCCAGCGCGGCTTCCAGCTTCTCGGGCGCAACCACTTCGCCGTAGGGGACGGTGATGACCGTCGCATCCAGCCCGTACGCTTTGGCGATCTCGGCCCATCGTTCGCCGAACTTCCCAGCTACGCAGACGACCACCTTATCGCCGCGCGAGAACAGGTTCGATACGGCCGCATCCATGGCCCCGGTGCCCGAGGCGGCAAACATCAGGACATCGTTCGCTGTGCCCATCACCTCTTTCAGGTCCGCGAGCGTGGACCGGTACACTTTGCGGAAGTCTTCCGTGCGATGGTGTATATCCGACGCCATCATGGCGTGCAGCGCAGGCGGATAGAGAGGCGTGGGGCCAGGAGTCAACAATCTTTGTTTTCTGATATGCATGGCGGGACCTTAGCCTTTTAGGATAGCATCTCACTGCTTGATAGAGAGCGCGATCCCGGCCTGGCTCACCAAGGCCGACGAATCCGGATTGAGCGAATTCACGTTGCCTAGAACCATCACCACGGAAACCTGCGGCGGCATGGTGAAACCGGCCAGAGTCGGATCGGCGTCGGCGGCCGGATTCGGCACGTATACGCTGATCTCGTAGACCGGACCAGGTAGCCCTGTGACCTGCTTCACTACAGCGGCGATGCCGTACGCGTAGAACCCATCCACGAAGACCGACACCGGCAGATTCGTCACGGCGTACTGCCCTACGAATTGCATCTGGCCTCCGCCGGTAGCCAGAATCGTGATCGGGGAACCCATAGCAACCGGGTTCGACGGCGAATTCACGGCGCCATCGCTGTTCAGGATATAACCCTGGCCCGTACCGCTGCCATTGACCGAGTAGATGCCCGGGGAAGCCACCGCCGCCGGCATCCAAACAGCATTGGAAACCGCGCCGCCCGCGGTGACTTTGACTTGCAAAGGGCCCGCGGTGTCGATATTCGACGGCACTACGGCCAGGATGGCGGTCGCGGTCTGCGACAGGACGGTAGCCGGCTCGCCGCCGATGGTCAGTTGCGCATTCGACCCGAAGCCCGCGCCCAGCGCCGCAACGGTTTCGCCCGGAGACAAAGAGCCCGCGATCCGGCTGGCGGTATTGATCACGGAATCGAGGCGCGTCGCGGGCGCCGGCGGTAGGGCAATCTTGTTGGCGAAAACGGTAGTGGGGGTGGACCCCGCCAGCAGGATGTTCCCATTGCCGTCGGGAACCACTCCCGCCAGTTTGAATGGCTGCGCATTCCCCACGAATGTCGAAAAGAGCAGGGAAGACAGTGTCGGATCCAACCCGGCCACATACCCGGAACCAGCCGTTCCGGAGAAGTTTCCTTGCGAGGGCGCCCGCGTCGGAAATGCCTTGGAAGTCGTATTGCCGCCGGTGATCGCGTTGCCCGATGAATCGATTGCAATGCTATTGCCAGCGTTAATCCCTTCGCCGCTCAGCAGGGTCGCGCTGAGGATCTCGGAAAGGCCGCTGTCGAGCTTCATCACAAAAGCGGGCCAGGTTGCCCCAACGGCGGTTCCGGGCAGGCCGGGTATCGGCGGCACTGGCGACATTTGAAACGCTCCCGCGGTAACCGGCGGGTAGCCGGAGCCGGTGACGTAGACATTCGAACTGCCGTCGAGGGCGATCGCGTTCATGCCCACCGTTGCCTGGGTATTGGAGGCGAGCAGCGCGCTGCCGCTGCCATTCATCAGAAACACCGCGGCGCCCGCCAGATAGACGCCGCCTCCGGGGGCCAACGCCAGCGCGTTGGCATTCATGATCGCATTGTTCTGCGCATCGTTTGCAATGTACGTCGAAAACACGAGTCCCGATCCGCCGGCATTGAACTTCGTCAGGAATGCGGAAGTGATCGGAAAGGGCAAGGGGCACCAGATCGACGTCGGGAAGCTGCATGGGACTTGGGGCGGTTGTTGGAATGTAGTCTGGTATGCGCCGGGAGTTGTCGGCAGATAGCCGCTGGTGGACCCGGCAAGATACGGCTCGCCCCCTTCGTCCACGGCTAGGGCGCTGACTGTGGTATGCCCGTCCGCAAAGAAAGTAGACCATGCCAGCGACCCATCCGGTTTCAGCTTGAAAACGTAACTCGCCTGGCCACCGCCCGTGTAAGACCCCGGCGTTACCGGGAAATCCGTTGAATTCGTGGAGCCGGTCACGTAAACGCTGCCATCCTGCCCCACGGCTATGGCCGAGGCCGCGTCGTTTCCGCTTCCGCCGAAGTAGGTCGTGTACACGATGTTGCCGTTTGTATCCAGCTTGGCGACAAACACGTCCGTGGTCTGCATGGGCACCGCGAAGACGCTGGCCCCTGCCACCAGGATCTGACTGACCTGGGGAAGTTGCGGCGCCAGCGTCGTAGATGTGTTGAAACCGTCCGTGCTCACCAGAACGCCGTTGGGCCATGCGCCCACGTACAGCACCGGCTTGCTCGGATCGGCCGCCATCGCCGCGGTGTAGTAGGTCGCAAGATAAGGTCCCACCGGTGTCCACGTCATGCCTGCGTCCGTGCTCTGAAACAGGCCGTAGCCGCCCGCATACAGAGTGCCCTGATGAAAGGGGTCGGCCACGATCCTGACCGCCCAAGAGCCCTGACCGGTCAACGAAGGGAGAGGGGTCCACGTCTGTCCGTCGTCCTTGCTTTCGGCAATACCCAGCGAGCCTGGACCGCAGACGTAAATCGTTCCCGGCGTAAATGGATCGAAGGTGACCCCTGAAACGGGACCCAGAACTTGAGTCCAGCTAACTCCCGCATTGGCACTGCGCAACAGGCCGGTATTAGCTGACGCCAACAGCACCGCCGGCGAATTCGGATCCACCCAGATTTGGTAAATGTCCAACGTGCCGTCGGGAGCCGCAGGAACGCCTTTGTCGATCGCCACCCAACTAGCGCCGCCATCCATGCTCTTGAAGGCGCCCAACGGGGCCGTGCTGGCATACAGCGCTTTGCTGTTTCGGGGATCGACCACAATCGAATACACAAATGGGGCCGAAGGGATGGGCGCCAGGTTGGTCCATGTGTTCCCGCCATCCTGGCTGTGAAAAACGCCGCCGGATCCGGATGCGTAGATGCTTTGGGAATTTTCGGGGTCCGCGGCCACGCTTTGCACGGTTCCCAAATTGGCCGCGCCCTGGAAATATATATTCTGGCTGATCCCCGAAGCCGGGTCGATGCGAACCAAAGTCGACCCTCCTGAATGCGGTTGCGCAGCCCCCACCGTAGGGAGATCCAAGGAAGTTGTATTTCCGGCGATGTAAAGATTCCCATTGGTATCCGCCGCCACGGCGGTGGCGGTGTTAGTGCCCGAGCCGCCCAGCGAGGTTACCCACTGCAAGGCCGGAGCATAGTAAGATGGCTCAGCGCCGCGGCTTATCGCAGCCTGCGCGAGAACCAAACCGATGAGATACAGGACGCGCATGTCAGCCTCCGCTGACATTATTCTAGTACTGAATCGCTTTAAACACGCCAGCGCTAGTACTATTGGAGGAAATGTGCCCTACTCGAACGGCTTTGGCGGAAGCAGGAACTGCATCCCGAAATATCCCACAAAAAAAGGCTGGCTCTTGTACGCCGGCGCCACGCTTCTCCCGGCCATCAGCAAAAGAATGAATGGCGGACGCAGTTTGTAGCGCGCTCCCGCGTCTATCGTCTGCTGGTTGTTCGAGTTATTGAACGTTCCCAGTCCGTAGAACTCGGCGTCCAACTCCAGCTTCTTCGTCACGTCGTGTCCGATCGCAAAACCTGCGATCCACCCATGCGGCCCCAGATGAACCTCATTGTAGCCAACCTCCCAGTTCACATCGACCGGTCCCAGATGTTTTGTAAATTCCACAGGCAAGATCAGGCTGGCGCCCGGCGGAGTGATGCCGCGTTGCACCGAGCGATCGGGATTGTTGATCGAAAGCTGCGGGAAGATGGAGATTCCGAGGCCCGTCTTTTTGTCGTCGTAGAACCGCCATTTCACGCCTAGTTGATCTTGCCCCACGCCATATTTCGCAGCGTTTGGGCCGCTCTTCACGCGTAACCATGCATTTTCGAAAGTCAATTGGATTCGATCGCCCACGCCGTAATTGATATCCACGTCCGGCGTGTGAGTCGTCGAAGCGCCGTTGTATAAGAACGGCATGTATCCCAGATTAATTTCCCAGTTCTGGGGGCCGGGCGTTCCCGGATCGTTCGTATAGTAGGGCGGCCCGCCCTGCGCCCGCGCTTGCGGAACAATCAGTAAAGCAAATGCCACCCCCAGGGCGGCAGCATAGGGGATCTTGCGCTGGTTCATTGAAATGGAGAGCGGCCTCGGCTTTCGGCGGAATACACCCAGCTTCGCACAAGCTGGTATCGGTGAGCGAAAGGGGACCAGCCGGACTTGACGATCAAGGCACATTGCACTATAGTCTATAGCATCACTAGACTGATCGAGCAGACGTCGCCGCGGCAGTTTCGGGCGCTCGCGGAGTTCCGCTACCAGATCCGGCAGTTTCTGCATTTCAGCGAGAAAGCTGCACGGGACCACGGTCTGGAACCGCAGCAGCACCAGTTGTTGCTGGCCATTAAGGGCTTCGACGGCACGCGCGATGGCCCCACCATCGGCTATCTGGCCGAGCGCCTGCAAGTTCGCCACCACAGCGCCGTGGAATTGGTGGATCGCATGGAAACGCACGGCATGGTCTATCGCCGGGCCGGTGAGCAAGACCGGCGGCAGGTTATCGTGGCACTCACGGAGGCTGGCGAGCGGGTCATGAAGGAACTTGCCGCGCAGCATATCGCCGAGATTCAGCAGACGGGTCCCCGGCTGGTGGCAGCGCTGCAGCAAGCGCTGGCAAGCGAGTCGGAGTCAAATACCCGCGCCGGCGAACTTGAACACACCTAGCGATTCGGGGCTCCCGTCGTGAATCAGCAACTCGGGATCCTTACCCACGACCTTGCTGTAAGGTACCACCGAGTGCGTCAACCACACGTTGCCTCCGATGACGCTGTGATGCCCTACGCGCGTTTTGCCTCCCAGAATGGTCGCGTTCGGATACACCGTAACGTAATCCTCCAGATCGGGGTGCCGCTTATTGGACTCGCCCCGGCGCAACTGGCCCAGAGCGTCCCTGTCCAGCGGATTGAACGCGCCCAATGTCACGCCGTGATAGAGGGTGACGCGGCTGCCGATGGCGGCGGTTTCTCCGATCACCACGCCCGTGCCATGATCGATGAAAAACGACTCCCCAATGGTGGCGCCGGGGTGAATATCGATGCCGGTTTGACTGTGCGCGGCTTCGGTCATCATGCGCGGAATGTATGGGATCGCCAGGCCATAGAGGCGATGCGCCAGGCGTTGTACAGTAATCGCCTGAATGGAAGGATAGCTGAGCAGCACCTCCTCGAGGCCCGCGGCGGCGGGGTCGCCGCGGAAGGCCGCATCGACGTCGGAGGCTAGCAGGCGGACGAGTTCAGGCAAACTCTCCAGGGCTTGGTCGACGCGTTCCCGCGCCGTTTTTTTGGTTCCGGGCGGCACCGCTCTGCCCCTGCAGTGACACTCCAGATGGATGGCGCGGCAAATCTGATCGGTAAGCAGCTTCTCGATGTCCTTGAGATACACACGCGCCTGGCTGGGAAAATTGCTCCCGCGATCGCTGTGGTAGAAGAGCGGAAACAGACCTTTGGTATAGCGGCGGCAGATCTCCGCGATGTCCATCCGGCTGGGCAGTTCGAAGCTCTTATCTCCGCTCCTGAGACCTGCCTCGAGCGCCCTGCCAAACGTCAGGGAAAGGGTGTTCAGTTTTTGCAGATCCATGCTTCCGCCCTCAAGTGCTTGTGCCCTCGAATGGACAGGCCGGAGGCCGTCCTACTTACGCCGCCAAACTCTCAAAGAGCACCGTGGAGAGGTACCGCTCCCCGGAATCGGGCAGTATGACCACGATGGTCTTGCCCGCAAATTCCTCTTCGCCCGCAAGCCGGATGGCAACCGCGGCGGCCGCTCCGCAAGAGATCCCCGACAGGATGCCTTCCTCCAGCGCCAGCCGGCGTCCGAATTCGATGGCCTCCTCGTTGGTGACGCGTTCGATCCTGTCCACCAGCGACAGATCGAGTATCTTGGGCACAAAGCCCGCGCCGATGCCCTGGATCTTGTGGGGCGCGGGCTGAATCGGCAGACCCGCCCGCTGCTGGGTCAATACCGGACTGGCGGCCGGCTCCACGGCCACGGAGACAATGGCCTTGCCCTTGGTTTTCTTGATGAACCGGGAGACGCCGGTGATGGTTCCGCCGGTGCCCACCCCTGAAACCAGCACGTCTACGGATCCATCGGTGTCGTCCCAGACTTCGGGGCCGGTGGTGGCTTCGTGGATGGCTGGGTTGGCCCGATTCTCAAACTGTTGCGGGAGAAAGTAGTGCTCCGGGTCGGATTCGGCAATCTCGACCGCCTTCCGCACGGCTCCGGACATCCCTCCGGGGCCAGGCGTCAGAACCAGCTTGGCGCCGAACGCCGCCAGGACGCGGCGGCGCTCGATAGACATGGTTTCGGGCATGGTAAGCGTCAGCGCATAGCCCCGCGATGCGGCCACAAATGCCAACGCGATCCCGGTGTTCCCGCTGGTAGGCTCCACGATTTCGATGCCGGGCTTCAGAATGCCTCTTTTTTCGGCGTCCCAGATCATGGATGCCCCGATGCGGCATTTGACGGAATAAGACGGGTTCCTTCCTTCGATCTTCGCCAGCACGGTGGCTTTCAGACCCGCCGCCATGCGGTTGAGCCGCACCAGCGGCGTCTTGCCAATGCTTAAGGAATTATCTCGATAGATGTTGGACATGGGTTTCGCGTTCTCAGATTGGTGCGACTTCCGCAGCAGCCCAATCCTCGATGCCACCCCGGCTAATCAGAGCGTCCGGTGGCCTCGCCCTGCCTGCATGCGCAGCAGGGCGGCCACCAGAGCGTCGATATCGTCAGTGGTATTGTAGAGGGCCAGCGACGGGCGGACTGTAGACTCCAGACCGAAGCGGCGCAAGATGGGCTGGGCACAGTGGTGGCCGGCGCGCACGGCAATGCCCTCCTGATCGAGTGCGACGCCGACGTCCTCGGATCGAACCTCGTCGATGACGAAGGAGATCACACCCGCTTTCTCCGCGGCATTACCGATAATGCGCAGGCCCGGCACAGTGCGGAGCCCGGCAGTCGCGTAGGTCAGGAGTTCGTGCTCGTGGCGGGCCACGTTGTCGATCCCGATCCCACTCAGATAGTCGAGCGCCGCGCCCAGGCCAGCGGCGTCGGCGATATTCCCGGTCCCCGCTTCAAAACGCTGCGGAGCCGGTTGATAGAGGGTTTTCTCAAAGGTGACATCCGCGATCATGTTGCCGCCGCCTTGCCAGGGCGGGGTGTTGTCCAGGATGGCGGATTTTCCGTAGAGCACGCCGATTCCCGTGGGCCCAAACACTTTGTGACCCGAGAATACGAAGAAGTCGCAATCCAGAGCCTGCACATCCTCCCGCATGTGCGGGACGGACTGGGCGCCGTCGACGAGCGCAAGCGCGCCGTGGCGATGAGCCATCTCCACCATCTCGCGCGCCGGGGTAACGGTCCCCAAGGCGTTCGACACGTGGGTGAAAGCCACAATTCGAGTGCGCGGTCCGAGGAGCTTCTCATATTGCTCCAGGATCACCTGGCCGCTGTCGTCTACTGGCACGACCCGCAAGCACGCGCCCTTTTCGGCGCAGAGTTGCTGCCAGGGGACGATGTTGGCGTGGTGTTCCAGCCAAGTGATGACCACCTCATCGCCTTTGCCGACGTAGCGCTGGCCCCAACTCTTGGCGACGAGATTGATGCCCTCGGTGGCGCCGCGCACAAAAACAATCTCGCGCGTGGAAGAAGCGTTTAGGAAACGGCGCACTTTCTCGCGCGCGCCTTCGTAAGCGTCCGTGGCGCGCGCGGCGAGTGTGTGCGCGGCGCGGTGCACGTTGGAGTTTTCGTGCCGGTAGAAGGAGGCCAAGCGGTCGATCACGGCATTGGGCTTCTGCGTGGTGGCGGCGCTGTCCAGCCAGATCAGCGGCCGTCCATGCACCTGCTCCTGCAAGATCGGAAAATCGCGGCGGATCATTCTGGCATCGAAGGGACGCTTGGCTATCCCGAGATCATCCGGCGCAAGGTCCGGATGGAATTCAAACGGCTCAACGCCGGAACGCGGGGAGTTGCTCCCGGTTGCGGCCGGCGTTTCGCTGGGAGGCGGCTCTTTCGCTACCGGCAGCGACGAAAGCGGCGCCGGAGTGCCCGGCGCGGAACTGCCGGACGCCGCAGTGGGCGGGACCCGGGGCGCCTCCGGAGCGATCCCTTTCACATCGTGCGTTGGCGGCGCCGCGGAAGGCGATGCAAACGGAGCCGTGGCGCGCGGGATCGTTTCGATGCCTGGGACGCCGGGCATCGCCGGTACGCGCGGAAAGGAGAACAATTCGTGGACCGCCGGAGGGATGGCTTCCGGGCTTGCCGTCGGCGCACCTGGCGGCTGAGCCGCAACTGTATCGGCTCCTCCTGGCGGGGCCAGGGGCGACCAAGGGACCCCCAAAGTTCCCGGAAATGAAAACAGCTCGGCCCCTGGCGGTAGCGTTGGAGCGACGGATATTGGTGAAATATTCCCCCCAGCGGGGAAACCCGGCGGTGAGTTCGGAACCGGCGAAGAAGGGGCGGTGCCGGCAATGCCCGGGGCCAGCGCCATCGCGCCCGCCAAGGATGCGGCGATGGCGCGCAGATCGGTTTCGGTCAACGGCCCGGGCGGAGACGGCGGGGGTGACGCAGCGATACTCGGAGGCGTCCCCGCGCGAGGCATTTCCGGAAACGAAAAAACGGGAATTTCGTCCGATTCGGCCGCTGGCGGGGCCGGGGAGCTGCCGCCATCCCCGAGATCCTTTGGCATCGCCAGAAAGAACTCATTCGCGAGCCTCTCGATCACCGCCGGATCGGGCAGAGGAATAGCCGCGAACGGGTACCTCGGAAAGTTTTCGCCGGAAGCCGGGATAGGGGCGCTCGATTTGGATCCGTTTTGGCGCGCGCCGTTACTTGTACTCGTGATATTGGTCGACATGGACATTCTCTAGTACGCCGATGGCGTCTTCGGTCAGCACCACGACTGAGCAATACAGCGAAATCAAATAGGAAGCGATCGCCTTATGGTTGATGCCCATGAAACGAACCGACAGGCTGGGGGATACTTCTCCCGGAAGTCCGGGCTGGAACAGCCCCACCACGCCCTGCTTCTTCTCACCCGTACGCATGAGCAGGATGTCGGTGGTCTTTGCCTTTACGGGGAGTTTGTCGCAAGGGATGAGCGGGATCCCCCGCCAGGTCATAAACGGGGAACCGAACATCGTTACGGTGGGCGGTGGTACCCCTCGATAAGTGCATTCGCGGCCAAAAGCGGCGATCGCGCGGGGATGCGCCAGGAAGAAGCTTGGCTCCTTCCAGACCTTGGCGATGAGGTCGTCCATGTCGTCGGGCGTGGGTGCGCCGTGCCTGGCCTTTACTTTCATTTCGGGCGCGATGTTGTTGAGCAGACCATACTCGGAGTTGTTGATGAGGGCCGCCTCCTGGCGCTCCTTGACCTTCTCTATCAAAAGGCGCAACTGCTCCCGGATCTGGTCGTGCGGACTGCGGTACAGATCGGAGATGCGCGTTTGCACGTCCAGAACGCTGGTCACCGCGGTCAGCGTGTATTCGCGCGGCTTTTCCTCGTAATCCACATAGATCTCGGGCAGGTCGAGCTCCACGTCGGCGTGGCATTCGATGGTGCGGCT
>DATNMW010000153.1:0-8211 GCA_035602155.1 Bryobacteraceae bacterium | reverse complement strand
ATGGGACCACATTCAGGGGCGGCACGTCGGGCGTAGGCGTGATCTTCAAGATCAGTGCGAGCGGGCAGGAGACGGTACTGCACGCTCTTGCGGGATCCGATGGATCGTATCCGTGGTCGACCCCGATCCGCGACTCGGCGGGCAACCTGTATGGCCGCAACGACAGGCGGCACGGGGGGCTGGGGCGTGGCTTTCAAGCTGGATGCGGCGGGCAACGAGACCACCCTGTACAATTTCACCGGCGGCGCCGATGGGGGCTTTCCAATGGGCGCGCTGGCCCGCGATGCGGCCGGGAATCTTTATGGCGCGACGGAAGATGGCGGCACAGCCGGTGCCGGCGTGGTCTTCAAGTTAGATTCAAGCGGCCACGAAACGGTGCTGCATACCTTTACGGGCGAGGCTGATGGGCGCGGACCGATGGGCGGAACAATCCGCGACCAAACGGGCAATCTCTACGGAACGGCGCAAGGCGGCGGAGCGACGGGGGCGGGTGTGCTTTTCGAGGTGAATGCAGCGGGAAACGAATCCACGCTGTACAGCTTCACAGGCCAAGGCGATGGGAACCGCCCCGAGGCGGGGTTGAGCCGGGATTCGGCAGGCAATCTTTATGGCACCACCTATAATGGCGGCGCGGCATCCGCGGGCGTGGTTTTCAAGCTGGATACGGCAGGCCTGGAGACGGTGCTGTACAACTTCACGGGCGGTGCGGATGGCGGCCACCCCATGGCAGGTGTAATCCTGGACTCCGTGGGCAATCTTTACGGCACGACCAATCTGGGCGGTGCTGCCGATGCGGGCGCGGTATACACGCTGGGCACGGCCGGGAGTGAGACGGTGCTCTATGGCTTCCCGGCCGGACCGGACGGGACGTCTCCTTACGCAGGCGTCATCGACTCGGCCGGCAATCTCTATGGCGCCACCTATTACGGCGGCGCCTACGGTAAGGGAATCGTCTACAAGCTGGATGCGAACGCTCATGAAACGGTGCTGTACACTTTTACGGGCGGAAGTGACGGGGGCAACCCGGCGGGCGTAATCCGCGACTCGGCTGGCAACCTTTACGGCACGACCTGGTCCGGGGGGTTGAACGGCGATGGTACGGTGTACAAGATCGACACGAGCGGCCAGCAGACGGTATTGCACAGCTTCGGCGGCTTCGACGGCGCCTCGCCGGACGCGGGTGTCATCCTCGACTCGGCTGGCAACCTCTATGGCGCCACCCCGACGGGAGGCACTGGTTTTGCGGGCACGGTGTACATGTTGAATGCGAGCGGAGACGAGACGGTGCTGTACAACTTCACGGGCGGAGCGGACGGGAATCAGCCGGTGAATGTGATTCGTAATTCGGCGGGCAATCTGTATGGCACGACGGTTTCGGGCGGAGCACACGGCTACGGAGTAGTCTTTGAGATTACCGCCGGCGGGCACCAGACCGTGCTTTATAATTTCACGGGCGGAGCCGACGGTTCCCTGCCCATGGCCGGTGTGATCGGGGATTCGGAAGGAAACCTTTACGGAACCACCTTCGAAGGCGGCGCCGCCGGATCTGGCGTGGTATACAAACTGGCGGCGAATGGCCAGGAGACTGTGCTTTACAACTTCGCGCCCGGGGCTGGCGGCATGTCTCCGGCGTCCGGCCTCGTCATGGATTCGGCGGGCGATCTTTACGGAACCGCATCAGGCGGCGGAGCCTCCGGCGCGGGCACGGTATATAAGCTGGACGCCGGCGGAAACGAAACGGTGCTGTATAGCTTCACCGGGGGCACGGACGGCGGCAATCCCGCGGCCGGCGTCGTCCGCGACTCGGGCGGCAACCTCTACGGAACCACACCGGTTGGAGGGAAGAACAACGCTGGGGTAATATTCACACTCAAGAACGCGGCGACAGAATGAGATTCTGCCATTCGAGAGGCACGCGGCCCATCGGCCGACGCTGGCAAGCCTACTGTTACAGGCGCGAAAAAATCTATAACTAGCTGAAATACAACGATTTACATCGATTTCGGCGCGGTTACGGCTATACTATTGGTCGCACCGTGTGCGATACTGATTATAGATCATTTTCACGGTTGCGAATGTCCCAGTTAGACGACGCCATATCCCGGTACAACAGGCTACTGGAAAACGGCCCTTGCCGAGACCTTGCCTGGGTGGACGATCTCCACAAGCGCATGGAAGAGGAACACCTCTCCGCGGGCGGGCGTCTGATTTGCCCGTTCCTGCGCCCCAATTTCATTACCCGCCGCCAATACGACAGCTTGGTGAAAACGGGCGAAGCGCTCATCAGCGCCATCGACCGCATGCAGCGCATGGTGCTCGAAAGCCCCAGCCTGTTGGCCCGCATGGAATTGCTGCCGGCCGAGAAGATGCTGGCCGCCATCGACCCCGGGTATCAGATTCCGGAAGTGGCCGCGCGCCTCGATTCGCATCTCAACAACGGCACGCTGAATATCGTGCAGTACAATGCCGACTCGCCCAGCGGCGCGGCGTATACCGAGGTCCTGGCCGATCTGTTTTACGATTCGCCGCCCGTCAAGGAATTCCGCAAACGCTACCACCTGAGCCGCGTGGGTGGCAAGAAGAACCTGCTGGGCGCGTTGCTCAAGGCCTACAAACAGTTTGGCGGCCACAAGAAACCAAACATCGCGATTCTCGAATTCCGGCCGGCTTATCAGTCGGGCCAGAGCGAATTCCAGTTGTATCGCGATTTCTTCCGCGAGGAAGGCTATGCGGTTGAGATTGTCTCGCCGGATCAGTTGGAATACCGCAACAAGGTGCTTCGCAAAGGCCCGTTCGAAATCGACCTGATCTACCGCCGCATCAGCATTCAGGAGTTTCTGATGCGGTTCGACCTTACCCATCCGCTGGTGCGGGCATACCGCGAGCGCACTGTTTGCGTGGTGAACAGTTTCCGCTCCGAATTGGCGCACAAGAAAGCCATGTTCGGCCTGCTGACGGACGACGCGCTGACCGCCAAATTCCCGCCCGCCGAGCGCAAAGCGATTCACGATCACGTGCCCTGGACCCGGTTGGTGTCCGCGACGAAGACGAGCTATCGCGAGGAAACCATCGATCTGCTGGACTTCATCAAGCAGAATCGCGAGAAGCTGGTCCTGAAGCCCAACGACGACTACAGCGACCAGCACAGCTTCTTCGGCTGGGATATGGACGAGGCCGCCTGGGACCGCGCGCTGAAGCAGGCCATGCGTTCGCCCTACGTGGTGCAGGAGAAGGTCAGCCCGGTGCGCTCGGTGTTCCCTATGGTGACCTACGGCAACCTGGAGTTCAAGGAGATGCAGGTGGACGTGCATCCGCTCGCCTATCTGGGGAAGGTGCTCAGCTGCTCGAGTTGGCTCTCCACCGGCAATGGCGGGTTCTCTTCGTTGGGCGGGCTGGTGCCTACGTTTATTTTGGATAGCAAGTCGTAAGCAACTCCGCGCCTGGCCTCGACCCACCGGAGCCCTATTGCTGGAAGCAGTAAAGCTGGCTTGTAATGTTGCAAGGCTTTACCCCGTAATTGGTCCATTGGCTCTGAATTTCAGCGCTGTTGCCGATGACCCCTCTCTCGGTCTGCGATGCGGAGGTGAAGTCCGAGCACCCGTTGTTGCTGTTGGCCAGTGTTCCATTCGCATTCGTATTCGTCCACGGCGCGCCTGCTCCGACGACTCCATTCTCGTCCTCGTCGATAAAGCTACGAAGGGTACCCGAAATCAGGTCCGTCCAATTCTTGGCGATCAATGTACCATCGACCGGGGTGTAGGGAATCAGGGGCTCGGTGAAGGTGGTTGACGGCGAGCCCGCCGACGTGCTGAGCCAGGCTTTGAACGTGCCGCTTAGTTTCGCGTTGGCGGCCAACGTATTGCACAGCTGGTTAGCGCCGGTCAGTCCACCCAGATTGCCGTTATATTGCAGCGAGGTTTGGAAGACCAGATTAGCGCACGTTAGCCCAGAGGGAGGCGGTATTCCGGCTTTCGTCAAAAGCTGACACACCGCTGCGATCAATGCCGGGTTATTCGGTCCCGGTGACTGCCGCGTAAAAGTCCCGGTAATCCGCGGGCACTGGAAGCAGGTCTGCCATAGGGGCGGTCAACAGCCGGCGGCGGACTTGCAGTTTCTCCGCCCGGTGGCAGTTGGCGAGCAGGCCGTAGTAGGGATGCGCTGAAAGGCTGGCGGCAAGGCATGCAGCAGGAAGCGGCGGGTGAACTCCCCTGCGAAGACCGTCATCACCTTCTGTGTCTGCTGGTCGCGATAGTCTTTCCAGCGAAACAAAACGCGGCCTTGTTCGAGAGCCACCAGGCGGTGATTGGAGATGGCCAGACGATGGGTGCAGCGGCCCAGATACTCAACCACCTGCGGCGGCCCATATGCCGCCGTACCAGACCGCGCGCTGTGCGCCCCAACTCAACCCAGTTCTGCGCTCTAGACAGGCGCCCACCCAAGCGTAAACTTCCTCCCTTTTCCCGCCTGCGAAATGCACGGCCTCGCTGGCTTCCGCAAAAGCCGACATGTCGCCCAGGCTCATCTCTATGGGATAAGACTGCCCCGCCCCGAACATAGTGATATCCTGCTTGCATGGCTCAGAGCGCGGCAGCGGCTTGGAGGGAGGAGACCGCCGTCCGGCGCGCCGCGATTCCCTGGTACATCTGGGCGTGCGCGCTGGCGGTCACTTCTGCCTCCATCGGCGGCGTCTGGGACATTTCCTGGCATGAGAGCATCGGCCGCGATACGTTCTGGACCGCTCCCCACCTACTGATCCATTTTGGCGGCATTCTGGCAGGCGCGGCTTCGGCGTGGCTGATCTTCCACACGACCTTCAGCGGATCGCCCGCGGAGCGCGCTGGCGGCGTGCGCATCTGGGGCTTCCACGGACCGTTGGGCGCCTTTCTGTGCTGTTGGGGCGGAGTGTCCATGGTCGCCTCAGCGCCGTTCGATAACTGGTGGCACGCAGCCTACGGACTGGACGTCAAGATCCTGAGCCCACCGCACGTGGTGCTGATCTTCGGGCTGCTGGCGATTCGCTTTGGCGCGGTGGTCTTGATTCTGGGAGAGATGAACCGCGCCCAGGGCGTCTTACGCCGCAAGCTGGAGGCGTTGCTGCTGTATATGTTCACGTACCTGCTGGGCGTGGCCATCGCCGTGTTCCAGGAGTATACGTTCACCGATTCGATGCACAGCGCGCTGTTTTACCTGGTGATGTCGCTGTTTGCGCCGATGTTCCTGGTGGCTGTGGCACAGGTTTCCGAATTTCGCTGGGCCAGTACCGCGATCGCGGGCATCTTTACCACACTGAACCTGCTGTTCCTGTGGATTCTGCCGCTGTTTTCCGCGGAACCGAAGCTGGGTCCGGTGTATCGGCATGTGACCACTTTCATCCCACCGCCGTTCCCGCTGCTGATCGTTGTGCCGGCTGTGGCGCTGGATCTGTTGCGCCCCAGGCTGCGGAACTGGGGCGGCTGGCGGCGCTCGGCCGCATTCGGCGCGGTGTTCCTAGGCGCCTTCGTGGCGGCGCAGTGGCCGTTTGCGAACTTTCTACAGTCGCCGGCCGCGCGCAACTGGGTCTTCGGCACGCAATACTTCCCCTTCTTCGTTCCACTCGACGATGAGTGGGTGCGATACGTCTTCACCCAGGTGGAAAGCAGCGCAGCCGAGTTCTGGTTGCGGATGGCGCTGGCGCTGGCGATCGCTATCCTGAGCGCGCGGGCCGGCCTGTCGCTGGGCGGCTGGATGCGCCGCGTGCGGCGATAGCAGAAACCACGGACACATAAGCCTGGCGATCGGCGTTGCCTTGTGATATTGATTTCCCGGAGGCATAACATTCTATCCGGCCAAAACGATACGCCGCGCGGGCGTCACCCTATTTCTGCGGAGAGACATAAGTGCTTGAAAATGTTTTGGTTTCGCACAGCGCTCGAAAACTAAGTGGCATTGGGCAGGATTGCCCCCCCTCCAAGGGAAGGTTTTCGAAGGCGCCCCAGCCGGATACAAATCAGGTGGCCGCTCTGGGCCAGTACCTGGTGGCCGATTTGCCCAGCCACGTACGCGCGGTAGCTATCGTTATCCAGCACGAAGACGCGCGCGCGGCTGCCGCCCAACGCCTCCATCAGCTCCGCGCGGCTGAACAACCGGATGAGGAAGCGGTCGCCGTACCACTGCATCTGGTTGTCCTCGTCGAATCGGGGCTGGCCGGCGTCGTAAAACGCGACGCGCTCGCCAGGGGCCGTCGCGGCGGTTGCGGCTTTGGCGATGGGCCGGATTTCAGCGGCTTCAAAGTGCGTTCGCGGAAACGCCGACACGGCCAAGACGGCCAGCGCCATTACGGGCACCGCGACGCGCAAGCAGGCGCGCAGGCACCGGTCCGGCACGAACTTCCTGAGGCCCAACGCCGCCAGTATGGCGAATGCCGGGTACGCCGGAAGCATGTAGCGCAACACCCGGCTACGCGCGGCGGCGCACAGGACAAACACCACGGCCACCCATGAGAGCACCAGCCAGAGTCCGCGGCGGCGCCCGCGGAGGGCCACGGCCAAGCCGGCCAGCATCGCCGGCAGCCACGGCCAGTAGGACTTCGCCAGCATCCACGCGTACTCGAAAGCGCCGGTGTACCGCCGCCAGGCGGGAAACAATCCTCCATAAACCTCGTTGCGCAGCCAGATCGAGTGCACCCCTAGGAACCAGAGGCCGAACACGTGAATGAGATAGGCATACCAGGCCGCCAGCGGCAAATAGGCCAGCAACAGGGCCGGAATCGCGTAGCGCCACGGCGGCCGGCGGCGGCCGGCTATCAGGTCCAGTACGAAAATGGCGGGCAGGGCCAAGCCCATGATGCTGCGCGTCATCTGGGCGAGAGCTACGCACGCGCCCGCGGCCAGATACCAGCGCGGATCGCCGCCGGTGCGCGACCATGCGCAAACCGCGCAGAGGACGAAGAAGGTAAACGGCACGTCGGTCATGCCACGCGCGGCGTATTTCAGAAAATAGAAGCTGGACGCCATCACGAACATGGCCAGCACAGCCGTTTGCGTATCGCCCGTGAGCTTGCGCGCCAGCCAGTAGACCAGCAGGACGACGCCAATCCCGCACAAGGCGGACGGCAGCCTGGCCAGCGCGTCCGAGAGGCCGAAGAGGCGGAACAGCGAGGCTTCCATCCACTCAAGCAGCGGCGGATTCTCCAGCGCGGGTTCGCCATTGCTATGCAGCACCAGCCAGTCTCCGGTGCGCAGAATGTCCTTGGCGATGTGGGCATACTGGGCGTCGTCATAGCCGGTGAGATCGCCCGTGCGGAGCGGCGCGAGGATCAGGATGGCGGACAGGATTGCGAGGATCGGGAAGTACCGGCGGGTGTCCAACAAGCCAAGTATATCGCGCGACTTACGTTGGTGCTTCTTCGTCGTCAAGATACTCCGCCGCCCCATCCAGCCACCGGCGGCGGCACGCAGCGAGCCCGATGAAGACCGGGAATAAACGACCCTGCCGCTGTCTTATGCCACCATAGGAGTATTGTTTTCAAAGCTCCCGCAAACCGGCGATTTCGAAAAGGCAGCCCTGCCGCACCTGAACGAGCTGTATCGAACCGCGGCCCGGCTGCTGGGGGACGGCGCGACAGCCGAGGATGTGGTGCAGGAAACCTATTTACAGGCCTGGAAGTCGTTCGCCCGCTTCGAGCCGGGCACCAATTGCCGCGCCTGGCTGTTCAAGATCCTAATCAACACCATCCACCACTACCGGCGCGGTTGGTTCAACCTCCGCCGGGTGAAGGAGAGCGAAGAAATCCTGGAGCACACCGCGGCGGGCGCGGCCCCCGTTCCCGAACGCATCGCACAGCGGGAGATTCTGCACGCGCTGGGGCGGTTGCCGGCCGATTACCGGGCCGCCGTTCTGCTGGCGGACGTCGAGGAATTTTCCTACAAGGAAGTCGCGGGACTGCTGGGTGTGCCCATCGGAACCGTGATGAGCCGCCTGAGCCGCGGGCGCAAGCTGTTGCGTGAGCAGTTGAGCGAACTGGCGCGGTCTTATGGGATCGGGCCCGCAAGCAAAGAGGGTGGCGCATGAACACCGCGTGCGAGAAGGTACGCGGGCATCTGGATGCCTACCTGAGCCGGGAACTGCCGGAAGAGACCCGCCGCGAAGTTCAGCGGCATTTGGATAGCTGCCAGGAATGCGCGGCTGAACTCGAGACGCGCGCCCGCATCCGCGCGCAATTGCAAACCGCGG
>DATNMW010000152.1:0-26722 GCA_035602155.1 Bryobacteraceae bacterium | reverse complement strand
AGTCGTGACAGTGACCCCGCCGTAACCCTCGGCGATCTGCGCATCCGGATCGAGCAGCGATTCGCGCAATTGCCGGAACGAGCGTACCCGGCCGATATTGGAAAGATCGGGACCGGGAAAGCCGCCCCGGCCGCGGATCGTGTGACAATTTGCGCAGCCACTGTTGCCGAAAAATAATGCGCTGCCAGCCTTGACGTCGCCCGTGCCCATGCTATCGAAAGCCACGGCAGTCAGATTGCGCAGGTAGGCGACAACCTGCCAGACCTTGTCGTTGGGCAACCCGGAAGGCGGCATGTCGGATCCCTTGACGCCCTCGGTGAGGACGGACACCAGGTGCCTGTTCGTGGCGCCCCGGATTTGATCGCCTTGCGCCAGATTGGGACCGCGCCCGCCTTCCGCGCTGGGGCCATGGCAACCGCTGCAGCCCTCCAGATACAATTTCTTTCCGGCTGTAATGGCTTCGGCCTGTCCCGCTACCGGATTCTTGAGATCTTCCTTGTCATCCGGGGACTGACTGAAGAGGAGGGGCACGCCGAGCAGGCAAAGCAGTAAGGGGCGCATGGGAGAGTCACTTTTGCAAGAAGAAGTTACCCACAAACATCGCATCGATTCCGGATGAGTAGAAGCTGCGCACCGCGTCGCGCGGAGTGCACACCAGCGGTTCGCTGAACAGGTTGAACGAAGTGTTGTAGAGCACCGGCAGGCCTGTAGCTTTAGCGGCCGCATGCAGCAGCTTCCAGTAGAGTGGGTTGTCCGCCTGCGAAACGGTGTGCACGCGAACCAGGTCGCCATTCAGCGCGGCGCTCGCGAAGCGGCCGCGATGCGCCGGGCGAACGCGGCCTACTGTGGCCAGAAAGCGCGCGTTGGGCCCGCACTCGAAATATTCGCCGGCAAGTTCCGCCGGCACCGAAGCGGCGAACTTGCGGAACGGCTCGCGATGCTTGATGAATGCGTTCAGGTTCTCCGCGGCATAATCGTCCAGCGGCGATGCCAGGATGCTGCGGTTGCCCAAGGCGCGCGGCCCGAACTCCATGCGGCCGTGCATCCATGCCACTATGCGGTTCTCGGCAAGCTGCGCAATAGCCGTTTCGATAGTCTCTTCCACGGTCGGGATGTAATGGAAGCGCAGCTTGCAATTCTCGAGCACGCACTTGATCTCTCCAGCCGTGTAGCTGGGGCCGAGATAGAGGTTATCGAGCCTGATGCGCTGTGGCTGGCTGTAGACGGCATGCCACGTGTGCAGTACGGCGCCGACGGCAGTGCCCGCGTTTCCCGCCGCCGGCTGCACAAAGACGTTTTCGAACGACCGTTCCAGCGCGGAGACCAGCAGCGCGTTCAATCCCAACCCCCCGGCTAAACAGAGGTGAGGCGTGCCGGGCCCGACGATGCGGACTACCGTCTGTTCGAGGGCGCGCTGCATGCCGGCCGCCAGCGGAGCGCGCAACGCTTCCGGCACCGCGGCTCCTTCGTCGAGTCCCAGGCGTTCGTAAAAACGAGCGCCGAAGCCGCCGCATGTCAGCCGCTCGGCGTCAAAGAAGGAACGATCCAGACGCGGCCACCCGCCGTCGCGCATGGGCATGATTTCCAGAAACAAATCGCGGAAGCGATCGTCGCCCTCGCCCCACGATGCCGAGAGCCATTGTACTTTGTGTTCTTCCAGGTTGGCGCGAAAGCCCAGCAACTCAGTCACACGGCCATATAGATCGCCGAGTGAGTCGGGATAATACAACTCATTTTCGAGCGATAGCTGCGCATCTGCCGCGCGCCAACGCGTCCCGCAGCGGAAATCGCCCGCGCGATCCAGCGTGAGCACGGTGGCCTCTTCGAACGGCGACGGATAGTATGCCGAAGCGGCGTGCGCGGTGTGATGCTCCACCACCACGATGCGGCTATGCGGAAATCGCGCGCGCAACTGCAAGTGCAACGGTGCCTCCGGTCCCTCGGCGAAGGGGCGCACGATGGCGACCGCGTCAACCTGTTCCGGGGCGACGCTCGCCAGCGCGAGACACGCGGCCATGGACTGTTCGGGAAGCTCCGTGGAGCCCGCGTGCACGCCGGGTTTGAGTCCCTCCCGGCTCAGCTTGGATTCTTCGATAGCCGCTGCAAGACCTCCGTCTTTCAGGATGGCGGACGCGGCATCGCCCAGAATACCGCCGATTCCCAGAATGATCATTTGGGTTTCTGGCCGCCTTGCTGGGCCTTCTCGATTCGCGCCCAGGTGTCCCGCAGCGCCACTGTTCGGTTGAAGACCGGCTTTCCGGGCCTGGAATCCGGATCGGCACAGAAGTAACCCAGCCGCTCGAATTGATAGCGTGCGCCTTCCACCGCATCCCCCAGCGAAGGCTCGAGTTTCGCGCAGGTGAGGACCTCGAGCGAGTGCGGATTCAGATTCGCGGTGAAGTTCTCGCCTTCGTCGGTCTCGTTCGGATCTTCGCGCGTGAATAGATTCTCGTACAAGCGCACCTCCGCGTCGATGGCGTGCGCCGCCGAGACCCAGTGAATGGTCGATTTCACTTTGCGCCCATCCGGCGCATTGCCGCCCCGCGTGGCAGGATCGTAGGTGCAGTGGATTTCCACCACCTCGCCCGTCTTTTCGTCCTTGACAACCCCGGCGCAGGCGATGAAGTAGCCATAACGCAGCCGGACTTCGCGTCCGGGAGAAAGACGGTAGAACTGTTTGGGCGGGACTTCTTTGAAGTCGTCCTGCTCGATGTAAAGCACCCGCGAAAACGGCACTTTGCGCGTGCCCATGGCGGCGTCTTCGGGGTTGTTCACGGCCTCCATCTCTTCCACCCAGTCCTCGGGGCATTCCAAGCCCTCGGGGTAGTTGTCGATGACCACGCGCAGCGGCCGCAGCACCGCCATCGCGCGCAACACCCGCTTGTTCAAATCTTCGCGCAGGAAATGCTCCAGCAGCGCCAGTTCGATGGTGCCGTTGGTCTTCGAGACACCGATCGCATTGCAGAAGTTGCGCAGCGCCTCGGGCGTATAGCCGCGCCGGCGAATGCCGGAAATCGTCGGCATGCGCGGATCGTCCCAGCCCTTCACATGCCCGTCCTGCACCAGTGTCAGCAGCTTGCGCTTACTCAATAACGTGTAAGTCAGATTGAGCCGGTCGAACTCGATCTGCTGCGGATGATAGATCCCCAACTGTTCGATGTACCAGTCGTACAGGGGACGGTGATCCTCGAACTCCAGCGTGCAGACGGAGTGCGTCACACGCTCGATGGAATCGGACTGGCCGTGCGTGAAATCGTACATGGGATAGATGCACCACTTATCGCCCGTGCGGTGATGTTCGGCGTGCAGAATGCGATACATCACCGGATCGCGCATGTTCAGGTTATTCGAGGCCATGTCGATTTTGGCGCGCAGGGTGCGTGAACCGTCAGGGAACTCGCCGGCCCGCATGCGCTCGAACAGGTCCAGATTCTCCGCGACGGAGCGATAGCGCCAAGGGCTCTCGATGCCGGGCTCCGTCAACGTTCCGCGGTACTCCCGCATCTGTTCGGCTGTCAGATCGCACACATACGCGTGCCCGGATTCGATTAGCTGCACCGCCCATTCGTGCAACTGTTCGAAATAGTCCGATGCATAGAAGAGCCGGTCTTCCCAGTTGCCTCCGAGCCAGCGGACATCCTTGACGATCGAATCGACATACTCGGTCTCTTCCTTCGAGGGATTAGTGTCGTCGAAGCGCAAGTTGCACTTACCGCCGAACTCCGCGGCGAGTCCGAAATTGAGATTGATGGACTTGGCATGGCCGATGTGGAGATAGCCGTTCGGCTCCGGTGGAAAGCGCGTATGCACGCGTCCACCGTACTTGTTGGTCTTTAAGTCCTCGACGACGATGTCGCGGACGAAATTCGAAGGGCCTGGACTGGGATTCATAATATATACGGAAACTCCTACTGCAACTTCCGGATTGCCTGATCGATGCGCGCGAGCGAGGTGTCGCGGCCCAATACTTCGAGCGTCGCGAACAGCGGCGGCGCGTTCTTGCGGCCGCAGACGGCCACGCGAATGGGCTGGAACATCTGGCCGGTTTTGATCCCCAGCGCGGCGGCTGCAGACCGCAGCGTTTGTTCCAGCGCGTCGTGGGTGAAATCGGCAGTAGCAAGAACGCCCTGGCCGGATTGCAGGGCGCGCAGGGCCATGGCTGCATCGCCTTTCTGCGGGATCAACTCCCCGCTGTCATAAGGCGCCAACCGATCCACGAAGAAGAAATCGGCCACTGTCAGTACGTCGCGCAATAACTTGATGCGTTCTTGCACCAGGGGAGTGATGCGCAGCATCTTGGCGCGGTCAACTTGGAATCCCGCGGCGTGTACGAAGGGCAGCAGCCGGTCGGTCAGATCTTCCACGGACAGCGCGCGAATGTGCTCCGCATTCAGCCACAGCGCTTTCGGATCGAGGGAGTCTTCTTCGGTGAAATTGATTACCGCGTTGCTGCGATTGATTCCCGTGAAGGAAAACGCGTCGATCAATTCCTGGCGGCTCATGCGGTCCCGATCGTCTTTGGGCGACCATCCCAACAGGCACAGGAAATTCACGAAAGCCTGTGAAAGGAAGCCATTGTCGCGATAGGTGGTCACGCTAACGACCGGGCCATGCCGGCGCTTGGAAAGCTTGGCGCCATCCGGAGCGATCAGCAGCGGCAGATGCGCGAATTGCGGCGGCGTAACGCCCGCGGCCTCGAAGATGAGCACGTGCTTGAATGTGTTGGTGAGATGGTCCTGACCGCGAATGATGTGACTGATGCGCAGGTCGGCGTCGTCCGCGCAGGAGGCCAGGTGATAAGTCGGCATGCCATTACTGCGCAATAGTGCGAAGTCCTCGATATCCGCCGTGGATTTGATTTGCTCGCCGTAGACCGCGTCGCGAAAGCACACGTTGGCCGGCTGGTCGCGCGGTACGCGGAAGCGCAGCACGAACGGCTCTCCGGCCGCGGCGCGACGGTCACTTTCGGCGTCGGAAAGATCGCGCATGCCGGGGTTAAATAGCCACGTGCCTTCGCCCGCATCGGCTGCGGCAGTGAAGTCGCGGTAAGCCAGCCCCTTGTGGAGGATAGCCTGCGCCGTTTCCCGATGCACGGCCAGCCGCTCGGACTGGCGATACTGCTCGTCCCATCCGAGATCCAGCCAGCGCAGCCCGTCGAAGATGGAATCGAGCGAAGCCTGCGTATTGCGCTCCACGTCGGTATCGTCGATGCGCAGGATCATCGCGCCGCCGTTATGGCGCGCGTAGAGCCAGTTGAAGATAAACGTGCGCGCGCTGCCGATATGGAGAAAGCCGGTGGGAGACGGCGCGAAGCGAACTCGTAGCATTAAAAACCCAGTATAACAAGGGCGTTACGCGCGCTGTTTGTTAACGCAATCCACGCGATTGAACGAATACTAGAATTCGCAAAGCGGGGCATTCCGCGCGCTGGAGGTGGCCCTCGTTGACGCCTATGGTAACGGGACGCCTGCCGTTCCTCTTGTACGCCCCATCCCGCCCCATGGGCCTGCAAGTGCTCTATGTACCGGAAGGCCACTTAATGAAGCCCGTTTGAAATGTTACAAGGAATGCCGTTATGCGAAGAATGGACGGTTCTGTGCTCCCCGCGCGACGCATTGCGTGTGTCGTTTTGGTACCAGTTGCGCTATTTTGCCTCTCGTCAAGTAGCTTGCCCGCCGCCGATTCTCCTCCGACAATTCAGATTTCCAACGAAACCGCACCCGCCGGAGGCTGGGCGCAAATCAAGATTTCCTTGACGACGCCGCAGGATGTGGCGACCGGGAGGCTCGTCATGGATCTCGACCCGTCTGTCTTCGCATCGATCGGGAGTGTCGCGGTCTTTGGCGCACATGGCGATGCCTACGGCATGGCTACGGTCTCCGGGCTGCATTTGGACGCGCAGTTCAGCTCGGGTTCCGGAGCCGTCGGGGCACTCCCGGAGCTCACGCCGGCCTCCGGAGGTATTGGCCAGGTGCGCGGCCTTCCCGTCCTGGTTGTGAATGCCGCCGTGCTTGCGAGCGCGCCCGTGGGATCGAATGTCTCTATCGCCGCCGACCCAAGCCAATCCCCCTGGAACGATCCACAGGGAAACCCGTACTCCGTTTCGGTTTCTGCCGGATCGCTGACCGTGGGTGGCAGCCTCTCCGTTCAGAATATTGCGCCCGGAGGAGGCATCTTGCCCGCAGGTACGGTGGTGCAGGTGCTTGGCACGGGTTTCACCGCGGTCACCACGGTGCAGGTGGACGAAGCCGGCGTGTCGGCGGTGCATCTTATCGGTCCGCAGGAAATCGACGTCACATTGGCGGCCCAGGCGGAATTGACGGTCCAAAGATTCCTTTTGGGAAACCTCGACAAAACGTCGGTAGAGTACTTTTCGTTCCTGCAAGCCGTTCCGCCGCCTGCGAGCGCATCCCTGCTGCCCGCGCAGCCCTTATTCCCTTTGCAAACATGGTCGACCCAGTTGGTGACCTACTTTCCAGCGGAGGGCGGCGTGCTCGCCCTCGAAAATCCAACCCAAGAGCCAGTCTCTGTTACCTTTCAAGCGGCATTCGCGCAGACATTGGAAGGCCCACTGACGTTAACCATTCCGGCAGATGGCTTAGCCGCGTTCGACGGCACTGGCCTCCTGCCCGCTCCTTCTGCCGAAATTTCGGTCGTTCCCCCGGGACCCATTCGCATCCTGCAGTTCTCATATTGCGGGTGTACTCTCGGAAGCGCCCTCACCGTGCTGCCGCTATACCCGTCGGGTGCATCATTTCCAACCGCGGCCCCGCCCGTACAGGCGACGGCTAGTCCCGCGTCGTTGTCCTGGCAGTGGCAGATCGGATCGCCGGCGCCACCCGCGAGAACCGTCAGCGTCAATTCGGTTGCATCATTCACCATCGCGGCCTCGACCGCTTCCGGAGGAGCTTGGCTGTCCGCTGCGCTGGAGCAGGACGCGCCGAGCATCCTTGCGGTCGCCGTTAACCCAATCGGATTATCCGCGGGATCGTATCAAGGCGCCATCACCATCAGTCCATCGGGACTGAACACGCTCACTATTCCAGTCTCCCTGACCGTAACCCCGAATCCGGTAACGCTGCTCCTGGCGGCTCCGGCTAGCCTGACTTTCAACGGAACCTATGGCGAGGCCTCACCGCCTGCGCAGTCGATTTCCGTTACAGGAAGCAGCCCTGGCAACTTTACCGTGAGTGTGGATCAGGGTGTCTACGAAGCTGGATACTGGCTATCGGTAAGCCCCGCCAGCGGGACGACCCCCGCGACCCTTACGGTCTCGGCGGACACCGCCATCGCCGGCGTAAATGGCGGCTACGGCATCGTCGCGGTCACCGGACCGCAGAACACTCTCAGTATTCCGGTAACGTTCAATGTGGCGGGAATTACCGCGCCTCCTCCGATGTTCTTCTCAGCCCAAACGGGCGCGCCGCCGCAAACGCAAACGGTCGATGTGGGGACGGGAACCGTTATGGTCTTTTCGGCTTCGGCCAGCACGAATTCCGGCGGCGCGTGGCTCAGCGTCGCCACGTCTCCCATTTTCCTCGCGGAGGCATACATCACCGCGAATCCCGCGAACCTTTCGCCGGGGACCTATACGGGCACCGTCGTATTCAGTGTGCCTGGCGCGCCCTCGGTCCAGACTACCGTGACCGTTGTGGTCTGGGGCACGCCGCCGCCTTTGTCGGTCACACCTTCAAGCCTCCTATTTGTCTATCCAATGGGCAGCTCGGCCATACCGGCGCAGACGCTTTCCGTCCAGTCCGGAGGCGTGCCCCTCCCATTGACTGTGCAAACTTCCTTGGCGTGCGGGTCCAACTGCTCCGTGGGCTTGGGTGCCTACTCGCCATCCTCCTTTTCGCCGGCAACCTTTCAGGTAACGTTCCTTTCGGCGTCTTATGCTACAGGCCCTCCCGCGATAGCACCCGAAGGGTACTATCAAGGCAACGTCCAAATCACGGCGCCCAGCGGAACCGTCACCGTGCCCGTAAGCGTCCTGGTCACGGCATCGCCTGTGGCGCCGCCGCTCATCGGCGCCCTCGTGAACGCCGCGTCGCAAACTCAGGGTTCCGTCGCTCCGGGCGAAATCGTTACGATCTACGGATTCGGCGTCGGGCCGCCCTACGTCTCGGGATTCTGGCTCAATTCGAATAGCAGCGTCGGGACATATGACAGCGGCATCCAGGTTTTGTTCGACGGTAAACCCGCACCCTTGATCTACGCATCGCGCAATCAGACCAACGCGATTGTGCCGTACGAAGTGGCGGATCAGACATCCACAACGGCAGAGGTGGTCTACAACGGAGTCACATCGGCGACCTGGGGCGTTCCCGTCGCAACCGCTGCCCCGGCGATCTTCACCGGCGATGCGATCGGAAATGGCCAAGCCGCCGTGCTCAACCAGGACAATTCTGTCAACAGTTCCGCCAATCCCGCGCCGCGTGGGACGGTGGTTCAGATCTTCGCGACGGGCGAAGGGCAGACGTTGCCGCCCGGTGTGACGGGCAGCATGACGCAATCGAATTTGAAGAAGCCTGTGCTCCCGGTTTGCGTCATGATCGGCGGAGTAGACGCGCCGTTGTTGTATGCGGGGTCGGCGCCGGACGCAGTCGCGGGATTGTTGCAGATCAACGCCGTGGTTCCGCAGACTGTGTCGCCGGGTCCGGCGATCCCGATCTCCATCATGATCGGTGATTTGGTCTCGCCGAATGGAGTGACCATCGCGGTGCAGTGAACAACCCGATGCCTGGGTGCGCCGGCTTAGATCGTCCGACTTGGCGGTTGATCGAATGCTAAAATGCGCAGAGCGGGGAGATCCCGCTCGCCGATGCTAGCCGTCTTTGACGCCTATGGCAATCGCACCATCGCCTCCTCTCGCAATCACGCCTGCCCGCAAGCGACGCCGCATCGCCCTCACCCTGCTGATCGCATGTCTGCTGCTGTTTGGTCTGGATGCGCTCCTGTTTCGCACGCACCTGTACATGTCGATTCTGGAACCGGACTCCACCGCCGGACTCCTGGAGTTGACCTTGTGGCGGGAAAAGGCGGCGCAGCAAAAGGCGGGCGACAATCTGATCGTGACGCTCGGCAATTCACGCATGGGCTATTCGCCTAAGGGAGTGGACCAGCGGCCCGGTCAGACAGGCTATGTCGTCCGCGCCGCGAGTATTGCCGGTAGCGATCCGCGATCCTGGTACTACCTATTGCGCGACTTGGATCCCACGGCGCGCCGTTATCGCGCGATTGTGTTTGGGGTCGACAATTACGACGACGAAGACTCGCCGTTCGAACCGGATGACGATATTCGCGCGCTGCACTATTGCATCGCCAGGCTGCGGTTGAGCGACACCATCGAGTTCGCCCGATCGTTTCACAGCCGCGACATTCAATGGGAAGCCTTTCGCGGCGCGTTGTTGAAGGGCATCGCGCTGCAGAGCGACATTCAGGCGTTTCTGGCGCATCCGAAGAAGCGGCTGTATGACGTCCGGCTGTGCCACCAGGGTTGGCCCGGCTGGACCTATGACTATGTGGAGTCGCCCCGCAATATGGCAGGCCTGCAGATCGATTGGGCCACTCTTAAGGCCACTTATCCGCCCGGAGTGACCGAGGAACAGAAGGGCACGGTGGCCGCTTTTCTGACACACGAACCCTATCCCCAGACCGGGCGGCTGGCCCAATTCCTGCGCACGTGGCTGGGGCGCATCGCCGATCGCTACCGCGCGTCGCGCACCAAGGTTATTTTTGTCCGGTTGCCGCGCGGCCCCATACCGCGGCCGGATTACCTGCTGAAAAGACGCAGCAGTTCCATCCGGGAATTGGCCGCCCGCCCCAATGTGGTCCTGGCGAACGAACACCTCTTCGATAGCCTGGAACATCCCGAGTTCTTTAAGGACGCCATGCACATGAATCGGGATGGAGTGGAAAAATTTTCAGCGATGCTCGCGGACGAAGTCGCCCGCATATTGGGCCCGCCGGGCGAGCGGGCCGCCAGATGATTTAACGCATGCTCTTCAATACCACGCATTTCTTTTTGTTTCTCGCAGTGGTGCTCGCGCTTTTCTACGCGAGCCCGCGCGCCCTCCGCAAGCATATCCTGCTGGCCGCCAGTTACTTCTTTTACGGAAGCTGGAATTACAGATTCATTCCGCTGTTGCTGACTTTGACCGTAATCGACTACACGGCCGGCATCTGGCTGGAGAAGGTCTCACCGGGGCCGCGCCGGAAGACGGTCCTGATCCTAAGCTTATGCGCGAACCTCGGCTTTCTGGGCTTCTTCAAGTTCTACAATTTTCTGGGGAGCAACCTGGCGTGGGTGCTGGACAGGCCGGCGCATGCGTTCTTCTTGAATATCGTGCTGCCTTTAGGCATCAGCTTCCACACCTTTCAAAGCATGTCGTATGTAGTGGATGTGTATCGCGGCGAGCAGCAGGCCGTGCGCAATCCCATCGACTACGCGCTGTTCATTTGCTTCTTTCCGCAACTGGTGGCCGGGCCCATCGTTCGCGCGCGCAACTTCTTTCACGATCTCTGGCACTGGCAGCCCCCTTCATACGAGGATGTTTCGCGCGGGATTCTGCTCATGGCGCTCGGCTTGACCAAGAAGATGGCCTTCGCCGATCAGTTCGCCAAAGTCGCCAACGACTACTTCGGCAACGTATCCGGAAATCCCGGCATGCTCACCGCATGGAGCGGAGTGGTGGCGTTCGGCATGCAGATCTACTTCGATTTCTCCGGCTACACGGACATGGCCATCGGTATGGCGAAACTGCTGGGCTTCCACTTCCCGGTAAACTTCCGCCGCCCGTATCTGGCCGCCAGCATCACCGACTTCTGGCGCCGTTGGCACATCTCGCTATCCACCTGGCTGCGCGACTATCTGTACATCTCACTGGGCGGCAACCGCAGGGACCGCTGGATGACTTACCGCAACTTGATGCTCACCATGCTGCTGGGCGGACTGTGGCACGGCGCCAGTTGGAACTTCGTCGTCTGGGGAGCATACCATGGCGCGCTGCTCAGCCTGGAGCGTGTCTTTCGCGGTAACCGGCCGGTGCGGGAGGATTGGAATTGGCTCTATCCGTTGAAAGCCATCGCCACCTTCGCGCTGGTTACGATCGGTTGGGTTTTCTTCCGCGCCGCCGACCTTCCCCAGAGTCTGCAGATCCTCCGCCAGATGTTCCGCTTCGCGCGCCGTTCGCGGGGACATTTGCTGCTTGCCAGTTGGCACATCGAACTGATAATCCTTTCGCTGGTGCTGGCGCTGCTGGAGGAGAGGTTCGAATGCTTCGAGCGGGTGTTGAAGGGGCCCATCCTGGGCTACGCTTCCGCGCTGGCGCTGATGTTCTTCTGCATCGAAGTATTCGGCGTCATCGACGCGTCGATCCCATTCGTATACTTCCAATTCTGATTGGGCCGGGGCACCGATACTGTAGATCGCCATTGATGCTGTCGGCGTTCCGGTTGTCCCCCGAGAGACCGCGGGGCGGCGCGGTAAAGACGCCACCGGCATCTCAGCGCTCGCTGGGAGGTATTCTGGGAGCAGCGTTCCGCCCGCTGACCGATGGCGCTTTCTCACCTACGAATTTGGCGCACCCCCTACAGGCCAGGAGGCCTATCCCACCGGGATGCGTTCGACCCGCACGCGAGCGATGCGATTGCGCTCCATCTCGAGGACCGTGTAACGCCGCCCGTCATATTCCACGCGTTCGCCGGCATGCGGGATGTAGCCCAGGCGGTAGAGCAGGAATCCGGCAAGCGTCTCGAATCCGGCTTCGGCGGGAATGTCGATGCCGTATTCGGTTTCGAGGTCGCGAATGCGGGTGGCGCCGTCGAGTTCCACTTCGCTCGATGCCGAGCCGGCGGGGCCGCCGGCGCGCGCCTCGCTCTTCTCGTCGTATTCATCCTGAATGGGTCCCACAATCTGTTCCAGCACGTCTTCCACGGTAAGCAGTCCGGCGATGGTGCCGAACTCATCCACCACCATGGCCATGTGGGAGCGGCCTTGCTGAAACTCGGCGAGCATTTGCCCCACCGGCTTGGTTTCCGGGACCACCAGGTGCTTGCGCAGCAGTCGCCGGATGCGAAAAGTCCGGCTGGGGCGGCCTACGCGGATGGCCTCGCGGCGCTCCTCCCAAACCGGAAGCAGATCCTTGTAGTGCAGCAGGCCGACAATCTGCTCGGGCTTCTCTTCGTAGACCGGGAGCCGCGAGTGCTGGAATTCGATCATGGCGTGCAACACCTGGTCGAGCGTGGCTTCCACGGAAACCGAGACGATATCGTTGCGGGCCACCATGATTTCGCGCACGGAGAGTTCGCTCAGATCCAGCACGCGGTGGATCATATCCTCCTGCGACTCGGGCAGGTAGCCGAGGCCGCGGCTGGAGGTGACGATCAGCTTCAACTCCTCGGCCGAATGGCCGCCGGAGCGATGATGGCCGCCGATGCGCAGGATATTGGTGATGGCGCCGCTGGATTTTTCCATCACCAGCACGAAAGGAAGCGAGATCCGGTAGAAGATGAGCAGGGCGGGGGCCATGGTGACAGCCAGACGATCGGCGGTGGCGATGGCTAGATTCTTGGGTACCACCTCGCCGACCACCACGTGCAGGTAACTGATGGCCAGGAACGCCACCAGCAGGCTGGCGCCGTGGACAATGCCGGCGGCGGCGGGGCCCCAATCGGGATGAAAGAACGATTGGATGATGCGGAACAGCGTTTCTTCGCCGGCCCATCCGAGTCCAAGGCTGCTCAGGGTGACGCCGACCTGGGTTACGGAGAGCAGGCGCGCCGGATTCGCGAGCAGGTTCAGAGCCGTTTGCGCACCCGCCTGGCCTTCTTCGGCAAGCTGACGCAGGCGCGAACCGCGTACGGAGAGCAACGCCACTTCCGCGGCCGCAAAAAAGCCGTTGAGCCCGATGAGCAGCGCCACTAGAATGAGGCGAAATCCTAGATAAGATTGGATCATGGACGTTGCCGAGGCCAGAATCTAGTGGTAGCACAGGCTTCAGCCTAGGTGTGCGTGCCGGATTTCACCAAAGAAGTGCTAACCATTCCGTTGGCGGGCGCGTCTCTATAGATAACTCCGTTACACCTGGCGGGCGCAATCACCCGTATCCCCAAGACTGCGCCCGCACTCGATTATCGAGGCTGACTAAATGGCAGAGGCTCAAGGCCGGTCTACGCCGGGGCGCGCCATCGAAACAGGAAAAAGTGGTGGCCGCAAAGAGCGCACCTGTAGGGTAGGAGTATCCAGAGCAGCGCATGTTCCAAGGCGTTCCGCACGCCTACGCTTCTAAACTGCACAGACCGGCAATGTGGACATTGTGGAGAAGACACGGGCACCTCAATTTTGGGGAACGCCGCTAAACGATGCGAACGCGTAAGAGGGACTGGGCTACGGTTGGGGACCTCGCCAAGCGGCTCCGAGGCTTTCGCTGGAGTGCCTGCGTGGCGGCTTTCGCCTCTGCGCGGCTTCGTCCTTAGCCGTGGCGCGCGCGGTCGCCCAAGTACGCATTTCCTCCTCGGTGAACACGAAGGTTTGCGATGCGTCGGCTTCGTCGCGCCGCTCCAGAACGCTGCGGCACAATAGCGGCAGGTCCTGTATTTGGATCCCGTATCTCCGGATCAGAGCGAGGTCGGCCCGGACCGTGAATGGCGTGCGCATCCGATCCACGGCGACGCCTTCGAATGCGAACACGCGGCATCCCAGATCCTGCGTGAAGCCGGTGAGAATAAACTGCATCTTCGCGCTCCTTCCAGAGCTTTCCTTGAACTCCTTGGCTGTGCCGGCAGCGGGCATCATGAGCGCCTCGGGGAGTGCCTGTTGCATGCCGGCCCATATTCGTGAACCAGACGATCCTGGCGGGCCGGCCGCCGTGCCCGATCACAAACTTCGAATACAAATCCAGCCGGCTTGCTTCGCATCAGCGGCGATTCAAATTCGCTCAAATGTGTCAGGAGCGCGCCGCGTATATCGTCGGTTTCGCCGATGTAGATCCATTCGAGGGCGTTTGAGATTCCATAAACCCCCGACACCTCGGGCGCAAACGCCCGCACAGCAATCGGAACGAACGGCCGCGGAGTCAGATGCTCAAAGGGCATCCGGTATCCTTGCGCAGCCGCGCCAGGCACGCTCGGCGCTGTCGCAGCTATCGGAACGGAGCGTCATGCAGTGGCGCCGTTTCTTTTCGAAATCGGCCCACCCTTGGCTTGGTCCGCCATCTGCCGCAGGCGCTCCACCAACTCCTTGCCCATTCGCACTTCGGCTGGGTTGGATTTGTTGCCGGGCATCCGGGGATCGATATACTGTCTGCGAAATAGCTGATCCGATGCCAAGGCGGTCAACAGATCGAGCTCCTCGGGGGTAAGTTTCACGGTGATGACTGTCATTAGACTGTGCCTATTGTCTGTGGCGATCGCTGCTGGGCCGGGACACTCAGGGTCATCGTGCACGCCAGCGCCAACGAAAAAAGCGCGGTCCCGAATGCGGGTGAGACGGCCAGTACCGGCAGACTGAAGCTCAAAGCGGCTACAAGCAAACTTATCGTCGCGGCGTGATCGATTCCCGTAGACTTTTGGCGCGTATCAAGCATAGCAACCTCCCGGTTGTCGGGCAGCCTAAGAAGCGGGAACCGGATCGTCCGACTTAGTTCAGACGATCCGCGAGTGGGCATAAGCGCTCAGACGCTCCCATTGTACGTTAAGCCGCGCATGCGTGTCAAGCCGCGGCGCCCATGCTCCAATGCCGCAAGTGACGCCCGTCGCAACTGCTAAAAGGAGCATGTTATCTTAAACCTTGCAGTCACCCGCGCCAGTTACTCTCGAAATAACGGCGTCCGGGACAGAGGGCGCTGCGCCCGTGGAACGCAGCCCCTCTTAGTCCGGTGTGCAAGCTAGTAGCGGCTATTACTGTGGCCGCGGCCCCGGCCGCCACCGCCGCCGCCGGCAAATCCGCGGTCCGTCTTCGGACGGGCTTCATTGACGTTTAGCGCTCTGCCATCGAGATCCCTGCCGTTCAGTTCCGCGATCGCGCGATCCGCTTCCGCATTGGTGGTCATTTCGACAAATCCGAACCCTCTGGCTTGGCCGGTGTCCCGGTCTGTGACGATGTTGACGCGCTCGACGGCGCCATACGCTTCAAATAGAGATCGAACCGCAGCCTCGGTAGCCCCGAAGTTGAGGTTGCCTACAAAAATATTCTTCATTACGCTTTTTCCTTTGTTTTAACTCACATTGTTGGAATCGGGCAGGATCGGACGAGGGCGGCGGACCGGACTAATGCGAAGATGCCAAAACCACTCTGACAATTTAGTATACCACTTTTAGGTCTGCCGCCACCGGCCATTCGCGTTCCCTTGGATACGATGTGGCACCCGTAGATATCGCGGCCGCGGCCCAGCAGCGCCCGCGTTGATTCACCGGGGTCTGCAACAGGCCCCGGGCTATTGGTATCATGGAGTGGATGAAATCCTTGCATCTCTTGCTTCTCTTGACGCCCCTGGCCTGTCTGCTCGCACAGACCCCGCCAGCTTCACAGCCCGCGCCCGCTGCTGCGCCTGCACCAGCACCCGCCGGTCAACCGGCCAGGCCGCCGGCCATGCCTTTGCAGCCTCCCACTCCAGCCGCTCATGTTCCACCGGAAACGGTGGTGCTCACCATTGGCGAGGAAAAGATCACCGCCGCCGAATTCGATCACATGATCGACATGATCCCGGAGCAATACCGCGCTCAGATGCGTACCTCCGGCAAACGGCAATTCGCCGACAGAATCGTCATGTTCAAAGTGATGTCGCAGGAAGCCCATCGCCTCAAGCTGGAGGACACCCAGGCCTACAAGGACCAGTTGGCTTTTCAGGCTGAACAACTGCTGGCCAACCAGTACTACCAGCATCTGACGGCCACCACCAAGGTGGACGAAGCCGCCGCGCGCAAATACTACGACGAGCACAAGGCGGACTACTTGCAGGTAAAAGCGCGTCACATCCTGATTCGGTATAAGGGATCCTCCGTTCCCCTGAAAAAGGACGCGAAGGAACTGACCGAGGAAGAAGCGCTGGCGAAGGCGCAGGAGATCCGGAAGAAGCTGGTGGACGGCGCGGATTTCGCCACGCTGGCCAAGGCTGAATCCGACGACGCGGGTTCCGGCGCCAACGGCGGCGACCTGGGAACCTTCGGACACGGCCGCATGGTGCCGGCCTTCGAGAAAGTGGCTTTCACGATCCCGGTGGGCGAACTCAGCGAGCCGGTGAAGAGCCAGTTCGGATTTCACATCATCAAGGTCGAGTCGCGGCAGGAGAAGACCTTCGTCGAAGTGCGGGCGGAGATCGATAAGAAACTGGACGCGGAACTGGTCAAGAAAACCATGGACGATGTGAAGAACGCGACGCCCGTGGTCATGAACCCCGACTATTTCGGACCGGCGCCCGCGGCAATGGCGCCTCCCGCAGCCAAGCCGCCCGCTAGCGTTCAACCGCCACCGGCGGCGCAGCCAAAGTAGACCGGCTTCCACTGCCGCTAAGAATACAAGCCGCGCGCCAGCTCTTCGAGTACGGTGGGCGATTGGGCCGCCAGTTCAGCAACGGCTCGGCCAGCTTGCCGGAGATCTGTTGATCGAGGGCCAGTGCGTCGGCGAACGGTCCCATGGTTGCGCGGGCTTCCTCGATCGGCACGTTTTCCACTTCGCCGTCCGCGCCGGCCGCGCGGCTGGCAGCCTCCGCAAGATCGCGCACACGGATCGCCGCGGCATGCGCCGCGAACAGCAACGTGCCCGCGGCCGCCCGCAGAGGCAGTACATACAGGGCGGCCCCGAGGAAATGGCGGCTGCGATTCCGCATGCGGAACTGTGGGTTATAGGGGCGGCGGGCACGGGCCGATCGGCGGAGAGCGCTGGCCGGAGTTCGTGCGGAGGGCGGGAGAGTTCCTGCGACTGGGGTGACAGGACCACTCTGCTACAATCCTTGTTCATGGCGCAGCGGGTCTCGATATTCGTCACCTGCATCGTGGATCAGCTTTTCCCCAAGGTGGGTCTGGCGATGGCCGATGTGCTGGAGCGCCTGGGCTACCAGGTCGACTTTCCGGAGGATCAGACGTGCTGCGGCCAGCCGGCCTTCAACACGGGCTATCGCGCCGAAGCCTGCCAGGTGGCGCGGCACTTCCTGAAAGTCTTTCGCGATTCCGAATATGTGGTGATCCCTTCCGGTTCGTGTACTTCCATGATCGCGCATCATTTCCACGATCTATTCCCCGGCGATACCCGAGCGCAGCGCGCCGCGGACGATCTGACGCCGCGCGTGTGGGAGTTCTCCAAGTTTGTGCTGGAGGTGGCGGGCGTGGACGACGTGGGCGCGCAGCTGGAGGACGTAGTCACTTATCACGACAGTTGCCACGCGCTGCGCGAATTCGGCATCCGGGATGGCCCGCGCCGCCTGCTGGCGAACGTGCGTGGACTCGAGCTGCGCGAGATGGACTCGGCCGAGGAGTGCTGCGGTTTCGGCGGCACGTTCTCAGTCAAATTCCCGGAGATTTCCGGCGGCATGGCGGGCACCAAGATCGATTCCATCGTGCGCACCGGCGCTAAGACCGTGGTAAGCCTGGATTCCAGTTGCCTCATGCAGATTCAAGGCGCCCTCGCGCGCGCCGCGTTGCCGGTACGCACCATGCACCTGGCGGAAGTCTTGGCCAGCCGTTAAATACATGTCTGTCGCATTCGATGAGAAGGTCCACAAAACGCTGGCGGATGCCAACCTGCAATTGGCCATCTATCGGGCCACCGCCCGCCTGATCGATCATCGCAAGCATGCCGTTACGGCTATCGCGCTGCCGGATTACCAGGAGCTCCGGACGCAGGCCAATGCCCTGAAGCGCCACACCATCGAGCATCTGGACCACTATTTGGAAGAGTTCGAGAGCAACGTGGCGGCCCATGGCGGCAAAGTGATTTATTGCCAGGACGCCACTGAGGTCGCCGATTTCGTGCTGGGCTTGGCGAAGGAACGCGCCGCCCAGCTTATCGTGAAATCGAAATCCATGACTACCGAGGAGATCGACTTAAACGAGCGACTGGAGCATCACAACCTGGAGTCAGTCGAAACCGACCTGGGCGAGTACATCTTGCAGCTCGCGCACCAGCGCCCGTATCATATCGTAGCGCCAGCCTTGCACCTGACCCGCTATGACGTAGGCGATCTGTTCGCGCGCACGCTGGGTGTCGCCAACGAGACAGTGCCGGAAAAGCAGGCGCTGATCGCGCGCGGGGTGCTGCGCGAGAAGTTCCTGGCCGCCGACATAGGCATCACGGGCGCGAATTTCCTGGTCGCCGATTCCGGCGCGGTAGTGCTGGTGGAAAACGAGGGCAACGCGCGCCTGACCACTTCGGCACCCAGGATTCACATCGCGGTGGCGGGCATCGAGAAGCTGATACCGCGCGCGCAGGACTTGGCCGTGTTTCTGAAGCTGCTGGGGCGCAGCGCCACCGGCCAGGCGCTGACGGTTTACACATCGTTCCTATCGGGGCCGCGGCGCGCGGGCGAGATCGACGGTCCCGAGGAGTTCTACGTGGTGCTGCTGGATAACGGCCGCACCAAGCTGCTGGCCGATAGCGGGAAGCGGGAATCGCTCTATTGCATCCGCTGCGGCGCGTGCCTGAATCATTGCCCTGTGTACCGCAAGATCGGCGGGCACAGCTTTCCGTGGGTTTATTCCGGGCCGATCGGCGCGATTATTACGCCGCAGTTCATGGGCATCGAGCACGAGCCGAGCCTGCCGTTCGCGTCGAGCTTGTGCGGCGCGTGCGCGGAAGTGTGTCCGGTGAAGATCGACATTCCCAGGGTGCTGCTGGAACTGCGCGCGGAGGTGAAGCAGGCCGAGGAGCGTGGCGGCAAGAACCGCTTGGAGCGGCTGGCGTTCAAGATCTGGGCGTGGGTGATGTGCCATCCGCGCCTCTATGAAATGGCGGCGATGGTGGCCGCGAGCGTGGCGCCTTCGGAAAATGGCAAGTGGCTGCGCAGCGCGCCCGCGGTGATGAATCTGCCGCCAGTGCGCGCCTGGCTGAGCCAGCGGGACCTGCCGCCCGCCCCGGCGAAGAGCTTTCGCGAACTGTGGAGAAAACGCTGATGTCCCGCGAAGCGATTCTGAACAAGGTGCGCACAGCGTTGGGGCGAAGCAACGGGCAGGCGATTGCGGAGCCGCCGCCGGTCCGCATGCGCGTGGACGCCATGGATGCAGAGACGCGGGTCGCCAGCATGATGCGCGCGGTGGAGGCGCTGGCGGGCAAGGCTCGGCGCGCGGCCACGGGCGAGGAGGCACGGGCCTATGTCGCTGCGGTGCTGGACGGGAAGACGGCGGTCGCCTCCAACGCGCCGTTCCTGCGGGAATGCGGCATCGTGCATCTGGCTGGGGCGCAGTCCGGCTTCACCGATGCAGCCGAATTGCGCGCGGCCTGTGCGGTGGCCGATGTGGGCATCACCAGTGCGGACTACGCCCTGGCGGACACGGGCACCCTGGTGATGTTGGCCAGCCCGGCGGAAGCCCGCTTGATCTCGTTGCTGCCGCCGGTACACATCGCCGTGGTTCCCAAGGAGCGCGTGCTATCGGGCCTTGACGAGTTGCTGACGATCCTTCCGCATCCGGCGGAGCAGACCAGTTCCATGGTGCTGATCACCGGGCCTAGCCGCACGGCGGACATCGAGCAGATATTAGTGCGGGGCGTACATGGGCCGGGGGAGATACACGTGGTTGTGGTGGAGTAGATGACACATGGACAACGTAACAACCGCGGAATGGCGGCTGTTGCTGCGGCTTGTTCTGGCACAACGGCTGGAAATCAATGCGATCGAGAGCGTTTTGAAGCGGGCGAAGGCGTTAACGGATTTGGAGATCAAGGAGATCCGCACGCAAGCGTCGGAGACTGCTAAAGCCTGGAGCTCCAATAAAGGCGACGATGTACTGACACTCATTCGGGTGCATTCGTCTCCCGACGCCACCATGCTGATCCCGCCGGCGCGAGAGCCATGAAATCCGGCGCTTAGTCGTTGCATTACGGTGAAAGCGAGGCATGCCGCCGGTTGACTTACCGGAGCGATTGAACGCAGCCTACCGCGCCGCCGCCCAAGTCTCCAGCCACTTCAACTCCTCCCGCACTTTGATCTTTCCATGCCAGGGATTCTTATCCAGTTCATGGCCTTCGCCGGGAAAGATCAGCAGCTTTACCGGCACGCCCCGCGCACGCAACGCTCGCTCCAGCAGATACTGTTCGCCCACATACACCCGTACATCGTCCGCGCCGGCCACGATATGCGTCGGAGTCTTCACCTTATTCATCTGCCAAATGGCCGCCTCGTCGTTATAGTTCTTCATCATGTCCCACGGCAAGCCGCCCAGGAAGTAAGCGTCGTCGTAAGTGGTGTCGTCGTTGCCCCAATTGGCAACGTGCTCCACCGCGCCCGCGCCGCTAACTGCCGCCCGGAACCGTGTAGTCTGCGTGATCAGCCAGTTAGTCAGGTAGCCGCCATAGCTATACCCGCCGATAGTCAGGTTGTCCGGATCGGCGATGCCGTCCTTCACCAGCGCCTCCACGCCTTCCAGAATGTCCTTGCCCGGTTTCGAAACAATGTTCGGTATAATTCCCAGCGCGAACTGGTCGCCATAGCCCACCGAGCCGCGATAGTTGGGTTCGAACACCAGCCATCCTTGCGTCGCCGCCAGCGAACTCCACTGATACCAATCGGCCTCGAAGTGGTTGCCGTCGGCATCCTCCGGTCCGCCGTGGATCAGCGTGAGCGTCCGCAGATTCTTCTCTCCCAGCTTGCCGGGCGGATAAATCAGCATGCCCTCCACCGTCACGCCATCGTCCGCGGTCCAGTGGTAAGGCTGCCCCTCCGGCAAAGCGCGCTCCGCGAACAGGCGGTTGAACGCTGTGATCGGGTGCGCATCCGCCACGCCTTCGCCAAAATAAACCTCCGGCGGCTCGGTCAGCGTCGAGTGTACAAATGCCACCTTCGTGGCGTGCGCCGCGGCTGAGATCCGCTCGTAAGTGCCCGGCCGTCCCGGCTGCTTCACGAACACATGCGGGTCCTCGCGATACACTTGCACCTCGGTGCCCATGCGTCCGGTAACCAGCAGGCCGCCCTCCTGCGTCACCGTGTACCCGGTGACCGCTCCCGGAAACTTCGACCACCGCGTCAATCGCGCGCCGGAGGATACCGCATCCACCCAATACACACGCGGCTGCGCATCCTGATAACTTCCCTCCACTGCCCCGTTCAGAAACGAGAAGAAGATGTGCCGGCAGTCCGGCGTCCAATGCATGCTGTCCAGCACTGCCGGGCGCTGTACCAGTGTGCGCGGCTGGCCGCCCTGCGCATCCACAAGGTAGATGCCATATGCCTCCATGTCCTCCTGCCGTTCGGAGATGGAATCCGTCAGAAACGCGAGAGTCGTCCCATGCGACGAAGCTTCCATTTGTTTCACGCGCCAGGGCGTCGCGGCAATCCGCTTCACCGCGCCCGTCGAGATTTCCACCCGCTCGATGGCGTCGCCGCGCTCCGATTCGCGGAACTCCACCACGTCTTTCCAATCCTTCTTATAGGCCTCCTGCTTCTCTTGGTCCCAAGGCGTGCGGGTGGCGTAATAGACTTGCCGCGAATCGGCCGACCATGCAAACGCGTGGACCTTCTCCTCGCCGTGCGTCACCGCGAAAGCATCGCCTCCGCCTGACGCGATCGCCCAGACCTGGTCGGGCTTCTCGCTGTTCTCGGATTCGCCGGTCTTGCCGCTCTCCCGGTCGGACAGAAACGCGATCCAGCTTCCATCCGGCGACCACTCCGCATCGTGGTCGTGCCCCGAGCGCGTGAGCTGCACCAGCGACCCGCGCGCATCGTCGCGATACAGCCACAAATCGTTCCGGTAGCGATCGGCTTCCCAATCCGCCCGCACCGTCTCAATCGCCACGGCATGCCCATCCGGCGATACGCGTACGTTGCGGATATCCACGGCATTGAAAAACTCATCCAAAGTCAGCGGCGGTTTGGCGGTCTGAGCCGCCGCCGCCGCGCAGAATATTAGGGCAAATCGAAACATTGCACGCGAATATACCATGCTGGAGGGCTGGCAATCCTACCTGCAGCCGCCTTTCCGTATGGCAGGCGGTTTCGCGTGGCAAGGCGGGCGAACCTCGCCCCATGCCCGCGGGGCCAGGCGGACAGGATGGTATTCTGCGCGCGCATTGGAAATGCTAGACGGCACACCCGGCACAGCACAACCCGGCCTTCCACCAAAGCCCGCCAAGCTCGGCGGTAAAATAGAATCGCGATCGGAGGTGCGCATCCATGAATCGACGAGACCTCTTCAAGAGCGCGGCTCTGGCCGCCGGCGCGCTCTCACCACAAGCCCGCGCTTCGGCCAACGACCGCATTGGCGTGGGCGTGATCGGCTGCGGCGGCATGGGCCGCATGGACCTGGCGGATTTCCAGAAGCAGCCCGAAGCCGCGATCGTAGCCGTCTGCGATGTCTACCAGCCGAACCTGCAGGAGGCTCACCAGCTCACCGACGGCAAGGCGCGCACCTACTCGGATTTCCGCAAGCTGCTGGACGACCGCGCGGTGGACGCAGTGGTCGTCGCCACGCCCGATCATTGGCACCCGCTCATCACCGTGGAGGCCTGCCATGCGGGCAAGGACGTGTATGTGGAAAAGCCCGTCTCCAATGTGGTGCGTGAAGGGCGCCTCATGGTGGAGGCCGCCCGCCGCAATCAGCGCATCGTGCAGGTGGGCTTGCAGCAGCGCTCCGGCTCGCACTTCCAGCGCGCCGCGCAAATCGTGCGCTCAGGCGGGATCGGCGAAATCCACTACGTGCAGACCTGGATCCACGAGACGAGTTCGCCCGAAGGACTCGGCACGCCGCCGGATGCCGACCCGCCCGCCGGCCTCGATTACGATTTCTGGCTGGGGCCCGCGCCCAAGGTTCCGTTTAATCCGGCCCGCTTCCTAGGCAACTGGCGATCGTTCTTCGCGTATGGCGGCGGACGCATCACGGATTGGGGCGTGCACCTTGTGGACATCGTCCACATGGCCATGGGCGTGGATACGCCGCAAGCGGTCGCCTCGTCGGGCGGCAAAATCTATGTGCACGACCGGCGCGACACGCCCGATACTCAGGAAGTCACTTGGGAGTATCCCGGCTTCCTGCTGCATTACACTTGCCTGCTGCACAATTCCTACGGCCACAATGGCGACGCCGGCCACAAGCCTTTCGGCAGTTACGGCATCCAGTTTCACGGCACGCGCGGCACGCTGTTCGTGGACCGCGCCGGCTACGAAATCACGCCGCAGATGAAGAGCCACACCGAGCCGGGAGGCATCTCGTCGCGCGCGGCCTTCGACGATCTCACCGGCGTCAGCATGTATTACGAGTTGGAGGGCGTGGCCGGCCGCGGCACCACTTCGGTGCAGCATGTGCCGCACGTGCAGAATTTCCTCAAGTGCGTGAAGTCGCGCGAAGTGCCGCTGGCGGATATCGAAATCGGACACCGCACGACTACCGCGTGCCACCTCGGCAACATCGCGCTGCGCCTGGAAAGCAAGCTGCAGTGGGACGGTAAGGCCGAGCGCTTCATCGGCAACGACACCGCCACCGAGGCGGCCAACCGGATGTTGGTGCGCCCGTATCGCGCGCCCTGGAAGCTGGAAGGCATGCAAGCATAGGAGCCTGGAATGAACCTGTTCGCGGTGATTGGGAGGGCCATAGACGCTTCATGAACGCGCTCGTGAAGGAAAGCATCGTCTTGCTCGGAGGGCCGCTGGAGGGCACGCCGGACGTGCTTCTGGTCCTAAGCGCGAACGCGCCCGACGAAATCGATGAACGTTTGGCAGGGGGATCCTTGGACCGGCCTGAATATTCCTCGCGTGAGCCGAATCGACTCGTGGAATCTGCGAATGGGCGCTCTACCCTGAAAGGAGCAACTCACATGACAGACCGGCGTCAATTCGTCAAGTCCGCGGCTCTCGCCACCGCCGCGTCATACAGCCGCATCCTGGGGGCGAACGACCGCATTCGCGTAGGCGGCATTGGCACGGGCGGGCGCTGCCAATATCTGCTGAGCCTTCTCAACGAGGGCGGCGGCAGCCGGATCGTGTCCCTCTGCGACGTTTACGAACCGCACCTCCGGCAGGCGCGCGCGAAGGTGGCGCCGGATGCGCGCGAATTCTCCGACTACCGCAGGCTGTTGGAACAGCCCGATGTGGACGCGGTGGTGATCGGCGCGCCGGATCACTGGCACGTGCCCATGGCCATCGACGCGGTGCGCGCGGGCAAGGACGTGTATGTCGAGAAGCCGGTCACGCACCGCATCGAGGAAGGCGAGCCCCTGCTGAAGGCGATCGCCGAATCGAAGCGCGTCGTGCAGACCGGCATGCAGCAGCGAAGCTGGCCGCACTTCCAGCGGGCGCGCGAGATCGTGGCGGGCGGCGGCCTGGGCCAGGTTACGATCATCCGCACCTACTGGTATCAGAATTACCTGCAAGGACGCGATACGCGCGCGCCCATCAATGCCTCAAAACTCGATTGGAAGATGTTCCTGGGCTCCGCGCCCGATCAGCCGTTCGATCCCGAGCGTTACCGCAACTGGCGCTGGTTCTGGGATTTCGGCGGCGGCTCGCTTACCGATCTGTTTCTGCATTGGGTGGACGTGGCGCACTGGTGCATGTCGAGCGACACCCCTATCGATGCGCAGGCCATGGGCGGCAAATACCTGATTCCGGAATGGCAGTGGCCCGATACGGTCAACGCCGCGTTTCACTATCCCGGCAACTTCCTGGTGAATTTCGATTGCAGCCTAATGGGTTACCTGGAAGGCGGCGGCTTGATCTTCCACGGCACCAAAGCCATGATGCGGCTGCATCGCGGCGGTTTCGCCGTGTATCCCGAACAGCCCAGATACACTGAGCTTCCCGATCTGAAGGATGTGGCGCAGGAAGTCGAATCCGAACACGATGGCGCGATCGAGCACGTGCAAAACTTCCTCGATTGCATTCGATCGCGAAACACGCCGAATGCGTCCGCGGCGGTGGGAGTCGCGGCCGCGCGCGCGGGGCACTTGGGAAATCAGGCGCTGCGCAGCAGTTTGGGTGGAGCAGGCATCCAACCTGCCAAATTCTGAGCAATACACACGCATGGTCGTAGTCCGCATTCCGCAGGCACAGTCTTGTAAAATCGGCTTGATGGAATTCGCGAAATCATGACGGCGGCTACGCGCGCCCGGGTAAGAGTCAGAATGCATATGTTTTGGAGAAACTGCATTCCAAGCCGGCATCCGCCGCCTCATCCCCCGAGCGGCGCCGTGGCTTTGGCCTTCTCGGTTGCCATGCTGGCGTTGGCGCCAGGCGCTGCACCTCAAACACAGGACACGGCGGAAGGGCACCTGGGCACGGGCTACGACGCACTCAGGCAGGAGCGCTACGAAGCAGCCGTCGCTGAATTCCGCGCGGCACTGCGGCTCGACCCCGCGCTGGTGATGCGCGCGCAATTCCCGCTGGGCGTTGCGCTGTTCGAGCTGAAGCAATCCGGCGAATCCCGCCGGGAGTTCGAAGCCGTGCGGCGTGAGGTGGGTGAGCATCCCAACGTCTCGTACTACCTGGGGCGTCTAGACTTGCTGGACCAGGACTTCGCGGGCGCCGTCCGCAACCTGAGTAATGCCATCGCCAAGCCTCCTTTTGCGGACACGGCCTACTACCTGGGCCTGGCGTGCTTCAAACAGGGCGACCTGGCGGCAGCCGAGAAGTGGTTGCGGCAAGCCGCTCAAATCAACCTGCGGGATAGCCTGGCGCAGTATCAACTGGCCATGGTGTATCGGAGCCAAGGCCGCGACGGCGAAGCCAAGAAAGCCTTCGCGGAATCGGCGGAACTGCGCCGGCGCGACACCGACGAGAGCGAACTGCGCACCGCATGCGCGCAAAAGTTGGACAGTGGTCCGCACGCCGAAGCCCGCGCATATTGCCAGCGGCTGTACGATCCGGACGACGCCGAGCGGCTGACCGCGCTGGGAACCATCTACGGCCAGCACGGCGACCTGGAATCCGCTCTGGCGCCGCTGCGCCGGGCCGCCGACCTCGCCCCGGAAAGGCCGCAAATGCAGTACAACCTGGCTTTCACCTACTATCGAATGGGCCGCTTTCAGGAGGCACGCGTACCCATCGCCAAAGCCGTCGAGCGGTGGCCGGACATCTTCCAAGTAAACTTCCTTTATGGCGCGGTGCTGGCGAAGCTGGATGAAGTTCTGCCTGCTTACCAGGCTCTTAGCCGCGCACACGAACTCAATTTGCAGGATGCCGCAGCCGCGGATTTGCTCTACCGTACCTCGCTCGTCCTGGCGCGGAAAAGGCTCGCCGACCGCCAGTATCCCGATGCGCAGCGATACTTCGCGGAAGCGGCGAAACTGCGGCCCGGCGATCCGGAGCCGCACCAGGGCCTGGCGGCGGTCTACACCTTGACGGATCGTCACACCGAAGCAGCCGCGGAACAGCGCTTGGCGAGCGAAACGCCTGGCGATCACAACGATCGCCGGGAATGATCGGCGGCGATAAACTGGCCCTAAGCTCAATACTCTTCACTTAATAAACATTTCTATGGTATTCTGTTCTAGAGCGCAGCCTCTCCTGGAGGTCACTCATGGACGAAATGAGGGTGGAATCAACCGCCCTGCGGGCACTTGCGTACGACGACGATCGCGGGATTTTGC
>DATNMW010000151.1:0-17035 GCA_035602155.1 Bryobacteraceae bacterium | reverse complement strand
CAGGTACAGGATGCAAAAGCGGGCATGGATCATTGGATGGCCACCCCAAACTTCTGCATCGAGAAGTCCTTTCGGAATTGCCTGACAGCCGCTTCGATCTGGCTACCCGAGACCCTGCCTTTTTCGAACACCAGAACGCCGGCCGAACGATCGGCGAGGATCGGAAGCAGCACGGTGCGATCCACCGCCACGAGCTCCGCGATTGCGTATTTGCCATCGTCACTTAGCTCGAACGCGAAGGCGACGATCCCCGTGCCAGGGACAGCGGCCAGGCTTCCAGCCGGGGCGTATTTGGGGCGAATCGGATCGGCAGCGGTGCCGGAACCGATCAGCGGCAGGACGCCTATAACGCGGTGGTAGATATTTCGGGGATCGACACGGCGTTGCGCCGGGAGCATAATGCAGCAAAGCAACAGAGCGCAGATCAAACGGCGGAAGGCACTCATCGCATACATCTCCTATTTCGGCGAAAGCGACCTATTGGTTACTGTGCCCCTTTCGCAGGCGCACGCCAGAATTTCGCTTACTGTAGCTAGAAACTGCTCAGCGCTTTGAAAGAACTTATCACGACCGGGGGAATAATACAAGGACTTTCTCGATTGGTGCGCGAAATCTTCCAAATAGGCGGGTGCATTAACGAGCCGATTAATAGTAGTGAATTTGAAGGGGCCGAGCGTTTCATCTTTATCAAAAAATCTTGGCGGAAGAGTTTGGATCCGGCATGCCAACGTGCCCCGCTGCCCCGTTGACTCGGAGCAAAGCCGCGTTGCGCAAGGTCTATCCTCAAATCCCGACGTAAAACCCACGCCCTTAAACGCACGAGCGGTGGCTCAGTTCGAAGCTTGCTGCCATCGTTATATCCACTGGCGCGATATATATCGGTATTCGCGCCGACCAATAACAATATCGCTTGTGAATCTTGCGCCTTCATTGCGCTTGCGACCGCCAACCCTACTGCGAAGACCGAAGCGATTGTACAGACTCGCATCATTTTACCCCTTGCACGATACTGTACACGCTACCCCCGATAGACGCGCCAGAACACATCCCGGAACTTCTGCATCTCCGGGCCGGTGCCGATCGTCACGCGCAGCATGTTATCGAGCGGCGGGAAGGGCCGCCCCACCGCGACGCCCAGGGGCGGCATCTTGGCGATGAACTCACGCGCGTTGCGGCCCGCGTCGATCATCATGAAGTTCGCCTGCGTATCGATATAAGTCAGTTTGCGTTCCCGCAGCCAGGCGCACATTTCGCGGCGCACACCCGCATTGATGGCGCGGCGCTCCGGAATCAGCGTGCGCGATTCCGAGAGCGCGGCCAGCACGGCGCGCATGGCGATGATGGAGATCACGTTGTTGCGGAACGGCCGCATGCGGTCGATCAGACCCGGCGCGCCGCACACGAAGCCCGCGCGCACGCCCGCCATGCCGTAGATTTTCGAGAACGTGCGCGCCACCACCACGTTCCTGCCTTGCCGTACGAAGGGCAGCGCGGTCTCCAGGTCGGCCGATTCGCCGAAATGAATATAGGCCTCGTCAATCAGCAAAATGGTATCCGGCGGCAGGTTTTCGGCCAACCACGAAACCTCCGCCTTAGGCGTGATCGAAGCCGTCGGGTTGTTCGGGTTGCACATGTAGATCAACCCGCCATGCGCCTTGTCCGCGGCCTCCGCCAGTTTGCGCACATCGGCCGAATAGTCGGGCCGGAGCGGCACCTGGACGACTTGCCGCTGCATGGCGCGCGCCACTTCCGGCGGTCCTTCGTAGGTTGGGTGCATGACGATCAAGGGCCGGCCGGGCGCAGTGAACGCCTCCACCGCGGCATGCAGCATTTCGCTCGATCCGGAACCCACCAGCACATTTTCCGGCTGCAGGTCCTCGCTGCGCGCCAAGGCCGCGTAAAAGTCGCGGACTTCCTGGTAGTGGTACCGGCCCGATGCCGGCAGCACCTCCGCCATGGCGGCCAGTGAGGACTTCGGCGGCCCCAGGGGATTCTCATTGGCGTTCAGCCACACCATGTCCTTAGGCAAATTGCCTTCGACCATGGCGCGCTGCGCGTAAGCCATCTCGGGCAGCATCTTTCCAACAGCGATCGCCGCGCCGATGCGCGCGGCAAAACCCCTTCGAGTGATCATCGCGCCTCCGGTGGGGCCGCCGCCACGACAGGCCCGGAAAGCGGCGATGCGGCCCGGTCCCACATGGAAAGTATACCGAAATCCGGATCGGGTGAATTCCTCGTTTCGCCAATGGTGTAACCTAATCGGTCCGCACATCACCGTTAACATATTTGACACACTCATGCACAGACGAATCTTACTCTTGGCCCTCTTTGCAGGCTCTACCGGCGCAGTCCGGGCACAGTTGGATGTGCTCACGGCGAATTATGACAACAACAGGACCAACGCCAACCTGAACGAAGGGATTCTGAATACCAACAACGTGAATCCCACGCAGTTCGGTAAGGTCGCCGCCTATCCGGTGGATGGCCAGGTTTACGCGCAGCCGCTCTACGTGCACGCTCTGAACATGCCTGGAAAAGGCGCGCTGAACGTGCTCTACGTGGCCACCATGCATAACAGTGTGTACGCTTTCGACGCGGATGCCGCCAGTGGGGCCGCGCCCCTCTGGCAAGTGAATCTGGGAAGTTCGGTCAATCCGGCCTCCTTCGACATAACTGGTGCGGCGCCGTACACCGACATCCTGAACGAGATCGGAATTCTCAGCACACCTGCAATCGATCGGACCGGCAACACTTTTTATGTCGTCAATGAGACGCTGGCAGGCGGCAGCGACGCCTTCTTCCTGCATGCGCTGGACCTTACCACCGGCGCCGAAAAACTGAACGGTCCGGTTCAGATCCAGGCGACCGTCACCGGGAGCGGGTGGGGCGGCACTGGGGATGCGGTCAATGGCGAGCTTCCACTGTTGGCAGCGGGCCACATTCAAAGGCCCGGATTGCTGCTCGCCAACGGCTCGGTTTACGCCGGCTTCGGGTCGCATGGCGATTACCCTCCATGGCACGGCTGGATCGTCGCCTACAACGCCGCGGACCTGCGGCAGCAAACCGGTGTTTTCAATACGACCCCGTCGGCGGCCGGCTCCGCAATTTGGCAAGGCGGCCGGGGTTTGGCCGCGGATGCGGATGGAAGCGTTTATTGCTCGACCGGAAATGGCAATTATGACGGCGTCATGTCTTGGGGCGAGACGGTGTTGCGCTTGACACCCACGCTGGGCGTGGCGGATTTCTTCACTCCGTCGGAGTACGCCACCTGGACCGACGAAGATTCGGACTTCGGCTCCGACGGCCCGATTCTTGTGCCGGGGACCAATTTTCTGATCGCCGCCGGCAAGGCTGGCGTGGTGGCGCTGCTCGACCGGACGAACTTGGGCCACCAAGCTCTGGACAGCGATGCGCTACAGATGTTTCAAGCGGTTCCCAGCGACAAATTCGCGATCTTCAACGCCGCTCTATGGAACCTCCCTGCTGGCCCGGTTTTATATACCTGGGGATTCCATGATGCGCTTCGCGAATTTCAGATGCAGGACGGCGCATTTAATCCCACCCCGCTGGCGACCAATAGTTCCGCCGCGAATGCGTTGCCATTCAGTGGCATGACCGTATCCTCCAACGCTTTCGTGCCGGAGAGCGGTATTTTCTGGGCTACCAGCGCTGCGGCCTCACCGTTACCGGCAGCCGGCGCGCTGCACGCTTTCGACGCGATGAACGTGGGCAAGGAACTGTGGAACAGCGATATGCAGGGCGCCCGCGATACGCTGGGCGGCTTCACGAAATTCGCCAACCCGACGGTGGCGAACGGCAAGGTATACGTGCCGACCGCTTCGAACCAAGTGACGGTCTACGGTCTCCTGCCCGCTCCCGGAGTGACGGCAGTGGCAAATTCGGCCAGTTTCACCAGTTCGGCGATTGCGCCGGGCGAGCTGATCACGATTTTTGGCAACAGCATCGGCCCGGCCGTTCCATTGGGAGCGGTGCTGGAATCGTCCAGGGTGGCGACTTCCCTCAGGGGGCTTACGGTCGGCTTTGACGGCGTTTTGGCGCCCCTGTTGTACGCCGCGACCGGCCAGATCAACGCGGTTGTGCCGTTCGCGGTGGCGGGCAAGTCCACGACGTTGATGCAGGTTTCCGAACCGGGCGGGGCGACGTTCAGCGTCACGCTGCCGGTGTCGGCTGCCGCGCCAGCCGTCTTTGTGATCGGAGCAAACGGGCAGGGCGCGATCTTGAACGGCGATTTTTCCGTGAACGGGCCGGCCAATCCCGCGGCCCGCGGATCGTGGATCGCCATGTATGCCACCGGCTCCGGCCTCCTTAATCCCGCCGTGGCGGATGGCACGATCGTCTCCGCGGCAAATCTGCCTTTGTCCGCGGCGTCCATCTCGGTGACCATCGGGGGAGCGCCGGCGGCGGTCGATTATCAGGGCGCGGCGCCAGGATTCGTTGCGGGCGTGATGCAGATCGACGCGCAGGTGCCGGCGGGAGTTACTCCGGGTGCGGCCGTGCCGGTGACTATCAGCGTGGGAGGCGCGACGGGGCTCAACACGGTCACGATGGCGGTGAATTAGTCGAGGTTGTGGGGCGGGACTCCAGTCCATCGGCCGGCGCCCCCGAAGTAATCAGCCGCCGATTAGTTTGGTTGATATGATAGCCGGTATCATTGATATGGGCACGCTTCCGGGAGACTCGTTCAGCATTGCATGGGGCATTAGCGAACAGGGCAAGTGGCTGGTCAATCGATCAATGCGAGCGGCAGCAGCCGGGCGTTCTTGTGGCAGGATGGCGACATGACGGACCTCAACACGCTCGTCGCGGCAGGTCCACTGAGCCTGGTCTACGCCAACGATATAAACGATTCCGGGCAGATTGTTGGCGGGGCTTCCTTAAGATGGCCACTCAACGATGGACCTGTCCGGTGAGTGCGTCATCCAGCGAGACATTGTTCTTTTCCAGTGTCTCGCCAAGCACCTGGTCGAAAGACACGCGCGCGCGGGCATACGTCGCCGCTGCGTTCAACTCCGATATTTGGGCGGTGACCAGCACCCGTTCGTCGATAATAATGTCGTTGAACGTCGAGATGCCGTAAGAGAATTTCTTACGTTCGCTGGCGAGCAACTCCTCTTGCAAGATCCGGGTTTGTTTCGCCGCCGCGTATTTGGCGCGGGACTGCCGCAGGGCGCTGAGCTGATTGGACACATCCACTACGATCTGGTTCGTGTCTCTCTGGGTGCTCACCTGCAATTGGCGGTATTGCAACTGATCGATGCCGTAGTCGGCTTGCGACTGGCGGTTTCGCAGGGGAATCGAAAGGCCCAGCGATGCGGCTTCGTTGGGAAAATCGCGCTGAAATATCTGTTTCAGCGCGGTGCCATAGGCTCCCACGAAGTATGGGTTCGCCTGGTACTGAGCCGTGCCCGACGCGCCTCGGTCGTAGGTTTGCGCCTGCAGGGTCAGATTCGGCAATAGAGGATTCTCCGTTCCAGGCAGGGACATCTCCTGGGTCTGTTCCCGGAACTTCGCGACCGCCACGTCGGGCCGCTTCTCCATGGCCGTCGAAACCAACTGGCGCAACGGGGGCAGGTCCTCGGTCTCCGGAACTTCGAAACGGTCCAGGGTGACGATGCCGGCCGCCTCTATATCCGGACCCATGGAGCGCGTGATGGCGTCCTTCAGCATGCCTTCCCGTTGACGCACGCCGTACCGCGCAACCACCAAATCGTGCAAACGGCTGGCCGCCTCGGCTTCAGCGCGCGGCAGTTCGACGCGCGGCAACGACCCGGCCGCGATCTCTTTCCGCGTATCGTCGAGAAATGTTTGGGTCGTCTCGAAAGCGCTTTGCCGAATCTTCAACTCGTCGTTTGCGCTTACTAAGTCCCAATAAAGGTCCAACACCGTGGCAGTCAGATTAAGCAGTTGCGAGCGAAAATCTTCCCGCGATGCCACCACATTCACCTGCGCGATGCGGATGAAGCGGTCGTTGAGTTTGACGCCAAAACCCTGCAAGAGATTGTGCCGGATAGCGACACTCATATAAGGCCCCCGTTGCGGCTCAAGCGCGTCGGTGGGAGCGTTTTCGTTCAGAAATTGTTCATAGTCCGTGAGTCGTACATAGCCGCCCGACAGGAAGCCTTCTTGGATGAATGTGCTGTAAGTACGTATGCTCTGGATCAGGGCCTGCGTGCCGCTGACCACCGCGAATAACTGCGGCTGGCTCAAGTGCTCGAAGGTTGTGCTGTTTTGCAGAACGGGATCCAGATTCGGCGTCACCACGCCGACCTGTTGTATCGTAGCTCCGCCCGTACTGCTCCCGCTGGAGCCGCCTCCGCCACTGGACAGGCCGGCGGCTTGTATGCTGCCGTTCACGCCCAGTCCGCTGTCGACACTCGCTACCTGCGCGGCGGCGCTGGGGACTCCGCGCAGTGGGCCGCCTGCCTTTTGCCGTTCCAGCGCGGACTGCGCCAGCAACGGTCCGTAACGGTCGACTTCCAGGTTAAGATTGTTTTCGATCGCCAGCGCCAACGCATCCTGCACCGTCAGGTATAGCGTGCCTGCACGCAGCAGATCGTGCAGCCGCTTCGAGTTGCTTAGCCGGCTGACCGGCACCTGCGGAGCCGCATAAGACCGGATGCCAATCGGCAGATGCGCTTTTTCGATCGCGTATGGGGAGTCTTGCGCGGAACATACAGCCGCGATGCAGACACAAGCGATCAGATTTTGCCGCAAGATCCGGAATCTCATTTGGGAGCCCCCGGCTTTTTCTCGTCCGGCAGTGACTCGGGTATGACCGACTCGCGCGCGACGCGCCCGCCGACGGCCTCCTGCATGGAGATATGGTTCACGCCGAGAGTCCGCCCCATGGCCATGTCGAACGCTATCTTGGCGTGCGTATAGTTCGCCATGGCCTGCACTTCGGCATCTTCATCGCTAGCCAGGTCCCTTTGCGCCTGAATCACCAGGGTGACGCTGGAGACGCCGTGCTGAAACCGGTTCTCTTCGTCCTTGAGGCTCTGTTCCGCCAGCTTGCGGGTGTCCACGGCCGTTTCATAGCGGGCGCGGGCCTGCTGCACCCCGATCATCGCAGTCTTCACATCCACGGTAACCTGGTTGGCGGCGCGCTGCAGTCTGAGTTCGGCTTGCCGGAGTTGCAGTTGGTCGGTCACATAGTCGGCCTGCGCCTGGCGGTTTCGGAACGGGATGTTCAGTGTAAGTCCGGCGGAGTAATTCGGGAAATCGCGGCGAAATACCTGCCCCAAAGCAGTGCCTGTTCCGCCGATAAAGTATGGGTCCGGAGTGCCGCAACAATTATTGTACATGGAATTGACCGGGCCGCTCAAGCCATTGTTGGTAAGCTCGACAAAGGCCTGCAAACTGGGCAGCAGTCCATTCCGGGATCCCCTGATCGCTATCTTCTGGCTGTCGATGTTCACCTGACCTTGTTCGATTTCGACGCGGTTGCTCATGGCTTCCGGGAGCAGTTCCGGCAACGGCTTTAGGTCGTCCGTCTTGGGAACCTCGATCGGATCCAGCGGCACGATATGTACCTCGTCCAGCCAGGCGCTGGCCATGGCATTGCGGTTCAGCGCATTTTTCAGGACGATCTCCTGTTGCTGCACGTTGGTCTGCGCGAACAGCAGATCCTCTTTGCCGATGGACACCTGAGCGGCGGCGCGAGTCACCTCCACCGCCGGGAGCGATCCGATCTTGACCATCTTTTGATCGTCGTCATAGAGCTTTTGCGACGTGGCCAGGGCTTCTTCCTTGATGCGCACGGAGTCCACGAAACTAACCAGGTCCCAATAAAGATTCAACGCCGCGGAGACGGTGGTGGCTACCTGCAGCTTCAGTTGCAGGTTACTGATTTTCATGTTGTTCTTAGCGATGCGGATGTCCCGATTATTGACGGCGACCTGGAATCCTTGCAGAAGAGGCTGGTTGATCTGCAGATCGAGGAAACTGGTGATATACGGGTTGAATAGGTTTACCGGAGTGTTCTGCAAACTGTGGTTATCGTAAAAGGTAAGTTGTGCGGAAGTGCCCGTTATGAACTGTTGGGAGTACTGAAGAACGAGTTGGTGATAGTCGGTGGTAAGAGCGGATGTCTGGTCCAGCACCAAATTCGTTTCGGGCACGGTATTGTGCCCTACAAACTCGCCGACATAGAATTGTGGGTCTAGATTGGGGGGCACAGGACCGATCTGAGTTACAATACCGCCGCCCGAACTCAAACTGGCGCCTCCCGCCAGCCCGTTGGCATTGACGCTGATTCCGGCCGTGCTGACGCTGGTGGGCCCCGCGGCTATCGGCGTATCCACCGACCGGAGAAGGCCGCCGCCCTCGGTCCGGCGCAACATCTCGCGCGCCAGAAAAGGACTGTACCGTTGCACGGCGATGTCCAGGTTATTCTCTAACACCAGCGCGATCACGTCCTGGACGGACAAATAAAGATTGCCCGCCCGAACTAACGATTCCAGCCGCGGCGAGTTGCTCAACCGGGCTGGCACTACCTGGCGCCTCTCCAGGTGAAATGGAGCCAACACGTGGCCAATCACTGGCGGCGGCTTGGGTGTTTGAATGGAAACTTCGGACGATTGCGCGAGAGTGAGCGAACTCGAAGCAATCCACACTAGGGCTACGGCATGTCGAAATGAGTTCATTGTGTAGTTGGGGCATGGGCAATTGCGGTTCCACAGTTTGTTGGAGGGACAGCACGGTTTGGGCGCGCGCGGGTGTCCGATTTTGGGACCGGATGTTCGGTTTCACGACTTAGCGGCTTTCAAGATGGAGGCCGGGAGGCCTGTCCTACTTCGCCAGCGCGTCGAGCGCGACATGTCCGATGGCTTCGTCCACTTCGGAGGGCGCACCGCTTACGCCGATGCCTCCGATAGTCTGACCGTCGACCTGGATGGGCAGCCCGCCCTGGTTGGGAAAAGCGTCCGGGAACGCCAGCACCTGCAGATCGCCGTTCTTCAGTTGGTCGGCCGCAGCTTTGGACGGTTGCTTGTAAAACGCCGAATGCCGCGCCTTCTTCTGGGCGAATTGAATGGTGTTCAATCCCGCGCCGTCGCCCTTCTGCAGGAAAAGCAGGTTGCCGCTTTCGTCCACGATGCAGATGGTCACCTGCACGTTGCGCTTCTGGGCTTCCGCCTCGGCGGCAGCCACCATGGTTTTGATGGCCGAGAGGTTCAGTGTCTTCCTGGTCGGCAGATCCGCGGCGGACAAATTGGGCATGGCGCTCAGAATCAGGATAGCAGCCAGTGCACAGGCGCGATATTCTGTAAGCATAGCTATGAATATATCTCTTTCCCGTCGTACATTCCTGCGCGGCAGCGGGAGCCTCCTCGCCGCCCGAACAGTTCTGCTGGCGCCGCAAGCGATGGCCGCCGGCGATCGCATCCGATTCGGCATGATCGGCATCGGCATGCAAGGCTCCGGCCTGCTCGGCGCCGCGATCACTCTGCCCGGCGTGGAGTGCGTGGCGGCTGCGGACCTTTACGATGGCCGCCACACGCTGGCCAAGGAAATCACCGGAAACCCCAACCTTCCATCTACCCGCCACTATCAGGAATTGCTCGACCGCAAGGATATCGACTGCATCGTGGCGGCGGTGCCCGACCATTGGCACATGCGCGTGGTCGTCGACGCCTGCAACGCCGGCAAGGATATTTACTGCGAAAAGCCGATGTCGCACGCCGCCGCGCAGGGCTTCGAGATGGTGGAGGCGGCCCAAAGGAACAGCCGCATCGTGCAGATCGGATCGCAGCGCGTCAGCTCCGTGCTGTGCGCGAAAGCCCGCGAACTGTATCATGCCGGCGCTATCGGTGTGGTCGAGATGGTCGAGTTGACCTTGGGACGCAACGATCCTACGGGGGCTTGGGAATATCCGCCGCCGCTGGATCTCTCTCCCGCAAACGTCGATTGGGATACCTGGCTGAACGACGCGCCTAAGATTCCCTTCGACAAATACCGCTTCGCGCGCTGGCGCTGTTGGAGGGAGTACGGCACGGGCGTGGGCGGCGACCTGATGGTCCACCTGATCAGCGGCATGCTGTTCACGCTGGGTTGGAACGAAGCGCCCCGCTCGGCGTCGGCGTTGGGCGGCATCTTCCGTTGGAAGGACGGCCGTAACATGCCCGACCTGCACACGGTGTTATTCGACTATCATGGCACTCCCGTTTATGTGCGGCTGGGCCTGGGCACCGAGACACCCGAACTGGCGCGCTTCATGGGGCCAAAGGGCATCTTGGACGCCAACGGTGGCGAACTGCGGCACTCGCCGCAAACCGGACTGGATACCGCGCCCAGCTATTACTCCAGCGGCTTTCCGGGGAAGATGCGCGAGGAGTATGTCAAACAGTGGCAAGCCGAACATGCGGTCGCGCCCGGGCGCGAGCCGTTGTCGGACGACACGGTCTACAAGGGTAACGATTGGGACGACGTGCGTCCGCATCTATGGAACTTTTTCCAGGCGGTCAAGAGCCGCAAGCCGGTGGCCGAAGACGCGGTCTTCGGCAACCACGCCGCCATTGCCTGCCACATGGCTAACGAGTCGTACTTCCGCAAGAAGGCCGTCTACTGGGACGAGGCGGCGCGCCGCATCACCGACTAAGGCATCACAGGAAATCCATCATGGTAAACTCACAAACATTGCCGACCGATGTACACTCCGCGACGCTCGCCGAAGAACTGCGCACTGTTCCCGTGTTCGCCGATCTGCCGGCGGACGACTTGGACTGGCTGGCGTCGCAAATGACCCGCATCGACCTTGCGCCCGGCGACATCTTCGTCCGCGAAGGCACCCCCGCCGACCGTATGACGATCCTGCTGGATGGCGAGGTACGCCTGCGCGTGGAAAACGGCAACGAGGCGATCACGCGGATCTTCCGCGGCCCGGCTGTTACGGGTATGCTGCCCTATTCGCGGATGACGCATTTTCCGTCGACGGTCCGCGCCGTGACGCCGGCGCACATCGCCACTTTTCCGGCCGAGCGTTTTCCGGAGATGCTGGCGCGCATGCCGGTGTTAGGTCCGCGCCTGGTGGGAGTGCTCTCAGACCGCATCCGCGACTTCACCAGGCTGGAGGACCAGCAGGAAAAGATGGCCGCGCTGGGCAAGATCTCGGCCGGCCTGGCACATGAGCTGAACAATCCGGCGGCGGCCGCGCGGCGGGCAGTATCCAGCCTGCGCGAAGCGTTTCAAACCTTTCGCGAGGCCGCTGCCAGGCTGAGCGCGCACCCGCTCACGGCCGAACAGCGCGCGGCCGTGCCTGCATTGGAGCGCGAGCTGGCGCAACGCTCGACTACGCCCGCGCCCATGGATTCGCTGGAACGGAGCGATTGCGAGGAAGCCATTGCGGCTTGCCTGCTGCGTCACGGAGTCGCGCGGGCCTGGGATCTGGCGCCCGCCCTGGTGGATGCGGGTTGCGAAACCGCGTGGTTCGACCGGGTATACAACCAATTTCCCGGAGAGGCGTGGCCGGATTTCCTGGGGCGCATCGCCGCTTTTCTCACTATCGGCACGCTGCTCGATCAAATCGAGAACTCCACCGGCCGCATCTCCGATCTGGTGCGTGCCATTAAAGAGTACACTTATCTGGACCAGGGCGCCGACCAGGAAGTGGACATCCACAAAGGCCTCGAAAGCACGCTGCTCATGCTGCGGCACCGCCTCAAGCAGGGCATTAACGTGAAGCTCGATTTCGACCGTACGTTGCCGAAGATTTGCGTGCGCGGCAGCGAGTTGAACCAGGTCTGGACTAATCTGATCGACAACGCCATCGACGCTATGGATGGCAAGGGCGAACTGCGCATCCGCACGGCGCGTGAATTGGATCGTCTGCTGGTGGAAATAGCCGACAACGGACCGGGAATTGCGCCGGAAGTCCAGGCGCATATCTTCGAGCCGTTCTTCACCACCAAGGGTGTCGGACAAGGCACCGGGCTGGGTCTCGAGACCGTCCGCCGCATCGTACAAGAGCATTCCGGCGAGATTACGGTCCAATCCGTTCCGGGAGACACTCGTTTTCAAATTCGCCTGCCGCTGCCATCGGGAGCCACACCATGACTGCTACGACCTGCACTCACATCAACCAGATACACAAAGTCACGCCGCACACCCACGGCTGCGAGGAATGCCTGAAGATGGGCGATACCTGGGTCCACCTGCGGCTATGCCTCATCTGCGGCCATGTGGGCTGTTGCGATTCGTCGAAGAACAAGCATGCGACGAAACACTTCCATAAGACCACTCACCCCATCATGCGCTCGCTTGAGCCGGGCGAGAATTGGGGCTGGTGCTACATCGACGAAGTCGAGCTGGACTTCTGATACGATCAGTTCGTGATCAGGACCCTACTCAACACGTTGGCTGTTGGAGCGCTGCTGCAGACCGGCTCCTTCGGCCAAGACGCCCAAGCTACCCGCCTCACTGCCCGGCAAGCGATTGAGCGCATTCAGAAGAACGTTGGCGTCCCATGGCGCAGTCAGACGGTCGATACTTTCAAGGCCGGCGATCCCGATACGCCCGTTACCGGTATTGCCACCACGATGATGGCCACTTACGATGTGCTTCGGCGCGCTGCCGCCGCCGGAGACAACTTAATCATTACGCATGAACCCACCTTCTACGGTCACCTCGACCAGACCGCCGATCTTGCCAAAGAGAACGACGCCGTGCTGGCTGCCAAGCAGGCGTTCATCGCGGAGCATCGTCTGGTGGTCTGGCGCTTTCACGACCACTGGCATGCGCGCACGCCCGATGGTATACAGACCGGGATGATTCGCGCGCTGGGCTGGGAGAAGTTTCAGAATGCGAGTAACAATCGCCTATTCGTAATCCCCGAGACGACGCTCGACAGCCTGGCCGGCAGCATCAAGCAGAGCTTGGGAATCCGCACGCTGCGCGTGGTCGGCGACCCGGCCATGCGCGTAACCAAGCTCGCGCTCAACCCCGGTTACCCGGGGTTCGCGGGTGAACGCCACATGCTGCAGCGCGACGATGTCGAGGTGCTGGTGATGGGCGAAGGACTGGAATGGGAAACCATCGAATACGGCGCGGACGCCGCCGCGGAAGGCAGGCACAAGGCCCTGATCATTCTCGGGCACATTCCTTCCGAGCAAGCCGGCATGGAGGATTGCGCGCGCTGGCTGAAGGGTTTCGTCACGGAGGTGCCTGTGGAATTCATTGCTACCGCCGAGCCGTTTTGGCCCGCGAAGTAGGACAGGAATTGCGACTCACTCGTGGCCCCAATACCGGCTTCAGGCTGGCCGCCATCACCATGCGCAAGATATTCGCCCGCGTGCCGCCCAGCGCCAGCGCGATCGCCGCAAAGACTGATCGGGGCCGACCAACGACCCGCCCCAGGCTTGCGCCGCCGCCAAATGTTCGAAGGCCTGGTCAAGAGTCCGGGGTTTGCGTTCTACTCGGTCCTGCTGAAGCCATTACCGTATCGCGATCCGGGTCGCCTGGTGGTGGCGCTGGATGAAGGAAAATATCCGGTATCGCCCGCGGACTTCCTGGATTACCAGGCGCAGGTGCAAGATGCGCACCACCATTGGACGCACGGGCGGCGATGCGGTTAGCCGGCCAGCGCCAGATCGAGACGGCGCAGGCCTTCGCGGAACATCTCCGTATTCACGCCCATGCCAATGCGGAAGCGATCGGGCATTTCAAAAAAGCGGCCCGGCACAGCGGTGGTCTCGTATTCCGTCCGCAGCCGCGCGAGCAGCGCCTCCACGTCGCCATTATGCAATCGCAAAAAGGCCGTCGTGCCCCACGCGGTGCGTGGCGCGGATACCGCACTCTGCCGCGCCAGGAAATCGACCAGCACAACCCGATCCGCTTCCACCACTTTGCGCGCCCGCTCGCGGATATAATCCAATTGTTCGAGTGCCGCCACGCTCAGCAACTCCGCCGGGTGAGCGGGAATCGATCCGAACAGATCGTTGAGGCGCCACATCGCCCGCGCCAGATCCGGCTGCGCCAGAATCCATCCGCAACGCAGCCCGCTCAGCCCATAGACCTTCGTCAGGCTGTTGGTCACGATGAACTCCGGTCCAAGACGATATGCCGTGCGCGGCGTGTTCTCGTACACCCCATCCAGATACACTTCATCGACCAGCACGTGCGCGCCCACGCTACGCGCCAGGTCGCCGATTTCGCGCAACGCCGCATCCGGCGCGAGCACGCTCGTAGGATTATGCAGATTCGTCACGACGATCAGCTTCGTCTTATTGGTTATTACGGCGCGAATCGCGGTGGGATCGAGCGCGTAGCCGTTTTCTTCGGCGCGCGTGAACCGTTTGACGCGGGCCCCAAGAAATAGCGCCGCCGAAACCAGCAGCTCATACGCCGGATGCTCGATCAACACTTCATCGCCCGGATCGATGAGTGCCGCCATGGCCAGGTGATTCGCCATGGACGTGCCCGCCGCGGCCACCACGCAATCCGGATCGACGCCGCATTTGCGGGCAATGGCTTGCTGCAAAGGAGCGTAGCCATAAGTGCTGTCGCCGTTGATCTCGAGCGCAGGCTGGTGCGGCAGCTCAGCCAACGGGAACGGTCCCACGCCGCTGGTGGCCAGGTTGAAGCGCGCACGGCTTTGGGTCTTGGCCCAATGCATGTAATCGGAATGTCTGTGTCTCACTGAAAATAACCGGCCGCCGACGAACGCGGATCAACGCAGATAAGAAAAGACCGATCTTTCTTCCGCGTTGGATCAGCGTTTCATGGCGCTTCGGCTCCAGTACCAATATACGGGAATGCCCGCCAGCAGAATCAGCAATCCTATGGCGCTGTTGGCCGGATACGCGGCGATGGTGCTGGCCACGATGCCCGCGCAAACCAACACGAACGCCGCCGTGGTATAAGGATGTCCCGGGGCGCGATAGACACCCTGGGGCGGGCCTGCGGTATCGCGGCGGCGGAACACAAACAACGCGGCGGCGGTGAACGCAAACGAGATGAAGTCCACCGATATTACGTAGTTCAAAATCTGCTCATAACGGCCCGAGACGGCGATCACCGTCGCGAATACTCCTTGCAGCACGATGGCCACAACCGGCGCTCCCGTGCGCGGCGAAAGCCAGCCTACGCTCTCGAAGAACAACCCGTCACGCGCCATCGCCCAATATACGCGCGGCGCGGTCAGAATGCCCTGGCTCAAGAAGCCCAGCGTGGAAACCGCGATGCCCACGGCCAGCCATTCCGCGCCGCGCTCCCCCAACGCCACGCGCATCACCGAGGATGCAGGCGTGTGCGAAGCCGCCAGACCGGCCGGCCCCAGCACGCGCAGGCAGACGTAGTTGACGGACAGGTACAGCGCGATCACGCCGATGACGCCCGCAACCAGACCGCGAGACAGATCCCGCCGCGGGTCGCGCATTTCGCCCGCTACGAACGTGGAAGTCTGCCAGCCGCCGTAAGCGAACGCCACCGGGATCATGGCCGCGCCGATGGCCCGCAACAGTCCGAAGGAAAGCGGCCGGTCCAACAGCGGCGAAGGATGCACTACGCCGCCGCCCATTGCGATCCCCACCACCACCAGAGCGGCGATTGCGCCGGACTTCAGCAGCATCATGGCGCTTTGCACGTTGCTGCCGGCGCGCACGCCGAGGCAATTGATGGCGGTCAGACCCAGCAGGGCGGCGGCGGCGATGGGCCCATCGCCCGTATGCAGGCCGGTAATCTCGCGATAGTATTTGGCGAAGGTGACCGCCACTGCCGCCATTCCGCCGGTCTGCGTCACCAGCAGCAGCACCCATCCATAGATGAAGGCCACGCCCGGATGGTAGGCTTCCCGCAGGTATAGATACTGACCGCCGGAATCGGGCATGCGGGTGGCCAATTCCGCCCAGATGAAAGCGCCAGCCATGGCGAGGGCGCCGCCGATGAGCCAGACGCCTAGGATCAGCAGGGGCGTGTGCACTTGCTGCGCGACGACGTAGGGATTGATGAAGATTCCCGAACCGACGATGCCGCCCGCGACGATCATGGTGGCGTCGAAGAAGCCGAGCTGGCGGCGCAGTTGGGGAGCCGGCAAGTTGCATAACGTAGCATGCGCCGCGGTTGGCGCGGGTGCTGGCTGCGAGACAAATTTGGACAAGCAAACCCAGTTGGCCTTTAGAATCAACAAATCGGCGATCTGCACCAACGTTTGAGCTTCCGTCGCCAGCCGTGGGCGCGACCGATTTGAAAACTTTGTTTTGTGTTGCATTCTGTCGCATTTTTCGCCTTTCCAATGATTTTAGGCGCACCGACGGCTCTCGGGGGCGGGCCTAAATCGGCAAGTGGTTCATAGATATCGGGATGTTTCTTGGCGATGCGAGTCACCGGGGTTCCGGCTTGGAGTTAAGACAACGCGCATTCTTAATGACGACGCCGGCTATGCGATCCAGTCGCGGCCCCATTCGGCCGCAACTTTCCACAGCGCCCGGTTCCGTGGACCTGGCAGACCGGACTCTCGAGCAGTTCCTACGCGCTTCATGTAGATGTCAGCATCCGGCGTGATAGGACCAAATGACAGGCGCCGACGTGCCGTTGGCCGTTCTACCGTCATGCGGACCATCAAATAGGGGGACTATTCCAGTTTTAGTCTTGAGCCGCGCTGGAAGCGGAGGCTTCCCCTTAATGCAGGAGCGTTTGGGTCCGGTTCGCTTGCCGGCAGTACTCCTCAGCTTGGCTCGCTTGGCGGCGTTGTTGAAGACTTGGCAAAATCGCCCGGCCGCTGCGCCGAGGCGTCGTCGGGTTCGCGTTGAAACTCATCCACCATTCGTCCAAGTTTCCGCCGTTGGGCCCTCCGCGATCCGCTCGACCAGCACCTCGGCCCGCTTCGAGCATGGAGATCGTCTGTTCGCTTTTCAGGTCCTCCAATGCCTCATTGAGCCTAGGGACCGGACCGCCTCAATGATCGAAACGGCTGACCAAGCGCCGTACCTCAGCGGGACTGAGCGTAACGTGGCCCGTCGACAACTCTTCGAGAAACTGAAGGAACCCAAGCATGTCGATAGCGCTGTAATCCGGCGACTCG
>DATNMW010000150.1:0-5987 GCA_035602155.1 Bryobacteraceae bacterium | reverse complement strand
TATCCTTCCTACGGTGGCGGCGACAAGTCCAACCGCCTGCTGATGGAAGCGCTGGCGGCTAGAGGACACGCCGTGCGCGTGGTGGGCCGCGTGGAACATTTTGGCGCGGAGGCGCACGCCGCCCTGTTGCGCGAACTGGCCGCCCGCGGCGCCGGGTTGCATACCCGCGAGCAGGCCAGTGTCGAGTTCCAGTTGAACGGTGTGGAAGTCCGCATTCTGACCGGCGATCCAAACCTGCGGGCCTATTTCGCCGCCCAGGCGCACGCCTTCGAACCGGAGGTCATCGTCGCTTCGACTGACGATCCGGCGCACCTGATGCTGGAAATCGCGTTGCGGTCGCCGCGTGCCCGCGTGGTGTATCTGGTGCGGGCTACCGTGGCGCTTCCATTCGGTCCGGATACCGGGCTGCCGAGCGAGTTCCAAACCGAAGCTCTGCGGCAAGCCGATGGCGTGGTGGCGGTGAGCGAATACGTGGCGCGATATACGCGCCAATGGGGCGGCGTGGAGGCCATCCACACGCCGATTTCGCTGCTGGACCCAGGCGGCCATCCGGACCTCGGCCGCTTCGACAACCGCTTCGTCAGCATGGTGAATCCTTGCGCGGTGAAAGGCATCTCGATTTTTCTGGCGCTGGCGAAGCGCTTCCCGCAGGTGGAGTTCGCGGCCGTTCCCACGTGGGGCACCACGGCGGCGGATTTCACGGCTCTGCGCAAAATCCCGAACGTTTCCATTCTGCCGCCTTTCGACGATATCGACGATCTGCTCCGCCAGACGCGCGTGATGCTGGCGCCGTCGCTGTGGGCCGAGGCACGTTCGCGCATGATTTTGGAAGCCATGTCGCGCGGTATTCCGGTGATGGCCAGCGACGTCGGCGGCCTGGCGGAGGCCATGCTCGGCATGGACTATCTGCTGCCGGTTAATCCAGTGGCGCGCTACAGACCGATGGTCGATGAACTCATGGTACCGGCGGTCGAGATCCCACCGCAGGATGTGGGGCCGTGGGCGGCGGTTCTGGATCGTTTGTTGACGGACCGCGCGCATTACGCGCAATTGGCGGCGGAGTCCCGCCGCGTGGCGCTCGCATACGCCCTCAATCTGAACGCCGAGCCGTTTGAGGCGTATCTCGAAAAGGTTTTGCAGTCGCCCAGAAGGCGCACGGGCACTCAACGGAAGCATGTCGAAGGGCCGCTCTGCCCGCTATCGACCGATAGGCGGCGGTTACTGGCGCTGCGTTTGAAGCGAGCGAGCGCGCATGTGGGTGGCTGAGACATCCTGCACTTCTTCAGACGACCGGGTGGCGCTGGCGCGCCGAGCGACGGAGATCGCCCGCGAGGCCATGCCGGGCGTGGATGTGGAGATTTTCTGGGACGGCATGTGGGTGCGCCGCGTCGGCCCCGATTACTTTCCCGATCCCGATATGTTCCGCCCGCCCGGCAATCATGCGGAGCCCAATTGGGAACGGTGGGCGGGGCAGGCGCGCAAACATCTCCGCGACGCGGAGGACTATTGGTTCCATTTATACAAGCCGCGCGCAGGCGACGCAATCGTGGACATTGGAGCGGGCCGCGGCGAGGACGTGTTCGCATTTTCGCGCGCCGTGGGACCGGCCGGGCGCGTCTGGGCGATCGAGCCGCATCCGGTTTCATTCGAGGCGCTGCGCCGGTTGTGCGAACTCAACCGGCTGGCGAACGTGACGGCCCTGAATTGCGCGTGCATGGACCGGGCTGGCGACTTGCAGATCGAAACGCTGCCGGTATGGGAGTCCAATTATGTGCGGGCCGGCGACGCCAGCCCGTCGAGTTATCGGGTGAAGGGCGTGCGCTTCGACGATCTGGCTGCGGCGCACGGCATCCAGCGGATCGATTTCCTGAAGATGAACATCGAAGGCGCAGAACGTTGGGCGCTGCCGGGTGGCCCCAAAGCGCTCGGCCGCGCGCGGTTTGTGTGCATCGCGGCTCACGATTTCCGCGCGGCCCGCGGCGAAGGCGAAGAGTTCCGCACGCTCGATCTCGTGAAGCAGTTCGTCGCTGACGCGGGCTTCGAGATCGTGATTCGCGACGACCCCCGCTACTATGTGCCGTATCACGTACACGGCATGCGGCACGGCGGTTAGTTAGCGGCCGATCACTCCGGGTGGCGCCGATCCAACTCGTCCACGATCTTCTGGCGAACCGCATCCCGTAGCGCCGCCACCTGCTTGATGTTCCAGCCGTCCACCGGGACAGCTTCCAGAACCCGCAGGTAGATATCCTGGGTGCCTCCAAACATCCATGAGTTTCGCGGCAAAGCCGCGCCGGAACCGTCCACCACCAGCGGCAAGATCGGAATATGCTCTCGAATCGCCAACTGGAAAGGCCCCTCATTGAATGGCAGGACGTGCCTGTCCGGCGACCGTGTCCCTTCGGGGAAAAATACGACCGAACACCGTTGGCGAAGGTATCGCGCGCACTGCAATAACGCCTTCGCGCTCTTGCGCCGGTCGGATCTCGCAACGGGCACGTCCCCTGCCATGCGCAGCATCCAGCCCAACAACGGCACGCGGAACAACTCCGCCTTCGCGAGCCATTTGGTATCCAGCTTCAGGTGCGCGATCAGCGGGATGTCAGCCAGCGACTGATGGTTGCTGACGACCACATACACTTGGTTCGCGATCAGATTCTCCCCGCCGGAGATGTGGATTCGCCAGGGATTGACGCCCGCCAGCACGCGCCCCAACCGGCGGAACCAGCGTCCGGTGCGCAGCCGGCGCGGCTCACGGTCGAACAGCCTGACCACGCCTAGCAGCGGGGTCCAAAGCAGAATGAGTAACGCACTCGCTGTCCAAATCCACGTGGTTCGCAGCAATGAAATCATCTAAGTTGTTGGCTGATGTTAGAGATGCGTCGCCGTTCCGGCGCCCGTATTCGGGGTAGCGTGGCTCGGCGGCACGGACCGTCGGATCCTCGTTCAAGTCCAGGCAACCTCAGCATAACACCGATGAGCGTAGGCATTCGTGCGTCACGCACCTTGGGCTCATTTGACGCGGCGAGGAAAAAACGAAATGCCGGCCGATCAGTTTGGCCGCGCCGGCCGCCGTCAAACAATGGATATTCCCGCCGTTTAAAGAGAAGGGCCGTCCCGTCCGGGCGATTGCGCGTCTTACGTTCCAAATGAAGCCGCCGACTTCGACCAAAGGCCGGTGGACGAGATCGGCTCGCAAGGCGAAAAGATCTCCAAGATCGTCAAAGTCATCGAAGAGATCGCTTTTCAAACCAACATTCTGGCTCTAAACGCCGCAGTGGAAGCCGCCAGGGCGGGCGAAGCGGGTATGGGCTTCGCGGTGGTGGCGGACGAAGTCCGCAGCCTCGCGCAACGCAGTGCGCAAGCGGCACGGGACAGGACTTCTCTGGTTGAGGAATCCCTCGTCAGGACCGGCGACGGGAAGGCGAAAGTGAGCCAGGTGGCCGCGGCGCTACACGCGATTGTCGAAGAGTCGGCCAAACTGAAAACGCTGGTTGGCGAAGTGGATCTCGGCAGCAAGGAGCAGGCGCGCGGCATCGAGCAGGTTGGCAAAGCCATCCTCCAAATGGAACAGGTTACGCGGAGTACAGCGGCCAACGCCCAGGAGAGCGCCGCGTCGGCCCAGGAACTGAGTGCGCAGTCGGGGATGCTGGAGGGAATAGTCGACCAACTGACGGCGATGGTGGATGGCGTAGAGCGGCCGCTGTTAGTCGCGGCGCTAAGCGGGCTATCGGAGCATGCTAAGCACTATAGGTGATGGCGCTTAAGCCAGCGCTTGACGTCCGGCAGAAATTCCGGTGCAAGGTTGCCGAATCCCGTGCCCGCCGTGCTGAACCCCCAGTTGATGGCGGTGGCGTTTAGGTTCCGGCTGCGCGTTGGGTAGTAGGCATTTGAAAGGGCCACACTCAATGCTGTGCCCGTGAAATTCGACCAGTTAACGGTGCTCTCGCCCGCGTCCGTCCGCGTGACCACGGCCCGGCTGACGGCGTATCCCGCACGCGACCAGAAACCGTGCTGCTCGCCCCTGCGCCGGTATTTGTTGTTCTCGTGGAACACGGACGCCATTACGAAATCGCAAAAGAAGTTCTGCGTGACATTATCGAGTGACGCCGCGCCGAAGCGCTTCGCCATGGCGATGCGGCCCACGCCATACTTGGGATCCGTGTTGGTAGCCTGCGACTCGCCAGCCGTAGCCGCGCTCGCTACGACGGTCATCGGGCTGAAGGTCTCCTGCACGAAGAACTGCCATTTTTGCTCAACCGTTACAGGTCCATTGGCCGCGATAGAGTCTTTCGCGGTCTGCGCATCACACCGGAGTGGCGCGAAGATGGTTGCGCCGGCGAGCGCCCCGTATAGGAAGTGCCGGAAATGCCTCACTTTTATAGGATGCGACAACCTGGGCCCTTAGGTGCATCTATTCCATCTAGTCGATTTATGCAAGACTCCGCGCACGCAAAGCGGCGTGCGCCGCGTGAAAGCCGCACATGCCGTGCACCGCTCCGCCGGGAGGCGTGGACGAGGAGCACAGATATACGCCATCGAGGGGCGTGCGATAGAGCAGGCGGGTCGGCCGCAACACGAGCTGCCGGAGATCCTGCGCTCCGCCGGTGATATCGCCGCCCACCAGATTGGCGTTGTGGCTTTCCAGGTCGGCGGGCGCCATACTGTGGCGCGCCAGAATGCGGGCGCGGAAGCCGGGCGCGAAGCGCTCCACCTGGGATTCGATGCGGCCCGTCATGTCCGCTGTAGAAGCGTGCGGCACGTGGCAATAGGCCCATGCCGTATGCTGTCCCGCGGGCGCGCGGCTGCTGTCGAACAGGCTGGGCTGTACCACGAGCACGAACGGCCGGTCGCTCGGCGTGGCGCCGGCCAGAGTACCCTCGGAAGCCGCGATCTCGTCCAGCGAACCGCCTATGTGGACCGTGCCGGCGCGGCTGCATTCGGCGGCCTGCCACGGGATGGGGGCGGTCAAGGCCCAATCGACTTTGAAAACGCCAGGACCGTAACGGTAGGACTCCAATTTGCGGTTGAAGCGATCCGGCAAACGGTCGCCGGCGATGGCCACGAGTTGCCGGGGAGTCACATCGCACAGGACCAGAGAGTTGTCCCCTAATTCGTCGAGCGAACGTATCGGGTTGTTGACGACAATGTGTCCGCCGAGCGATTCGAAGTACGACGCCAGCGCGTTGGCGATCGTCTGCGAGCCGCCCCGCGGGATGGGCCAGCCGACGGCATGTCCCGCAGCCGCCAGCACCCATCCGAAGGCGGCCGATCCCAGCGCGTCCAGCGGCAGCACGGAATGCGCCGCAATGCCCGCAAACAGCGCGCGCGCCGCCTCCGTGCGAAAGAGCCGGCGGGCCAACGGCGCCGCGGGCCAAAGCGACAGCCCTCCGAAACGCGCCAGCAGCCACGGATGGGCGGGCACGCGAAGCAGCGGCGCCTGGATCATCGGCACCAACTCGCGCCAGTGCCGCACGAGCGGCGAAATCGCGCGGTGGTACGCGGCTCCGTCCGACCCGAGGCGAGCGCAGGTTTCGTCCAGCGGCATGGCCATCACGGCGGTCGATCCGTCGTCCAGCGGATGCGCCAGGGGCAGCGGCGGCTGGATCCATTTCAGCCCATGCTCCGCCAACGGGAACCCGGCGAAGGCGGGTGAACTGGCAGCCAGCGGATACACCGCCGAACAAACATCGTGTACGAATCCGGGCAGCGTCAACTCGGCCGACCGCGCCCCGCCGCCGATGGTAGGCTGCGCCTCGAACACAGTCGTGCGCAGCCCGGCTTTCGCCAGTATGATCGCGGCCGTCAGGCCGTTCGGCCCCGAGCCGACCACGCACGCCGTGTTGTTATTGCGGGGAATTCGCGCCCTCCCCGGCTTTCGAAACCGCCGGATAATACCCCTCCACAAACCGCCGCGTCCACCACTGTCCGGTCGCCGCCCGCTCGGCCCGAGTCGTGAAATGGTAATCGTAAAGCTGCGCGCGAAC
>DATNMW010000149.1:0-8243 GCA_035602155.1 Bryobacteraceae bacterium | reverse complement strand
AATGATATTGGCTCCCGGCTGGCGGAAGATGATGACGGTCACCGCGCGTTTCGCGTTCAAATAGCCGGCCGCGCGGATATTTTGCACCGAGTCCGTCACCTGGGCGACATCGGACAGGCGCACGGCTGCGCCGTTGTGATAACCGACGACCAGCGGCTTGTAATCGTCCGCCTGCGAGATCTGGTCGTTGGCAATGATGTCCGCGGTCGCAATCCCGTCGGAGATCTGGCCTTTGGCCAAGTCGGAGTTCTGCAAGCTCAGCACCGACTGCAAATTCGCAAGCGTAAGTCCGTAGCCCGCCAATTGCGTGGGATTTGCATCCACGCGCACGGACGGCAAGGCGCCGCCTCCGACAGTGACCTGCCCTACGCCCTGTATCTGCGACAGCTTCTGCTGGACGACAGTCGAGGCCTCGTCATACAGCCTGGCAGGGCCGTATTTGCTGGAGGTAAACGCGAGGATCATGATCGGCGCATCGGCGGGATTGACCTTGCGGTAGCTTGGATTTGCCGGCAGGTTGGCGGGCAGATAGGTGCGCGCCGCGTTGATGGCGGCCTCCACATCGCGCGCCGCGCCGTCGATGTTGCGGCTAAGGTCGAACTGAATGGTGACGGAGGTGCTGCCGAGCGTGCTGGAGGAGGTCATCTCCGTTACGCCGGCGATATGGCCGAACTGGCTCTCCAGGGGGGTGGCGACGGAAGAGGCCATGATCTGGGCGCTGGCGCCAGGCAAGCTGGCGCTGACGGAGATAGTCGGAAAGTCGACTTCCGGCAGGGGCGCTACCGGCAGTACTTCATATCCGATCGCGCCGGCGAGGAAAACCGCGACCGTAAGCAGCGTGGTAGCCACCGGCCGGTGAATAAACGGCGCGGAGATGTTCATGCCGGCCCTGCCAGTTCCGCGCCTGCTGCCTCCGGCTGGCCGGATTTGTGCGCAAAACGGTGCGCCAGATTGTCAAAAAAGATGTAAATCACGGGCGTGGTGTAGAGCGTGAGCGCCTGGCTGAGCAGCAGTCCGCCCACCATGGCGATGCCCAGGGGTTTGCGCAACTCCGAACCGAAACCCGTTCCGAGCGCCAGCGGCAACCCCGCCAGCAGCGCGGCCATGGTGGTCATCATGATGGGACGGAAGCGCAGCAGGCACGCCTCGTAAATCGCATCGGTCGCGTTCTTGCCGTGCTTCCGCTCGCCTTCCAGCGCGAAGTCCACCATCATGATGCCGTTCTTTTTCACGATGCCGATCAGCAGGACGATGCCAATGATCGCCACCACGCTCAAGTCCTGATGAAAAATAATCAGCGCGAGGAAAGCGCCCACGCCCGCCGACGGCAGTGTGGACAGGATCGTAATCGGATGGATGAAGCTCTCGTACAAAACGCCGAGCACGATGTAAACCGCCACCAGCGCAGCCAGAATCAGCAGCGGCTCATTGGCCAGCGAACTGGTGAACGATTCCGCGGTGCCTTGAAAGCCCGCCTGCAGGCTGGCGGGCATGTGCATGTCCTTTTGCACTTTGTCGACCGCGTTAATGGCGTTGCCCAGCGCGGCATTCGCAGCCAGATTGAACGAGACTGTGATCGCCGGAAATTGACCCTGGTGGGTAATGGCGAGCGGCTCCGTGGTGTTTTCAAAGTGCGCGAAAGCGCTTAACGGCACGGCGTTGGCGGCGGCGGAACTGGTCGCGCCGGCGGAGGCGGCTCCGCTGCCGGAGGTTGTGGAAGCCGCCGAAAGCGCGGTCGCCGGCGGCGCCAAGGTGTTAGCCGCCGGAGTGTACAGTGCGGAACCCGTCAGCGCATTGGATCCCGCCGAGGACGATCCGGAAGACGCAAAAGAGGAAGCGGCGCCGGCTCCGGTTGCGCCGGAAGACGTATTCGCCTGTATGTAAATGTGGTTCAGCTTGTTGGGGTCTTTCTGAAACTGCGGCTCGCTCTCGAGAATCACATGGTACTGGTTGACCTGGGTATACATGGTGTTGATCTGCCGCTGGCCGAAGGCGTCATACAGGGTGTTATCGATGGTCGAAGGCGCGATGCCCAGCCGCGAAGCGGTGACCCGGTCGATTACCAGAGACAGGGCCAGCCCTCCCGGCTGTTGATCGGTGGCCACGTCCTCCAGTTCGGGCAACTGCTTCAGACGTTGGATGAAACGGTTGGTCCAGTCGGTCAGTTCGCCGGCATCGGAGTCTTCCAGTGCGTACTGGTATTGGGTGCGGCTCACCCGGTCGTCCACGGTAATGTTCTGCACGGGTTCCATAAAGAGCTGGATTCCTTCGACCCGATTCACTCTGGAAGTGAGCCTGCGTATCAGGTCGGGCGCACTGATCTTGCGTTGGTCCAGTGGCTTCAAATCGATCGACATCCTGCCGCTGTTCAAGGTCGTGTTGGTGCCATCCGCGCCGATGAACGAGGAGACGCTTTCCACCGCCGGATCGTCCAGCACTGCCTTGGTAATTTCCAGTTGCTTCTTGGCCATGGCCTGGGAACCGATGGCCGGCGGCGCCTGCGTGATGCCCTGGATAACGCCGGTATCCTGTATCGGGAAAAATCCTTTGGGGATGATAGTGTAAAGGAAAACCGTAAGCAGCAAGGTAGCCAGGGCGACCAACAGCGCAATGGTCTGGAATCGCAGGACGAATTTCAGCGTCCGGCCGTAGAACGCGATCATGCCCTCGAAAGCGCGCTCCGTGGCTCTATAGACGCGCCCCCGCCGCTCCTTTGGCTCGTGCCGCAAGATGCGCGCGCTCATCATGGGCGTGAGCGTCAGAGAAACCACCGCCGAAAGGATAATCGTGACCGCAAGCGTCACGGCAAACTCGCGGAACAGCCGCCCCACCACGCCTCCCATGAACAACAGCGGAATCAGCACGGCGATGAGCGACACGGTCAGCGACATAATGGTGAAGCCGATTTGCTCCGCGCCCTTGAGCGCCGCTTCCATGGGTGGATCGCCCGCTTCGATGTACCGCGAGATGTTCTCGATCATCACGATGGCATCGTCCACCACGAATCCGGTGGAGATGGTCAGCGCCATCAGCGATAAGTTATCCAGGCTGTAACCCAGGATGTACATCGCCGCCAGGGTGCCCACCAGCGACAGCGGCACAGCCACGCTCGGGATAATAGTGGCATAGATGCTCCGCAAGAAGAGGAAGATGACTAGCACGACCAGCCCGACGGTCAACAGCAATTCGAACTCGACGTCGGAAACCGATGCCTCGATGGCCACCGTAAGATCGGTAAGCGTGGTCACCTGAATGCCCGTGGGCAGGTTGGCTTCCATCTGCGGCAGCAGCGCCTTGATGCTCTTGACCACGCTGATAGTGTTGGCCCCGGGCTGGCGTTGCACGTTCAGGATGACGGCGGGTGTTTGGTTCATCCACGCGGCCTGATTATTGTTTTCCACGCCATTTACGATGAGTGCCACGTCGGGCAGCATCACCGGCGCGCCGTTGCGGTATGCCACGACAACTTTCCGATAGTCGCCGCTGGTGACCAGTTGATCGTTGGCGTCGATCTGGTAATCCTGGCGCGGCCCGTCGAAATTCCCTTTGGCGGCGTTCACGCTGGCCTGTGTCAGCGCCGCGCGCAGGTCTTCCAGGTTGATGCCGTAGGACGACAGAGCCGTAGGGTTGGCTTGAATGCGGACGGCGGGCTTTTGGCCGCCGCTGATAGTTACAAGACCCACTCCGTTGAGTTGCGAGATCTTGGGCGCCAGGCGCGTGTCCACCAGGTCTTCCACCTGGGAAAGCGGCATGGAGTTCGAAGTAATGGCCAGGGTGAGCACCGGAGCATCGGCTGGATTCGTCTTACTGTAGATCGGCGGCGCGGGCAGGATGGATGGCAAAAGACTCTGCGCCGCATTGATGGAGGATTGCACCTCTTCCTCGGCCACATCCATGGACAATGTGAGATTGAATTGCAGCACGATGACGGAGGTGCCTCCGGAACTGGTGGAGGTCATCTGGCTCAAGCCCTGCAGTTCGCCGAATTGGCGCTCCAGGGGCGCAGTGACTGTCGTGGCCATCACGTTGGGGCTGGCGCCGGGATAAAACGTGAGCACCTGAATGGTCGGATAATCGACTTCCGGCAGTGCGGAAACCGGCAGTTGCGTATACCCGACAAGGCCGACCAGGAGGATGGCGGCCATCAGCAAAGAAGTGGCCACCGGCCGCAAAATAAAAGGGCGGGACGGACTCACGGCGCGCCGCTCCCGTTGCTCCCGCCGGCGGCGGCCGCGGCGGGCTGGGCCGAGATTGCGACCTTGGAGTTGTCCTGCAACTTATCGAAGCTGCTGTCGGCCACCACGTCCCCAGGGCCGATACCGGTAACCTGGGTGACGCCGCCGTTTGTGACCCCCGCCTTTATGCTGCGCATGTGCGCGATATTGTTCTGAATCAAATAGACAAACGACGCTTGCCCATTCTGCTGGATGGCCGACGACGGAATCAGCGTCACTCCCTGCAGCGTGTTCACCAGCAGGCGCGTATTGACAAACTGGTTGGGGAAGAGCGCGTCGTTTTGGTTGGCGAATTGCGCCCGCCCTTTTACCGTCCCGGTGGTAGTGTCGATCAGGTTGTCGATGGTCAACAGCGTGCCGCTGCCAAGCTTCGTCAGCGCGGAGCGGTCGAATGCGTCGACGGTGAGCTTGGCTCCCTTGCGCAGCCGGGCTTCCACCTGGCCGAGACTATCCTCCGGTATGGTGAAAATGACGGTGATGGGCTCCAATTGTGTAATCACCGCGAGGGTCGCGGCCGCGGCGGCTTGCACCACGTTGCCCGGATCCACCAGTCGTAAGCCCACGCGGCCGGCGATGGGCGCGGCGATACTGCAGAATTCGACCTGAACCTGGTCGTATTGGACCGTTCCCTGGTCGTTCTTCACGGTGCCCTCGTCCTGCAGCACCAGCTTTTCCTGGTCGTCCAGGATTTGCTTTGCGATGCCGTTGCGCGCCCACGCGGCACGATAGCGCTCCAGGTCCATGCGGGCTTGCGCCAGCACATTTTCGTCTCTCTCGAGCGTCCCTTGAGCCTGCAAGAGAGTCGCGCGGTACGGACGGGAATCGATGTCGATCAGCGGGTCGCCTTTATTTATCCGCTGGCCTTCCGTATAGTGCACGGCCACGATCACGCCGTCTACCTGGCTGGCGATCGAATCGGTATAGACTGGAGTGACCGTGCCGATAGCGTCAAGGTAGATGCCGATGGCGCCCTTCTGAGCGGTCGCAATGGTGACGGCGATTCCGGGTGCGGGGCGCGCCGCGGCCGCCGCCTTTTTCTTGGCTTCTTCGCGGTGGTGCAAGATCAGCACGATCGCCAGGGCAATGGCCGCCAGCAACAGAATCGACACGACGATCCACGCAGTCTTATGGCGCGCCGGAACGGGAGCCGCGATTTGATGGCCGGGGCCGATAGGTGAGTGCTTCTCTGGGTCTTCTGTCAATCGGATGCTCCTGTGCAGGTGTCAGTATCGGAACGCCCGCCGGCGGCAGCGTTCGTAGCGGAGCGGCGGGATAGGCCTAACCAGGAACCGGGGAGCGAAGCTGTACTCGAACGTATTCAAAGACACCTCTGGAAACTTGCCTCCGCGCAAACGGCCGAGCAATTAAAAGGCCACGTGTTCGGCGAAGCGTCCCAAAGAATCAGCCGGTTTGCCGGGATCGGGCAGATCACGGCGGCGAAGCCAGATGCATTTAGCGCTCCCTAAAACGGACTCGAAAAGGCCGGGCTGCTTAAGCGACAAAATCGCACCTGAAATGCAAAATCTGCCAGACCGGGAACGGGCGCCCCGATTAAATGTTACAATTCGATGACTGCCCTGTGAGCGGAGGTCCGGACCCGCAGGGGCGAATTTCCTTCCCGATCCGATGCTGCCGGGGCAGGCGGCTTCGTTTGAGAGCGTGCCTGTGCCAAAACAGTACCTTGGACATCTTTCCGCGCGCGATCCTCTGCACCCCTATCTGGTGCAGGACGTCCTGCCGCAAATGGGAGTTCGCAACAGTCCGGCCGAGTTCCGCGTCTTCAGCATGAAGGACGGCAAAGTCTTTCTCTACGAGGAGCGGCACAGTTGCGCCCAAGTTGTCGGCAAGTTCTTCGTGAGCGGCGGCCGGCATGCGGCCGACGGCAGCCAGCGCATGCGCCAGGAGTTCGACAATCTCCAGGTGCTCCGTGGCTACGGGCTGGCCGGCTACCCGCATCACGTGGTACGGCCGCTGGGCACGAATGTCTGCCTCAATAGCATTTTAGTGGAGGAATATGCCACGGGAGTCCCGCTCGGCGCTTTCGTCAATGCCGCCATTCACCACGGCCAAGCCCAGCCGCTTTTCGACAAGTTGACCGCGTTGGCTTACTTCCTGGCGACCCTGCACAACCGCACTGCCAACGGACTGGGCGTGGATTTCAGCCAGGATTGCGCCTACCTGGACCGGCTCGTCCAAAAGCTGCAAAGCAAGCAGGTGATTGGCCGGTGGGACGCGGACGAATTGACCTGGTTGCGCGACCGCTGGCGGGAAAAGCCGCGCATGTGGGAGGATAATCAAGTGCTCGTGCATGGCGACGCCACCCCCAGCAATCTGCTGTTCGGCCGCGGCCTCAGCGTGATCGCGATCGACTTGGAACGGATGCGGCGCGCGGATCGCGTTTTCGATTTGGGACGGATTGCCGGAGAGTTGCAGCACTATTTCCTGGAGGCCACCGGCAACAAGTATTCCGTCGAGCCTTTCATCGGACACTTCCTCTGGGAGTACGCCTGCCACTTTCCCGACCGCGGCCGCGCCTTCCGCTCCATCACCGGCCGCTTGCCCTTCCAGATGGCTCTCACTCTGCTCCGCATCGCCCGAAATTCCTGGGTCTGCGCCGGCCAGCGGCGGCGGCTGGTGGAAGAAGCCAAAATCATCTTGCGGACGCCGTGATGGAGATTCGGGCCCTGCTGTTCGATGTCAACGGAACCCTGATCGATATCGAAACCGACGAGTGGATGGAGGAGGCCTATCGCGCCATCGCGCATTTTCTAACGTATCAGGGCATCGCGCTGCACCGCGGCGAAGTGCGCGATTTATACTTCCGGATCATGAAAGAGCAGTTCGCGGCGAGCGCCGAAACATATCCCGAGTTCGATGTGGTGGCGGTTTGGAGCGAAGTGTTGCGCCGGTGCGCCACGGATGCCACGCGGTCTCTGGGACTGGAGAAACTCCGCCAGATGCCGCTGTTCCTGGCCGAGCTGCAGCGCGGAATCGCGCGGAAACGCCTGGCGGCGTTTCCGCAAGTACAGGAGATTCTGGCGCAGTTGAAAACGCGCTATCGCCTGGCGGCGGTTTCCGACGCCCAGAGCGCCTACGCTTTACCCGAGCTGCGTGCCGCGGGCTTGGCGGGCTACTTCGGGTCGTTCGTGGTCTCGGGGGATTACGGCTATCGCAAGCCCGACCCCCGGTTGTTTCAGGCGGCCCTGACCGCACTGCAGGTCGGCCCGGAAGAGGCGATCTTCATCGGGGACGACCGCTTTCGCGACGTGCTTGGAGCGCGGCAGGTGGGCATGAAAACGATCTTGTTCTGCCCGCGCGGTAACCAGGGCGGATCTCCTGAAACCGAACCGGACTATATTCTCTATCAATACGCCGAGTTGCCCCGCGCGATCGAGTTTCTCGCCGCGGCTCAGCGATGAAGAACCGCTTGGTCCCAGCAGCATTTTCCAATTGAAGGATGAGCATGAAGTCGGTTCCGCTCGACCGGAGGGAGAGCGGCATAAAGAGAATGAGGAGGCCGCGTAGCGGCCGACTTCCTTTCTTTGGTTTTTAGGTTCAGAGAGACAATCGTCGTCATCGCGTGCACCGGGCGGCGGAAGTGGAGACTGCACTTTGCACTGCCGGAGCAGCCGCGACTTGGCGGCGCTCATCTTCCGGGCGCACTCGGTGTCGCTTACCGCCAGCGCCTTTCGTTCCAGATCCGCCAAGCTCACTCCCGGCTTGAGGTACTGCGCGGCCCGTTCCAACTACTTTAGTTTCTCGCACCGCGTCTGATAATCTTCGGTTTTGTATCGGCGCTGGCGCTTGCCGCGCTCGTCCAAGCTCACGGTGGCAAAACCGCAGGGTCGGTGAAAATTCAGATACGGGTTCAACTGCTGCGCATAAAACCTCGCAATCGCCTCGGCGTGCTCGCCGGCGATGTATCCGTAACCCATGCGCTTGCGCACCACGGCGCCGTTCTTGCCCTCCACCAGCGCGTCGTCCTGAGTGCGGCACGCCCGGCTCTTG
>DATNMW010000148.1:0-2730 GCA_035602155.1 Bryobacteraceae bacterium | reverse complement strand
GCGGTCCCATCTCGGCCATCAGCACCGGCACCTTGGGCAGCATGCGGAACTCGCCATCGGTCCAGTAGCCCCGGCGCATCGACGTATCGTGCGCCTGCGGCGTAAGCGTAGCGGCGGCACCACGGGGATTCAACCGCTAAGCCGAGCTGGTCAGCGGCGGTGGGTTTCCAGACTTCCAGTTCCACGGCAGCAGCGTGTGCAATTCGTTGCGCTTGGTCCGTCCGGAGACGATGCGCTCGAGGACGTCCGTCAACCAGGCCAACGGATCGAGGAGATTGAGCTTCGCCGTTTGGATCAGCGTTGCGACCAAAGCCCAATGCTCGCCACCGCTATCGGCCCCGGCGAACAAAGCGTTCTTTCGTCCCAGGGCGACCGGTCGCATGGCGCGTTCGACGGTGTTTGTGTCCATTTCCAGGCGGCCATCATCCAAGAACAGAACCAACCCGGTCCAGTGATTGAGCGCATAGCGGATGGCCTGGGCCAGAGCTGACCGGCCTGAGATACGGCCTAATGTCTCCGTCAGCCAAGTGTGCATCGTCTCCACCAGCGGGCGGCTCAGCGCGCGGCGAACGGCGCGGCGTTGATCGGCCGTCCGTCCACGGATCTCGGTCTCGATCTCATACAGGGCCGCGATCCGGCGCAGAGCCTCCTCGGCAAGCGGCGCTTTCGTTGCAACATGAATGTCGTAGAACTTGCGCCGCGCGTGGGCCCAACAGAATGCCAGCTGCGGCCCATCGGCTGCCTTCGCCAGTTGGCCAAACCCCGAATAGCCATCGACCTGAAGCAGCCCGCGGAACCCCTTCAGATGGATTGCCGGATGCTCCGCCTTGCGGTCTTCGCTGTAGACATACGCGGCAACGGGATGACCGGGACCCTGCCACGGGCGGTTGTCGACGGCGTAGCACCACAGCCGTCCGGTTTTGGTGCGGCCGTTGCCGGGATCAAGCACCGGCAGCGTGGTGTCGTCAGCAAACACCTTGGGCGACGACAGAACGGTGCTCAGCATCAGTTCGTGCAGTGGGACCAGCCACCAGCAGGCGCGCCCGACCCAGCTGCATAATGTGGAACGATCCAGGTTGATGGCTTGACGAGCAAAGATCTGCGACTGGCGATACAGCGGAAGGTGGTCGCAGTACTTGCCGATCAGCACCTGCGCCACCAGGGCTTCTGTCGCCATGCCGCCGTCGATTGGCCGGTCCGGGGCCGGGGCCTGCACGACGGCGTTTTCGCAGACACGGCAGCCATACCGTGGCCGGCGTATCACCCGCACCCGGAACTGAGCGGGGATGTAATCCAACATCTCAGCCTGGTCCTCGCCGATCTGATGCAGCAAACCGCCGCAACAGGTACAGGCTTTGTCCTCGATATCCACGATGACCTCGACCCGGGGCAGATGCGCGGGAAGCGCGCCGCGATTGCGCTTCGGCGGTGCGCCATTGGGCGACTGAGCACGCGAAGGAGGGGGCGGTTTGGTCTTCGCTGCGAGCGGCTTGGCCGTGGCTTCCAGTGCGGCCATCTTTTCCGCCACCGACTGTTCCAGATCCTCGGTCGCCCGCTGCAATGTTTCGTCGTTCAGCTTCTCCGATCGCCGGCCGAAGCGGTTTCGTTTCAAGCCGGCGAGTTGAAACTGTAGCCGCTCGATCTCGGCCAGCGCCGCGCGCAGGATCGCTTGCAGTGTTGCGCGATCGTCGGGCAGCTCTGTGGGGGCGATGAACACACATAGACGCTGGATTATCGTTACGAATCGGCGCTAATGAATCTTGCGTGAGCATCCGCCCTCAGCCCGCCAGTTCCGGGCGGCGCACCCGCTGCGGCATCCGCCAGTCAATCCCTTCCAGCAGCATCGACACCTGTGCCGGGCTCAGCGAGACGCGGCCGGTGTTGGTCGTTGGCCACACGAAGTGACCCCTCTCAAGTCGTTTGCTGAACAGGCACATGCCCTGGCCGTCATACCAAAGCAGCTTGATCAATCCACCGCGGCGACCGCGGAAGGCAAACAAGGCGCCGCTGAACGGGCTCTCCTCCAGCACCTGCTGGGCCAGCATCGCCAACCCGTCCATCCCTTTGCGCATATCGGTGTGGCCGCAAGCCAGCCAGACCCGCACACCAGACGGCAAGCTGATCATCCGCGCAGGGCCGCCAGCACGCGACGCAAGGCGCGGGGGTCAACCTGCGCGTCCACACGCAGCGTCGTGCCGGTCGTCAGAATGATCTCGATCAGGCCTGCCGGTGGGGTAGGCGTGAGCGGCGGTGGCGCAGGGATCAGGTTGCTTTCACCGCCGCGGCGCGTCCTGGCGGGCGCCAGTTCAACACAGGCAAAGCGCGCAGGCACCGGCCCCGCCGCTGTCGGCTGCGCCGCCAGCAAGGCCTTCCGCCAGTTGTACAGTTGACCGGTGCCAATGCCGTGCTGGCGCGCCACCTCCGTCGCTGAAGCGCCAGGCGCCAGGCTCTGCGCCGCGATCGTCTGCTTCTGCTCGACTGTCCACCGACGCCGCCGTTCGCCGCGGGTAATCAACTCGATTGGCGGCATACGAGCGCTCTTATGACTGCTCGTATGAGCGCTCTCTGGTTTCGCAAGCATCTCGGGGGGCTGCGCGTTCGTCTCCATGAGACAAACGAACCACATTTTCAGACGTCAGCGCCATGTGGGGTCGACGCAACGCTAACGGTGATGAGGCTCAGGCCCGACGCGCGGAAGCTTTGGTTTTCGAAGGTGCGGTCTCGAATTTC
>DATNMW010000147.1:0-2089 GCA_035602155.1 Bryobacteraceae bacterium | reverse complement strand
TCCATCCCCATTGAAATCGCCTACCGCCACGGTGCCCCCACTACTGCCTGCACTTGCGGCGTCATAGTTCACCGGCGCCTGAAACGTGCCGTCGCCATTGCCCAGCAGGATCGAAACGGCGGCTTGATAGGATTCACCCAGAATAACTGCACTGGCAATGACCAGATCCGGCTTGCCGTCGCCGTTCACGTCCGCGATGACAACGCCGTATGCGCCTATCGCGGCGGTGTCAAGCTGCGTTTGCGCCAGGAATCCGCCTCCAGCCTTGCCGAGCAGGACGGAAACAAAGCCGCAGGACATAGTTGGACACAGCGATGAGCTGCCGGCCACTACTGCGTCCAGGTAGCCGTCGCCATTGAGATCGGCAACCGCCACGGAGGTCGGCGCTCCTGGATGTGACGTGCTGCCGATGGGATACGCTCTTGGCGCATCGAACGATATGGGTGTCAGTGGAAACAGGCTCGCCGGCGCCGATAGAATGAAGACAGCCGCGCCCCAGAGTTTCCAGTTCTTAACCTGCATGGTTCGCCTCCGGTTTGCCGAAGTATACCACGCGAAATTTTAGCGGGCCGTCCACGGCGGTCCATTGGAATGTTTTCCGTGGTAGATTCGTGAAGACCCACCCATGCACGCAATCATCGAAGCCCGCAAAGTCGAAAAATCCTACGGCTCCGAAGGCGACGGCCTGATTCAAGTCATCGCGCCCATGGATCTGGCCATTTATCCGGGCGAAATCCTGGCCGTTCTAGGACCGTCGGGCAGCGGTAAATCCACGCTGCTGCGCATCTTGACGGGCTTGGCACGGCCCTCCGGCGGAGAAGTCATCCATCATGGACATGAAGTGGGTGGTCCCTGCGAAAATGTTTCAATCGTGTTTCAAAGTTTCGCGCTTTTCCCGTGGCTGACCGTGCTGGAAAATGTAGCTGCGCCGCTGAAGGCGCGCGGCGTACCCGCCGCCGAACGCACCGAACGGAGCGTGAAGATCCTGGACACGGTTGGCTTGGACGGTTTCGAAAACGCCTATCCGAAGGAGCTTTCCGGAGGCATGAAGCAGCGCGTGGGCTTCGCGCGCGCACTGGTCGTGGAGCCGGAGGTGCTCTTCATGGACGAGCCTTTCTCCGCGCTCGACGTGCTCACCGCCGAAAACCTGCGCGGCGAACTGCTGGAGCTTTGGCAAAGCCACAAAATGCCGACGCGCGCGGTCTTCGTGGTCACGCACAATATCGAAGAAGCCGTGCTGCTGGCCGACCGCATCATCGTGCTGGGCAAGAATCCGGCCACCATCCGGACCGATTTCCGGGTAGCGCTGGAGCGCCCCCGCGACCGCAAGGATGCGCGCTTCACCAACCTGGTCGACTACATTTACCGCGTCCTGACGCGGCCCGATCTGGCGCCGGCGCTGGAGCCGGTAACCGCCGTGGCGCCCCGCGCAAAGGCCAAGTACCAGATGCTGCCGCATGCCCCGCGCGGCGCCATTGCCGGTCTGCTGGAGATGCTGGCGGACCACAACGGACGGGACGATATGTACCGGCTGGCCGCCGCCCTGTCGTTTGAGATTGACGATTTACTGCCGGTGGTGGACGCCGCGGTGCTGCTGGGCTTCGCCAAGCTGGAAGAAGGCGACGTCGAAATCACGCCTGCCGGGCGCGCGTTCGCCGAGGCCGACATCCTGCGGCGCAAAGAGCTGTTCCGCACCGCCGCGCTCGAAAACATCGCGCTTATCGGCGAGATCACCCGTTCGCTCGGAGCGCGCGCCGACCATACGTTGCCCGATGGTGTCTTCGAAGATCTGCTCGATGAACACTTCAGCGAGGAGGAAGCCAAAGCGCAGCTCGAAACGGCCATCGACTGGGGCCGCTACGCGGAGCTGTTCGATCACGATAACGACACGCGCCAGTTCTTTCTTCCGGAAGAAACGCCCGCGGCTCAACCCGAGGCGGCTGCGCATTGACATTCCGGCCCGTACTTTCCCGCAGCGTGATCGGGGAGCGCACCTGGTCCGTGCTGCTGGATCTGGCGGTCTTCGCCGCCGTACTGGCGGGGATACAGGGCTTGCTGGTAATGACGCGGTACTGGTTCGGCGCCATGA
>DATNMW010000146.1:0-4542 GCA_035602155.1 Bryobacteraceae bacterium | reverse complement strand
GCGCGCGCCAAAACCACCGGCCGCGGATTTGCCATTTTCGCGCTGCTCTTCCTGGCGTTCTACAATGCCGGGCGCGGAGCGCTGCATGCCCGCGCGGTCGCCACGCTGGATTCGCGTATTTATGCCGGTTCCGCGCCCCAGCGCGTGGCGGCGCTGCCCGGACCCCTGAATCCGCTGGCGTGGCGCGGATTGGTGGAAACGCCCGAGTTCTACAGGGTCGTGGATTTCAACCTGCTGGAAGAATTCGATCCCTCTCGCGGCGCCATTTTCTATAAAGCCGCGCCCGCCCCGGACGTCCAGGCAGCCAATAATTCCGCGGTTTTTCGCGACTTTTTCAATTTCTCCCAATTCCCGATCGAGCGCGCGCTGCCGCTTGCCGAACCCGGCATCGCCACGCGCGTGGAAGCAATGGACATGCGCTTCGGCACCCCGGCGCACCCCGCCTTTGTGGCCACCGCAGACGTGAACAGCCGCCTGCAAGTGGTCCGCGCATGGTTCACCTTCGGCGCCGAAGTTCGGCCTCGATAAGTCCGGCGGGGCGGGCGGTTCGCCTGCCGAAACTATCCGCCCGGGGAATCGTGCGTGCCGGTGCCGGCTTCGTCCTCGATCTTCGTGCCCCGGTAATCGATCCGCTGGGCCACCGTGGCCTGCATATTCACCTGGTCCTCGGTGGCGCCCCACCGGGACGTTTCCACTCCGGGCCGCGACTTGGCGGCGGCCGTCAACGGCTTGGCCGCGGCTTCCAGGATTCCCCGCAGCACGCCATCCAGCGGCGTCGCCATCGGCTCCAGGTCCATGCGCTCCAGAATGCGGCAAAACTCCGAAGGCAAAAGCGCTTGCAGCATTACACCGTCTTCCGCCGGCCATGCCGCCACCCGGCAGGGCAGAAAGCCGGCAAACCGGATATCGGCGGATAACAGCGCCGTATGCAGCTTGGGGTGAAAGAAAGTAAAGACGAGCGCCTCCTGCGGGCCGCCGGCCGCCGCCACGTCGTGCGGCCGCCCCAAATGGCTGATCACCGTCACATTGGCATTGTGAAGGTGCGCGACGGCCTTCAGGACGGACTCGATGTCTTCCAATTTCACGGCAGAGCGGATCTGTAGCATAGGCTCCTCCCGCGTCCATCATACTACAGCTTAATCGACTCGGAGATCCGAAAATACGCCCGCGCGCGACGCGCCGCACGCCAGCCGCGCCCGAACTCCGCAATTCATTTTAATTGAAGCACAATTCGGCACCAAAATACCCCTAATAACACGGAAATTATCCGGCGCCGGTCATTCTGAATTCCGACTTCCGTCTTCCATCTCCCGCCTGTCGCCGATCGGCACCGCCGCCTGTTCCACGATCTCGATGCCAAAGCCTTCCAGGGCCACGATCTTGCGCGGATGGTTGGTCAGCAGCCGAATGGTGTGCAACCCCAGATCGGAAAGGATCTGCGCGCCGATGCCGCTCTCGTGCTGCAATTGGATCTGGCCGGCGGCCCCGCTGTAGTGCATGAAATCGCGGCTATGCGGCGCCATCCGGTCCAATCCGCCCGGGTTCTTCTGTAAGCGGAACCCCGGTCCGGTCTGGTGCAGGTAGACCAGCACGCCCAAGTCTTCTTCCGCGATGCGTTGCAGCGATCCCCGGATCAGCTTCCGGCAATCGCAATACGTCGAGCCGAAAACATCCCCGTAAACGCAGTGCGAGTGCATGCGCACCAGCACGCGCTCCCGGCCCGCCACCTCGCCCCGGATAAGCGCCATGTGGATCTCCGGCGAGATGTCGCTGGTATATGCAAACGTGCGGAAAGGGCCGAATTCCGTTTCGATGCACCCTTCCGCGACGCGCCGGATGTAGCGTTCGTGCCGCAGGCGGTAGCGGATCAGATCGGCCACCGAAATCATCTTGAAGCCGTGCCGCTGGCAAAATTCGACGAGTTGCGGCACCCGCGCCATGGTTCCGTCCTCGTTCATGATCTCGCAGATCACGCCGGCGGGCGTAAGGCCCGCCAGGCGCGCCAGATCCACCGAGGCCTCCGTCTGGCCGGCCCGCACCAGCACGCCGCCTTCGCGCGCCCGCAGCGGGAATACGTGGCCCGGCCGCGCCAGATCCCCCGGACGGCAATCGGGCCGGATGGCGGTCAGGATGGTGCAGGTGCGGTCCGCCGCGGAAATGCCCGTGCTAGTGCCTTCGCGCGCGTCGATCGATTCGCAGAAGGCCGTGCCGAAGTTGGATGTGTTCAGCGGCGACATTAACGGCAGGCGCAGCGCGTCGCAGCTCTCCGGCGTCAGCGCCAGGCAGATCAGGCCGCGGCCGTGCGTGGCCATGAAGTTGACGATTTCGGGAGTGACCTTTTCAGCGGCGATGGTCAGGTCGCCTTCGTTTTCCCGGTCTTCATCGTCCACTACTACGAGAATGCGGCCGGAGCGGATCTCGTCGATAGCTTGGGGGATGGACACGAAGGGCATAATTATTATTATGGACCCCGGCCCGCCCCTGGGGACGCCTGGCAGGCATACGCTATCATGAGCCTTGATCTACACCTGCTATGAGATGATCCGCGACTGCCGCGCCGGCCGTCCCGAAGGCTGGTCCTATTTCGTGACCAACTATGTTCCGTCGATCCGGAAATTCCTGGCGCATTACTTTCCCGGCCGGGCGGGCGACCGCGCCCTGATCGAGCGCGTGCTGGCCGCATTGCGCAAGCCGGAATCCAGCCTGTTCCAGTCGCTCGATCCATCGCCGGAACGGGCCTTCGTCGCCGAATTGCGGCAACGCGTGCTGAACGCAGTGGAAGCCGACCGTGCCAGCGCGCCGCCCGAAATCCCGATCGGCATCGAGGCGCTGGGCGCGGCGCTGGAGCCGCTCACGCTCACCGAAAAGCTGGTGGTCTGGTTCGAGACCATGCGCTACGGCGATGCGGATACCGGCCGTATGCTGCGCATGTCGCCCGAAACGGCGGAAAAGATCCGCGCGCGCGGCGCCGGGTTGGTCCGCGGCGGCGTGGATGCCTGGCGCAGCACGCTGCTCGCCGACAACGGCCCGTTCCTGGGCCAGGCCGCCGGCGCGCTATCCACCCAGGGCTGCTTGCCTGCCAAAGCCTTCTTCGATGTAATCGACGGCCGCACTACCTGGCGCGGCCGCGAGGAAATGGAGCGCCACGCGAGAAGCTGCTGGTATTGCATGGATCATTACTGCCGGCTGCTGGAGGTGGTGGATGTGCTGCGCGGCTCCAAACCCCTGGCCGAAGCCGAGGCCGAGGGTTATCAGCGGCTGCTCGGAATCGAGACTCCCAAGCGTTCTTTTTGGAAGCGATAGGTGCGTCAATATAGTTCCATCTTGGCGCCGTATTGACATCCACCACGGCCAATGGCGCAACCCGATTGTGATCACGCGCTTCGATGAAATGCTCGCCCTGGCGGAGGAAAACGACGGTCTTCTGACGTCCAAACAAGCGCGCGAAGCCGGAATTGCCGATTCGGTTCTGGCGCGCCTCGCACAACGCGGCCGGCTGGAGCGCGCCGCCCGTGGCGTGTATCGAATCCCGTACTTTCCGTCGAATCGATTGTCTCAATACCGGGAAGCCGTGCTCTGGGCCCGGGCGGGCGGCGGCCCACGGAACGTCGCCCTTTCACACGCCACCGCTTTGGCCGTTTACGAGATTTCGGATGCCAGCCCGCACGTGGTCCACCTGACCGTGCCGCGCAAAGCCCGTCTGCGCAGAGTGCGCTCCAAGTGGATACGGCTGCATCGGGCGGATCTCGCGCGCGGCGAAGTGAAGCTGTACGAAGGGCTGCCCGTCACCACAGTGGCACGAACCGTGGAGGACATTTTGGCCTCCAGCGGCCAGGTTGCGCTGGTCAAGCAAGCCATCTCCGGCGCGCGCCGTGAAGGGTACATCGACCGCGCCGAGGCGCAGCGTCTTGCCCGTCGCGTGGCCCGTTATGTCCGAAGCATCGAAGCCGCCTCAGACCGCGTCCGCCTGAACGGCTGGAAAAGACCCTCGCGCGCGTAGCGCGCCGCCAGGGTCTGGACCAGGAGCGCCTGCGGCGATAGGTATCGTATCTGGCAATATGCGGCGTCCTGGAGCGCGCCACAGTCGGCGGGCTGCTTGCCGGCTACTATCTGAAGGGCGGCGTCGCCATGGAATTGCGTTTCGCACAGCGCGCCCGCGCGACCAAGGATCTCGACCTGGGTTTGCAGGGTAACCGCGCCGCCCGGCTCCGCGAGTTCGCGCAGGCGCTGATAGCCGAACTGGGCCAGGACTGCGTTGCCGGCGCTGGCGCCGCCCACTGGGACACCGCGCCCGGCCAGTGTGTCGATGGCTGCAGCAACCGGCGTGCCCGTAGTAATTGATGTAATTCGCCTGATCGCCGCCGGCGATAAAGAGCGCCTCGGCTTTTGAGATCGTATCCTTGACAAAAGGCTGTTGAGCGCCCGCGCGGCTGGTGACGATGAGCGTGGCAACCGAATTGAGCGCGGGACAGAGCCCACCAATGTACTCATTGTAAGCGGCGGTCCCACTGGCGCGGATCACTAGGAAATCGCCGCTATTGG
>DATNMW010000145.1:0-17573 GCA_035602155.1 Bryobacteraceae bacterium | reverse complement strand
CTTTGTAACCGGTCGACAGCTCGCTCCCTGGCGTGCGCCACTTCGGCTCATCATCGAGCGTGTGGGCGGTGATCTTGCGCAGCCCCCTGATGGCTCCGCCGTACAGGCCGCTGGCCAAGGTGGAAACGCGGGCGCCGGGTGGTTCATCCATGAATGGCATGAACTTGTCCGGGAAGCCCGGCATGGTGCAGCCAATGCAGATGCCGCCGACATTGGGGCAGCCGCCGATCCCCGCCATCCAGCCGCGCTTAGGCACGTTGCAATTGACTACCGGCCCCCAGCAGCCTAACTTCACGATGCACTTGGGCGAACCGTACTCCGTCGTGAAGTCTCCCTGCTCGTAGTAGCCGGCGCGGTCGCAACCTTCATGTACCGTTCGACCGAACAGCCAGGTGGGCCGCAGCTCGTCGTCCAGCGGGATCATGGGAGCCAGTCCAGCCAGTTGATACAACAGGTAAAGAACTGTCTCCATGAAGTTATCCGGCTGAACCGGACAGCCGGGAACATTAACAACCGGCAAGCCCGCCTTGGATCGCCAGTCCCAACCCAGGTAGTCCGCCAGCCCCATGCAACCTGTGGGATTGCCCTGCATGGCGTGGATGCCGCCGTAAGTGGCGCAGGTCCCGATGGCTACGACCGCGGTGGCTTTGGGAGCGAGCCGGTCGATCCATTCCGTGGTCTTGATCGGCTGGCCGGTATGCGAGTCGGTTCCCATTGCCGCCCAGTAACCGTCATCCTTGATTTTTTCGTTGGGAATGGAGCCTTCCATCACCAGCACGAAGGGATCCAGCTTGCCTTCCTCCGCCAGGTAGAAGGCCTTCAGGAAATCCTCGCCGTTTTCGTAGGCCAGTACTGGATTGTGCAGGTAGACTTTGGGAAGCCCTGGAATGGCTCCCAGAATCACGTCCTCAATGCTCGGCTGGGTCGCTGCGGTGATCGATACGGAATCGCCGTCGCAGCCCAGTCCGGCGGTGATCCAAACGATGTGAACTTCGGGTACCGGAGACGGTCTCTGAGTCTTTTGACCGTACGGCTTGGTTTCGGTTGGCATACTTGGCCCTCCTTCTCCTGCTCAGACGCGTTAGCCGCGTTTATGAGTTACATTTGCGGAAACTCGGCTTGGTACTTTGCCTACAGATCCGGAGGCCTGTCGGTTACGTTCCTCACAAATCTGCGTCCCTCTAAGTGCTTCTCTGCAAACGTCAAAACGCATTGTAGGAAAAACCGTTCCCCCGGCTCAATCCGCTTCAGCCTGTATTTATTTTCGTGGTTCCTACGAAGAAGAGTATCGGGGATTCCCCGATACCGTCGCGATGCGTCAGGCTAAACCTGCCCCTGGCTGGTCACCCATTGCACCGCATGCTGCACCAGTTCGCGCGCATTCTTGAGCGACAGCTTGTCTTTGATGTGGGCATGGTAGGATTCCACGGTTTTCACGCTCAAATGCAACTCTTCCGCGATCTGACGGGTGCCATGTCCTTGCCCGATGAGCCGGAAGACCTCCAGTTCCCGGTCTGTCAGTTCCTCCATCGTGGAACGCTTGGCGGCTCCGGAACGGCCGATGAACTGGTGCATCATCTTCTGCGCCATGCGGTCGCTGACATACACTTCGCCGCCCAGGATCTGGCGTATGGCGATCAATACCCTATCGGTGGCTTCCTGCTTCATGATGTAGCCGTTGGCGCCCGCGCGCAGGGCCCGTTCCGCATACAAAGATTCATCGTGCATGGACAGCATCAGCACCGGCATTTTGGAGTCCCTGGAGCGGATGGTCTTCAGCAATTCGATGCCGTCCGGCCCCTCCAGCGACACGTCCACGATCAGAATGTCGGGCTTCGCGGGAGCCATCGCATCCAGCGCCGTGCGCGCATCCTCCGCTTCCCCGCAGACCATCAAGTCCGGCTCCCGGTCGATCAGTTGCGAGAGGCCCTGGCGCACGATGGGGTGGTCGTCTACCACGAAGACCCGGGTCTTTCCCGACTGGTTCATATGCCGAGTGACTGTAGCTTGCATGTAACCACCGTCCCCGTGTGTTCAGTGTGAGGCCGTATCCGCAACGTCGCGCCAATCATTTTCGCGCGGTAATTCATGATATGCAAGCCCATGCCCGTGCTATTTCTAACATCTTCGGGCAATCCCACGCCGTCGTCGCGGATACTGAGCGCCACACCGTCGCCGTCCGCGCACAGCGTGATCAGAATACTCTTGCCGTGCCCGTGCTTGATCGCGTTATTCACCGCTTCCTGCGCGATCCGATACAGGTGATTCGCGATCGTTTCGTTGTATATCAACACTGGACGGTCGCACTCAAAACGGCATGCCAGGCCGAACAGGTCCTGCACTTCCAAAGCGTATTGCTCCAGTGCCGACATCAGTCCGCGCGCGTCCGATACCACGGGGAGCAGCCCCCGCGAAAGCTCGCGCGTTTTGTGAATCGCTTCATTCACCAGCCTGACAATCTTGCTCGCGTCCGCAGCCTCGGCCTCCGATTTGTCCGCCAGCTTTCGTTCCAGCACTTTGCTCATGAAAGCGATTCCGGTGAGGTGCTGCCCGAGACCGTCGTGGAGGTCTTGCCCGATGCGGTGTTCTTCGCGCGCGCTGATTTCAAGTATCGCTTTCTCCAGGCGCTTGGACTCGGTGATATCGACGCCCGTGGCGATGATGTGACGCACGTGGCCGTTGGCGTCGGGCAGAACCGTTCCGGACCACGAGATGAGGCGCGGCCCGCCCTCCCCGGTTACCCAACGCCAGTCGAAGTCCCTGGGGACGTGCCCCGTCCGCAATTGCTCGAATGCATTCCGGAACCGCTGGCGATCTTCCGCCGCGGAAAATAACTCCCAGGCATGCGTGCCTTTCACTTCATCGAACCGCTGGGAGGTAGTCTGCTCACAAGCCCGGTTGAACTCTACTACGCGCCCGTCCAGGTCCAATACCATGATCAGCGTTCCGACGGTATTCAAAATGGCGGAAACAAAATTGCGCTCCTGCTGCAATGCTTCTTCCGCCTGCTTCAGCTCCGTGATATCGAACGCCACCCCTTGTATGAACCAGGGGTGGCCGTCGTCGCTGCGCACCATCTTGGCTTCGCAATGAAACCAGACCACGTGACCGTCGCGCGCGATTACGCGGTAAACCGATCGCAGCGGCTTGCCGGTGAGGAACATGTCGGCGGCTTCCTCACTCCAACGCAGGTTGTCTTCGGGATGGATGTGCCGGTACCAGCGCACCGGATCCTCCAGCCACTCGGCTTGCGAGAACCCCAGCGCGGCTTCTATGTATGGACTGACATAAGCCTCGCCGATTCCGCGGTCCAGGTAAACCAGAAACACTACGGCCGGAAGCTGTTCCACCAGGCTGCGGTACCTGGCTTGCATGTTGGGCAACTCGCGCGCAACCTGGGAGTCGTGGGCCGCGCGGGAACTGTCTTGCGAATCGCGCAGGAAAACTCCGGCCAGGCCTTCCAGCATGGCTTGCGCTTCGGAGAGGGAGGGTTCCGCGCCGTTCATTCCGCCTTACCCGCGCCGGTTCCGCCAGACCGGCTCTTTGTTGAGCGAATCCTGCACGAAACGGCGCAGCGCGTGGATGGCCCTGCCATAAGTCATCACCGCGCTGGATGAAAGCAGCGAGCCGGGCGGCTGATTCATGAACGGCATAAATTTATCCGGAAACCCCGGCATGGTGCATCCGATGCAGATTCCGCCCACATTCGGGCAGCCGCCGATCCCGCCCATCCATCCGCGCTTCCCCACATTGCATTGCACCACCGGGCCCCAGCATCCCAGTTTCACGATGCAATGGCGCGACCCGTACTCGTCGGCGAACTCGCCCTGCTCATAGTAGCCGCCGCGATCGCAAACCTCGTGCAGCGTCTGCCCGAAGAGCCAGGTGGGACGCAGAGCTTCATCCAGGGGAATCATGGGTGCACGGTTGGCCGCCTGGTTGAGGAGATAAAGCAGCGTCTCCATGAAATTGTCGGGCTGCACCGGACATCCGGGAACGCAAACAATCGGGATGCCGGCCTTCGATTTCCACTCCCATCCCAGATAATCAGCCAAGCCCATGCAGCCGGTTGGATTTCCTTCCATGGCGTGGATTCCGCCGTAAGTGGCGCAAGTTCCCGCGGCGATCACCGCCCAGGCGTGCGGCGCCAGGCGGTCGATCCAATCGCAAGTCAAGATCGGCTGGCCCGTGCGTTGGTCGGTGCCCAAGGTAGCCCAGTAGCCCTCCGGCTTATTAGTCTCGTCGGGGATGGAGCCTTCCATCACCAATATGAAAGGCTGCCGCTTTCCGGCGGCGGCTTCGTGGAATGGCTTCAGGAACTCCTCGCCGTTTTCAAAGGCCAGCACCGGATTGTAGAGGTTTACCTTGGGAATCCAAGGCAAGCCGCCGCGCACGATGTCTTCGATGCTCGGCTGCGTGGCGGCGGTCATGGCGATGGATTCCCCGTCGCACCCCAGCCCCGCGGTGATCCACAAAACGTCGATTTCCTCGATAGCGTTCGCCATGGCGCCTCCGCTTGTGGGGCAGGTTGGCAACCTGCGGGCCGATCGTCAATCGGCCCTGGCGTATTGTAACCGATCGTGACCTGCCCTAGTGCGGCCTGCATTCTTGTTAGAATCGGCAACCATGGCAAGCTGGCAAGCGCACACCATGAGCTTCTTCCTGCGGCACACCTTCAAGCCGCGCCTGGCGCGCGCCCAGAACGCCGAACATGCGCGCGCCATCATGAACGGCGGCGTCTTCAAGACTCCCTCGGACGTGAAGATCGTGCCCGCCGCGCTGGGAGGCGTTCCCGGCGAATGGGTCGAGTCCGCGTCCAAACCGGGCGGGGCGGTGCTGCTGTATCTGCATGGCGGCGGCTACTTCGCCTGCTCGGCGCGCACGCATCGCCCCTTCACCACGGCTTTCGCGCAACGCGGATTGCGCGTCTACGCTCCCGATTACCGGCTGGCGCCGGAGAACCCGTTTCCCGCCGGATTGGACGATGCGGTGGCCGCCTGGCATGCGGTGCGCGCGGAGACAAGCGCAACCACGCCCATGGTCATAGGCGGAGATTCGGCTGGCGGCGGACTGGCCCTCGCCACCATGCTGAAGCTGCGCGACGGAGGCGCAACGCTGCCCGCCGCCGCCGTCCTGTTCTCACCGCTGACCGACCTCGTGGGCATCGGCGAATCACGCCGCACCAACGACCGGCGCTGCGCCATGTTCTTTGGCAGCGGCTTGGCGCGCGCCACCGAGTTTTACGTGGCGCAGACCGGTGGCGATCCGCGCGACCCGCTGATCTCTCCGCTGTATGCCGATCTGAGGGGCCTGCCGCCGCTGCTGATTCATGTGGGCGCGGACGAGACCCTGCGCGACGATTCCACGGAACTGGCCAATAGCGCCCGCGCCGCGGGCGTGCGCGTGGAGCTGACTATGTGGCCGGGGGTGCCGCACGTCTGGCAAATGTTCCATCCGTTCGTGCCGGAGGGGCGTCAATCGCTGGACGCGGCTTCCACATTTCTGAGACAGGTGGCCGGGCGATGAATCGATCGGAAGCATCTGTCAGCGCTGTTAACGAGTGCGGACAACGTCGGCCACAGGGAGGAAACCAACACCCGCCCAGCCGGCCTCCCGATTGAAAAGGATGATCCAGTAACTCCAATCCATTTGGCTTGTGGGAGGAAGATCGACGCAGACCTCGGCGGTGCCCTGACCTGTTTCCCGCACCAGTTGGGGCACCGATCTGGTGTGGAATTGCAGGTGTTGACTAAGCATTGCCCCCCTACTCTGCTGCGCCGAGAGTTTGGTGTCCGCCGGTCCTGAACTGACGCTGAGCACCTCTACGTAGGTCTGCAATCCGCGCACGACCGCGTCCGGCACGATCGCGGTCATCGCGAGCTTCTGTGTCACATTCCCTTTACCAGCGCCACAGCCAGGCTTGCCTAACAGCGCTACGCTGTCGAAGAGGGGCACGGCCGGCGCAACTTCGCGCCAGGTAGGGATGAGCCTGACCCCTGGCTGCCGCTTATCGAGTTTCAACCGCGGCCTCTCGAGTCTCACGAACGGCCGGGTCAGGTCCAGCACACCGCGGTCTGGCGAGTACCGGAGGTTCAAGACCTGCGCGGAGTCTTCCGTCCAGTCGATCGGCGGGCCGGCAATTCGGATAATCCATCCATGAATGGATCTGTCCAACACGCTTTTCAAGCAAGCCGCCAGATCCGTGCTGCAAACGCTGGCCTCCCCGCCCAGATATTGCGCGAGGTCCCAGGCCTGCTTCAGATTGCGCCGGGGGCCCTCTGCCTGTTCGCTTATTCCGTCCAGCCAGACAATAGGCCAGAAGTCGATTCCCGCTTGCGTGAACGCATCAAGGCGTCCGAACGCTGCATTGGGAGTTTGGAATGGCATCTTGCCCCCTACGACATATTGCCGGTCGGGGTGGACCCATCCGAAGTCCTGCCCGATCCAGAGAACCCGGATTGGTCCGCCCCAATTCTGGAGCATCCGTGCAAGACCTCGAAACGACTGAATTGAAGGTCCATATACAGCCTGGCCCTCCGTCCATTTAAGAAACTCAGGCCGGGGCGAGGGTGGAGAGGCGCCGTGCTCCCCGGCCGCCGATGCCGGTTCCGGCAAGAAATACTCGTACTGCTCGCCCCCTTTCCCAAACGCAAACGCGTTATGGTACTCCGTCCATTCATACGAGACCACAAACAGAGACACGTTCCGCATCCGCCGGAGTGCGGGTTCCATCGCCCTAGTCTGATCGACGAGCCGCAACTGGCCGTCCCGCGGGATGGATGCCAAGTCGAAGACGATCGCGGTCTTCAAGTCGCTTGAGTCGGCGGCGCGCGTCACGGACCGGACCCCAAATTCCTTATTGCCGACTGTGGCTCTAAAATCCGACGCTGGGGGAACTGGGCCGACACCCGTGACCGGCTTGTTCGGGAGGATTAAGAAGCTGGTCTCCAGGATGGCTTCCGCTTGCCGCTCGGCATGTATCGCCGACGTCGCTGTCAGCCCGGCGCACAGTAGAACAGACTGTAAGGCTTTCGGCATAGTCAACCGAAAGACGCAACCCTGTTGGATCCCGTTGCACTGCACCCGCGCTCATCTACCGCCGTGTATCTTGGTACGAGGGATGGCACATTGAACATACTCGAGCTCACCGCGCTAGTCGGCCTGATCTCCGTGGCGGCAGGCTTCCTGGGCGCGCTCACCGGACTGGGCGGCGGCGTGGTAATCACTCCCGCCATGGTGCTGCTGCTGGGCATCGATCTGCACTACGCCATGGGCGCCACCCTGATCTCCGTGATCGCAACTTCGTCCGGCGCGGCTGCTGCGTACGTGCGCGAAGGCTTCTCGAACATCCGCATCGGCATGTTCCTGGAGATCGCCACTACGGTGGGCGCGGTCTGCGGCGCGTTTGCCGCGGCGAAGATCTCGCCGTCGATCCTGGGAGTGCTGTTCGGCGCCGTGTTGCTGCATTCCGCGTGGATCTCGACCCGCGCCCGCCGCGCGCCGCGCCCCGGAGAAAAGGACGATCCGCTGGCCGCCCGCTTGCGGCTCAACGGCAGCTTTCCCACGCCGGAGGGACCCAGATCCTACAAAGTCAGCCACGTGAAAACCGGCTTCGGTCTGATGTTCGTGGCAGGGGCGGTTTCCGGCCTGCTGGGCATCGGGTCCGGGGCGTTGAAGGTGGTCGCCATGGACCGCGCCATGCGCATCCCGTTCAAGGTCTCCACCACCACCAGCAACTTCATGATCGGAGTCACTGCCGCCGCCAGCGCGGGCGTGTACCTGAACCGCGGATACATCGATCCGGGACTCACCATGCCGGTGGTGCTGGGTGTGCTCGCCGGATCGGTGCTGGGGGCGCGCCTGCTGCCCGGCGCTCCTACCATGACGTTGCGGCGGGTTTTCGGCGTGGTGGTCGGATTCCTGGCGGTCGAGATGATCTATAACGCCCTCGCGGGGAAACTGTAATGCCGGCTTCGCCCAGAAACAGGCCGCCGCTGACCGATCAGCGCATGGACGAGATTATCGGCGCGCTGCTGCGTTACGGCGTAATGCTGTCCGGCTCCGTGGTGGCCGCGGGCGGGATCTGGTATTTGATTCAGTACGGAACCAGCGCGCCCGGCTATCATGTCTTTCGCGGCGAACCCGAGTACCTGCGCCACCTGCGGGGCATCGTCAGCGGCATTCCGGGTTTCCATTGCCGCCGCATGATGCAGCTCGGGTTAGTGCTGTTGATCGCCACGCCGGTGGTGCGCGTGGCCTTCTCGGTGGTGGCGTTCATGTTGCAGCGGGACCGCACTTACGTGGCGATCACGCTGATCGTGCTCGCCGTGCTACTGTTCAGCCTGACAGGGAAGATGAGTGGCTAGTCTACTGGTCCGGGCAGACGCCCAGGTCGCGTTCATCGGTACTGGTACCGCTAAGTGATAAACATTTGGTTAGACACTTGATTTCAGGGGCCTGGCGATCTGAGCTCGATCAGGACTCCATTCGCGGGGACACGAAACCCAGGGAGGATTTCAATGCTTGTAAATATACGGTCTATCGCAGCAGCGGCAGCGATGACATCCGGGTTTGCCGCCGCGCAAAACGCATCGGCAGCGTCAACGTGCACCGGAACGGCGATCGCTTATCGAGTTTCGGGAGTGTTTGGGTCCACGCGGATCAGCGGGGACGACTCGATCGAGTTGGCAGGCGAGCCGTTCAGCCTCGCTTTCTACGCCTGCGAGACCCTGAAGCCGATACAGACGGCTTCGGGCTATGCTGAATATTATCCAGTCGAGTTGGTCAGGGCACTGGCCAAGGGCCCGGCTTTTCAAATAAACTCGCGCCCCCTCCTGGCCTGTCGCCATATTCGGCTGTCATCCTCCCGATGTGGGAATCTCACTCGCTCGGCTCGTCCAGCCTGGCAAAAAGCTCCCCGAAGTCCAAGCGGCCTGCCAGTTCGGTCTCTACGACGAGTTCGGGCCGGTCGTGCAGTCCATCGCGGTCGGCTACCTGAAGCCGCTGGCGGTACGGATCGGGGATCCATATATGCGGGACGCCGAACTTCAGATAATCCGCGACCTTCTCCAGCATGTCGGCTGGCTCGTCGTCCGAAGACAGAATCTCGACGATCAAATGCGGCGGGTGCGTGAACACCGGCTCACGTTGGTACGGCAGGGCCATCAGGCATAGATCCGGAACGCGATACTTGGGCTGCGGCGAGACACGCACGCGTTGCTCGGTATAGGTGTGGACCCTCCCCGGTTCGCGGGGGCCTAACTCAAGTCCGATCAGAAACTGCAAACGGCTGTGTCTACACTCGCCGCCGTTTCGTTCAACCAAGGCGCCGTCCACGTATTCCACATCCGGGTCGTAGCTAGTGCGCAGGTATTCTTCCAACGGTACGATGGTAGTTGCCGCCATGCAACTTCGAGTCTACCACCGCGGGGCGGTCCGTACACCAGTCTCCGCCTGGCTCTGGCCATTCGGACGGGCGCGCCGGCGCTTGCCATGCATTAGTTCGGTGACAATCGGCGCCGCTTGCGAATAAAGTATACTTTTCTTATTGGAATATGGCGTATTTTCTATCTCCGAACAATGCTCCGCGCCTTCGCAGCCCTGCAAATCCGGCCCCGCCACGCATCCTTCATCAAATAAAGTTACCTTTGGTTAATCTTACATATTGAACTTGAAATCCGTTCGGGATATCATTATCGAGTTCACGGTTAATTAACTGCTTGGCCATAGGAGGTTCATAGTCCCAATGGTTAACGAAACGATAGCGCTTCAGTCAACTGGTTTTGAGTTGGCTACCTTCGGCGAGGTGCTTTATGCGTTCAGCGCCTTGCGTTCGACCTCCGGACGCCGGCGGAGCGCGCGCGCCGCGCACGAGTTGCTGCCGTGGGAGACCATGCCCAACATCGCTCCGGAGTGCGACGTTCCCCCGGAACCGCGCAAGCCTCCGGCTGCGGTGCCTGCCCGGGTGGAACCACTCCAGCCGGCCCGTCTGGCCAAGTCCCGGCGCGCTTCCGGACGCTGCCATTGCGGCCAATGCCGCAACTGCCAGGAGAACGCCCGCTGGGAACGCATCTTCCAGGAGAAGTTCGCCAATTCGGACTATTACCACCATGACATCCGCGTCCGCTACGCATCCCCGCTGAGCAGCGTGTAGCATTCGCACGCAACCGCCAGTGGAGACTATACTGTGTAGATGACAACTGGGATCAAGCTCGTTGAACCGGCGGAGAACGAATTCTTAGCGAACCTTGAGAGACGTTCCAATCGCCCCATTCATTTCTTTCGTCTGATGGCCAAGAGGTCCGAGGTGCTGAAGAACTTCGTGCCGCTCTACGGCTCGATCATGGGTCCGGGGTCCGTGGACCAGCGCACCAAGGAGCTCGTTTACCTGACCGTGTCGTACGCCAACAAGTGCGCCTACTGCACCGCCGCGCACGTTGCGTCGGGCAGCAAGGCCGGCGTCACGCAAGACGAGATGCACGCGCTGCAGGCCCGTCAGGATGGCGGTTTCAGCGCATCGGAGAGGGCGGCTGTCGAATATGCCCGCGAACTGACCCTCACCGCCGACGGCGCACAAACGCGCGATGCGCTGAACCAGCATTACAACGATGAGCAGATCGTCGAGATCACGCTGATCGCAGCCCTGGCGAACTTCACCAACCGCTTCAACAACGGCCTGGATTTGCTGCCCGAACAGTAAGGCCGATGGCCATACTCAGCGGTATCAACCCCGTATTGGAAAGCCTCAAAGCAGGCCGTCCGCTCGATCGCATCCTGATCGCCAAGGGCGCGGCCGGCCCGCGCTTGCAGGAGATTATCGATCTGGCGCGCCGCGCGTCGGTGGCCGTGCGCTTCGAAGAACGGCACGGGCTCGACCGCCTGGCCGGGACGCCGGCGCATCAGGGCGTGGTCGCCTTGGGGGCGCCCCAGCGTTATGCCGAACTGGACGATGTCGCGCCCGGCGCACAGTTGTTGGTGGTGCTGGATGGCGTGGAGGATCCGCACAATCTGGGCGCCATCGTGCGTACCGCGCACGCTGCCGGCGCGGGCGGCGCGATCATTCCCGAACGGCGTGCGGTGGGGCTGACGGATGTCGTCGCCAAGGCCGCCGCCGGAGCGCTCGAACACTTGCCCGTGGTGCGCGCCACCAACATCAATCGCACCCTCGAAGAACTGAAGCGCCAAGGCTACTGGATCTACGGCCTCGACGAGCGTGGCGCCGAAGATTACGATTCAATCGACTACCACGCGCCCACCGCGCTGGTATTCGGCGGCGAAGGCAAGGGCCTGCATGAACAGGTGCGCAAGCATTGCGACGTGCTGGTGCGCATTCCAATGGAAGGGCACATCCCGTCCCTGAATGTGTCGGTGGCCGCCGGCATCGTGCTGTTCGAGTGCAAACGGCGGCGCGCCGGAAATGGAAAACCCGCCACATAGTAGAATCAAGTGTCTATGCGAAAACTGGCGTGGGTGTCGTGGCTGGTTGTCTGTGTGCCGCCGCGACCTGCATGGGCGGCGCAGCCGGTGCATGCGCGGCATGCCATGGTAGTCGCGGTGGAGCAACACGCCACCGATGCCGGAGTCGCCGTGCTGGAAGCCGGCGGCAACGCGGTGGATGCGGCCGTGGCGGTGGGCTTCGCGCTGGCCGTCACGCACCCCTCGGCCGGCAACATCGGCGGCGGCGGATTCATGCTGGTGCGGTTCGCCGATGGCCGCGCCACTTTCATCGACTTTCGCGAGCGCGCGCCGCTGAACGCCTCGCGCAACATGTATCTGGACGCTTCCGGCAAAGCCACCAAAGATAGTGTGGTGGGCTATCGTGCAGCCGGCGTTCCGGGATCGGTGCGAGGATTCGAATACGCATCGAAAAAGTACGGCCGTAAGCCTTGGGCGGATGTAGTCGCGCCAGCAGTCGCGCTGGCCGAAAAGGGTTTGCCGGTTTCCTACGGCTTCGCGAAGTCGTTGCGCGCCTCGGCTGATCGGCTGGGACAATTTCCGGAATCGAAGCGCATTTTTCTACGCGACGGCAAGTATTACGAAGCCGGCGAAACGTTCGTCCAACCCGAACTGGCGCGCACCCTGCGGCGCATCCGGGAGCAAGGCGCGCGCGATTTCTACGATGGCGAAACAGCGCATTTGCTGGCGGCGGACATGGAGCGGCACGGCGGGGCCATTACCCTCGCCGATCTGAGAGATTACGCCGTAGCGGAACGCGCGCCCCTCACCGGAACTTATCGCGGCTACGACATTATCACTTCGCCGCCGCCCAGCTCCGGCGGACCCGGCATCCTGCAAATGCTGGGTGTGCTGGAGGGCTCCGGATACGAGAAAGGGGGAGCCGGATCGGCCGCCGAACTGCACTATCTGGCCGAGACCATGCGCCGGTATTTCGCGGACCGCGCCGTTTGCATGGGCGACCCCGACTTTGTGAAAGTGCCGCTGGCCGGCCTGTTGGACCCTGCGTACATCGCGCAGTTGCGGAAGTCGATCAATCCGGAACACGCCACGCCCAGCGCCCAAATTCACGCGGGCAAAGGGCTGGCCCCTGAGAGCAGCGAAACTACGCACTACTCGATCGTGGATGCGGACGGCAACGCGGCGGCGGTTACCTACACGCTTAACTTCGGATACGGCGATGGCGTCACCGTTCCGGGCCTTGGTTTTCTGCTCAACGACGAGATGGACGATTTCGCCGCCAAGCCCGGCGAGCCCAATGGCTTCGGCCTGGTGCAGGGTGAAGCCAACGCCATCCAGCCGCGCAAGCGGCCGCTCTCGTCAATGACCCCAACGATTATTACAAGTGGCGGCAAGCTGGAGCTGGTGCTGGGCACGCCCGGCGGACCCACCATCATCAATAGCGTTCTGCAGGTGCTCCTCAACGTGGTGGACTTCGGAATGAACGTGCAGGACGCCGTCGACTTTCCGCGGATCCATCACCAATGGCTGCCGGATCAACTGGTGATGGAGCGCGGATTCTCACCCGATACCATCGCGTTGCTGAAGGCCCGCGGCCACCAGGTGAAGATAGTGGGCGGCATGGGCGAAGTGGCCGCCATTCAGGCGCGCGACGGCTGGCTGGAAGGCGCGGCCGATCCGCGCACCGAAGGCACCGCCAAAGGATACTGAGAATGCAACACGTACTTTCCACGCACCTGTTCATCAATCACCGGTTGACGGTTGCGCAGCTCGACAAGATTCAGCACGCGGGCATTCCGGCCGTGGAAATCTTCTGCGCGCGGCAGCACCTGGACTACCGCGATCGCGCCCAAATCGCCGAATTGGGCCACTGGTTTCGCGACTCGGATTTGAAGCTCCATTCCATGCATGCGCCGATGTACAACGACGAATTCTGGGGCCGCTCCGGGCCGCAGTCGGTGATCACCATCACCGAGCCGGTCAAAGGCAAGCGACTCGAAATGGTCGATGAGATCAAGCGCGCGCTGGAAATCGCGGAGACGGTTCCATTCCAGTACATGATCCAGCACATCGGCGTGGCCGGCGAGGAGTATTCCGAGCGGGCCGTGGACGCGGCTTTTTCGGCGCTGGAGCAAATCAGCCTTTTCGCGCGCCAGCGGGGCGTGGAAGTGCTGCTGGAGAACATTCCGAATGCGCTTTGCAGCGCCGAGCGCCTGATGCTTTTTCTGGAATTGACGCACCTGGATCTGAATTTCGTGTTCGATGTGGGGCATGCCAATCTCGGCGAAGGGGTGGAGGCGGCCTTCAACGTGATGCGCGACCGCATCCGCTCCACGCACATCCACGACAACGACGGCAAGGCGGATAAGCACCTGTTTCCGTTACTCGCCGAAGGCGGAACCATCGACTGGAAAAAGACGATGGACCTGCTGCGCACGCGCGCGGACCAGTATCCGCTGCTGTTGGAACTGAAGGAAGCGCCGGAATTCTCGTTGGCCACCGCAGTGGAGTTGTTCGATAGATTGGAGAACCTGTGAGCGCCCCGCGCATCACCATCGCCGACGCCGCAAGCCACGCCGGCGAAACCGTCCAAATCGCCGGATGGCTGTACAACCTGCGCAAGTCCGGCAAGATCGTCTTCCCGATCGTGCGCGACGGCACCGGCATGATACAGTGCGTGGCGGTGAAGAACGCCCTGCCCGAGGCGCTGTTCGAAACCATCAAGGACCTCACCCAGGAATCCTCCATCATGGTCACCGGCAAGGTCCGCGCGGAACAGCGCGCCATCGGCGGCTACGAGATGGACGTGGAAGATCTGGAAGTGGTGCAGCGCGTGCCGGAATCCGATCCGTATCCCATCACGCCGAAGGAGCATGGCGTCGAATTCCTGATGGACCATCGGCACCTCTGGCTGCGCAGCCAGCGGCAGCACGCCATCATCCGCGTGCGGCACGAAGTGATCCGCGCGGTGCGCGATTATTTCGATTCGCACAGCTTCACCCTGGTGGATACGCCCATCTTCACGCCCGCAGCCTGCGAGGGCACTACTACCCTTTTCGAAGTGAATTACTTTGAAGACAGCAAGGCGTACCTGACGCAATCCGGGCAACTTTATAACGAAGCTACAGCCATGGCGTTCGGCAAGGTCTACACGTTCGGGCCGACTTTCCGCGCGGAGAAATCCAAGACGCGCCGGCATCTGACCGAGTTCTGGATGGTGGAGCCGGAGATGGCCTACGCCACCCTGGAGGACGTTAAGCAGCTCGCCGAAGATATGCTGGTATTCGTGGCGGGCCGTGTGCTGGAGAATAAGCGTGCGGAACTGAAAGTGCTGGAGCGTGATGTTAATAAGTTGGAAGCGATCAAAGCCCCGTTTCCGCGCATGAGTTATGACGAGGCAGTCACGCGCCTGCAAGCCAAGGGCAGCGAGATCCAGTGGGGCGGCGATTTCGGCGGCACCGACGAGACGCTGCTGAGCTCGGATTTCGACCGTCCGCTGATGGTGGATGGCTATCCGTCCGCGGTCAAGGCGTTCTACATGGCGCCCGATCCGGCGCGGCCCGAAGTCGCGCTGGGTGTGGACGTGCTGGCGCCCGAAGGCTACGGCGAAATCATCGGCGGCGGGCAGCGTATCCACGATGTGGATCTGCTGCTGCGCCGCATCGCGGAGCAGAAACTGCCGGCGGAAGCCTTCGACTGGTACATCGACCTGCGCAAGTACGGCAGCGTGCCGCACGGCGGATTCGGCATGGGCATCGAGCGCTGCGTGGCGTGGCTGTGCGGGTTGGAGCATATCCGGGAAACAATTGCGTTTCCGCGGATGCTGTACCGGTTGAAGCCATAGACTTGTACACGGAATTTGCTCCAGACTCGGCGGCCATGCCGTACATCACCGGCATCGTCCGAACGAAGTAGCCGTTTACCGTTTACCGATATACTATAAGGAGGTGATTCGCTCGTTCCGGGACGCGGACACGGAAAGGGTCTTTCTGGGATGAGAACCAGAAGGTTCCAGGCGATCGAGAGGGTCGCTCTTCGCAAGCTGTTCCAGCTTCATGCGGCCAGGAGCCTTCACGATCTCCGTGCGCCTGGGAACCGGTTGGAGGCGTTGATCCGTGAACGCGCTGGGCAGCACAGTATTCGGATCAACGATCGCTATCGCTGGTGCTTTATCTGGGAGAATGGAGATGCCTACGACGCCGAGATCACGGATTACCACTAGGATGAGGAAGATCATGATCAAGCCGCCACATCCCGGAGAAACTGTCAAGGAAGACTATCTAGTTCCGCTCGGAATGAGCGTGACTCGCCTCGCGAAAGGTCTAGGTATCGGAACAAGCCGGCTGAACGAAATTGTCCGCGGCAAGCGTGGTATTACCGCGGACACTGCCCTGCGTCTGGCCCGCTATTTCGGAACGAGTGCGGAATTCTGGGTCAATCTCCAGTCGCTCTATGACTTGCGTACCGCGGAACGTGAAGCCCGTGGGAGGATTGAGCGCGAGGTGACACCGCTCAAGGTTGCCTGAGGTATGCCCGCCGAACGGCACCGCGCCGCATCCTGCCGCAACGGCGTTCTATATGGTACCTGTTCCGGGCGGGCGCGGATGTGCTGGTGCCCGCCGCCTACGGCGAAATCATTGGCGGCGGGCAACGCATCCACGATATTGACCTGCTGCTGCGGCGCATCGCGGAACAGAAACTGCCTGCGGAAGCCTTCGACTGGTACATCGACCTGCGCAAGTACGGCAGCGTGCCGCACGGCGGATTCGGCATGGGCATCGAGCGCCGCGTGGCGTGAGTGGCTATGCGGGCTGGAGCACATCCGGGAGACCATCGCGTTTCCGCGGATGCTGTACCGGCTAAAGCCATGAAGCCGGATCAGCCTGCCATCCGCCAGTCCAAGGAACCCAACGCCCGCCAACAACGCCAGCGGCCAAAAGCTGAACACCCACGGAAATGCTTCTACGATCGTCAAACAACCTGCGAGAACCACCATCCATTGCCGCGAGTGAACCATGTCCCAGATCCCCGGAATTGCCAAGATCACACCCTAAACAGCCGTCAGCTTAATACCGGCGCGAATCCTCGTCTCGCCCACTACCCTGATCTTGCACGTTGAAAGCCGGCAGCCAATCGCGACGATGGAAATCGGCATCACCGCCAGCCTGTTCTCGGTCGCCACATAGGTCTCCTTTGCGTCTGCGACCGGGCTCGGGCTCGCTGGCACCTTGGCGGCTCCAAGCAGCGCCCGCCAAAAAATCAGTACGAGCCGCACTGAAACACGAATGTGCGCCGCGGGCTCACGCCCCCCCGTCGCGTGCGTCACCCAATCCCGCTCCCTACTCAGTCTTGGGGGGACCTGAATAGAGCCATCGTTCGAGCGGGTCGCTGTTCCGCAGCCCCTCGAGTCAACCCTGCGTCCTATGGAACACGTACAGGAATACGGTCAAACCGATGCTCGCCAGCAAATGGACGAATGAGGTGAGCAGTTTCATGGCGGGAACCAGCCCACCCGAAACCGCCACGACGGTATTGACGAAGTCCATCGCTACAAACACCGTCAGGACGATCATCCCGATTAGGGCAAATAGTGCAGCGCTCTTCAGGCTCATATAGCTCAACGACCTTTCGCGGGAATCTTGCCGCTCTTCTCGTCCTTCATTTGATCTTGCGCCGCCGCCACCGCGTCCATGGCTTGCTTGACATTCTCAGGGTGCTGGCTGCCCAGCCGTTCAATGGAAGCGACCAGATCCAGAGGCGCCTCATGCTTTTTGGCTTCCGAGGTGAAAATTTCAAGAGCCAGCAAGCGGTTCGATTGATCCTGACTGGTCAGCAGCGGAATCAGCGCCGTCAGGTTGCCATACTGCACTTGTGCGAGATCGCGCCTCTCTTCCCGCCGGAGATTGCGCGCGTCGCTCTGGTCCTTTTCGTAGGTATAGAGGCCGCCTACCAGCCCCAGCACCACCGGCAACAAGATTCCTGCTATTTTCGACAGCCGGTCGAGTCGATCGTCGAGCTGAGATACGGAGGGTACAGGCATTGGTAGTTAGTTTATCACCGGCTTCGGGTTTCATGTAGCGCGTTAGCGGCTCCGGCCAACACGGCCGGGTACCGCGAACTTACTTGGAAAACTCGGACGCCTTGCGCCGGGAAGGGGC
>DATNMW010000144.1:0-2136 GCA_035602155.1 Bryobacteraceae bacterium | reverse complement strand
TCCCGTCATGCCGGGTTCTGCATCCCTATCCGGAGGAGCGCTTCTTTGCGTCAAGACCTTAGGCAGGAGCCGTATGCGGTAACACTGCACGTACGGATCTGTGCGGGGGGCGGTCAGCAATGGCCGTCCCTACCGCGACCGAACAGCTACGCCGAGGTGCGCGACATGCCATTGCCAAACCCGCACCTCACCGTGCGTTATTCGACTCAATACTACAAGTTCTGGGAAGGCGGGGAGAGCATGATCGGGCCGGACCGGGAAATCATTCCAACGTGAGAGGATTACAAAGCGGGCCGCGATCCGGTGCTGGAGTGGGTCTTGCGTTGGGATCCCAAACACCTGTGATAGGCTGGCCGGAGGGACCATGATTTTCCTGTACGGCGGTCTGGCGCTGCTGTTGGCCGTGGCATGCCTGTTCTCGGTGTTGGCGCTGAAAGTCGCGCAGGCGAGGCGGGCATCGAAGACCTACAACTGCCGTTACTGTGGCAGCCACGCCCTGCATGTGTCTTCTCCCGGCGGCATAATCGACAGGCTGCTAGAGTACTGGAATTGCGTACCGCACCGGTGCGAGGTTTGCTTTCATCGCCATTACCGATTAGCCGAGCCGCGAACTTGAAGTGCTCTTCGGTCTTCACTTGGCTGAGCAGCGAGCCGCAAATCATATTGGCCAACTCGCAGACTACGCCGCCGAGTTGCGTGGCCGGGAGTGGATCGTTCTCTTCCGAACCAAGAAAGTTGGCCGCCAAGGCGCGCACGGCTTGCTCGGACACACTCAGAGTCAGGGCGCCGCTAGGCGTGCCCTCGAAGCAGAGGCGCGCCGCCACACGCGGCTCGACGGGGGATGCGCCCGCCGGCGCGGGACCGCAAAGATCGGTGAAGAACATGGTCTCCAAGACTTCCCCCGTGGCCGCCGCCAGCATCTCATTCCATTCGTTATCCGGCATAAGCTCCTCCCAAGACTCGCTCCAGCTCCTCACGCAAGGTCTCCGGCAGGAAGGGCTTCTTGACATAGCCGCGAGCCCCCAGGGAAAGCATTTGGCGTATACGGCTCGCCGTGCCGTCGGTGGACACGACCACCACTGGCACAGTCTTTAACACTGCGTCGGCTTCCAGGCGCCGCAGCAGTTCTTCTCCGTCCATCGACGGCATGTTAATGTCGGTCAGCACCACATCCACCCACTGCGCTCGCAATAGGTCCAGAGCTTCAGCACCGTCGGACGCTTCCAGAAATTCGGCCCCTTCCATGCCGGAAGGCACAATGATGCGGCGAATGAAGGTGCGCATGACGGGCGAATCGTCGACAATCAGGACGCGGAAGGACATGGCTGACCTCCTTTCGCTTTGGAACGCGCGGGCATCATTTCGCGCTCCGCCAATCCCGCTCCGCGCAGCCAGAAACGCCCGCTGCCGACTTCGAGGCGTACGGTGCGCGAGGCATTGCCGCCCACATCCTCGCCTTGGACCAACACTCCGGCCTTCCAAAGGATCTTGCGCAGCGCGAGATAATTTCGTTTGCCGATGTTAAAGACGCCTTCACTATCCATCACTTGAGCTCCTCCCGTGACCCACACCGCCAAGCGGCGTTTCTCGGCGCCTCATTCGTAGGCGCGGCGAAACAGCAGCGGAATGCCGGTATCGGCGAACATATACGGATTCTGGCCGGCCTTAACGGGAGAAATTGCGGATTCCGGCAGCATATAGTGGAGCAAACCGCCCACTCCCGCTACAGGATCGTGTATGGCGACTGCGATGCACGAACCAAGCGCATAGGTCACCAGCACTTGATCGGGCGATCTGCCGATCTGGCAATCGGCTATCCCCACCACTAAGTTGGCCATCTCAACCCCCGTGCGACCCCGGGCCCGGGCTTGCGATAGATCGCCGGGCATACATAAGTCAAATCGTGCCGCACACCGGTAAGCCTCTCGGCATGGCCGATGAACAGGTATCCGCCGGGCTCCAGGCAGGCAGCGAGGCGGTTGACCACGGCTTCCTGTGTTAGCGATCATGTAAAAACGTAGAATTTTGGACGTCGGCCGACCTGGCGGTTTGGTCGAGGGCGGCGTCTCCTAGCCGGTAGCCAGTAGAACGGGTTCGCCCAGCGGTTGGCTTGCCCGCAAATGGCACATTGGGTCA
>DATNMW010000143.1:0-5567 GCA_035602155.1 Bryobacteraceae bacterium | reverse complement strand
TAGCCGCGCAGGCGCGCGGTCAACTCGCGCAGGATGCGGTGTACTTCCTGAGTCTCTTCTTCGGTGAGCCGGACCAGCTCGTTGTTCAGGTCGATGGTTTCAAGCGGTTCGACGAAGAGCGTGTGGCCGCTGGCGCTGGCCGCATGGATCACGCCTTCGATCTTGCGGCGCTGTCCGGCGACGATGGGAACCACGAAGCGCTCGTTGCGGATGGTGACGAACTCCTCCTGCAGGACGCCTTCTTCCTGATGCGACTTCAGGAAGCGCTCGAGGGATCCTTGAATGGACTTGCGCTGGCGCTCGATCTCGCGGCGCAGGCGCGCGAGAGCCACGCTGGCGTGGTCCGCGACGGAGCCATCCGGCAGCAGCTTGCCTTCCAGATCCTTGAGCAGCGCGCGGAAATCGCCGATGAACTGGGCGCGCGCGCCGAGACGGGGGAAGCGTTCGGCGACGGCGTTAAGCACGCTCTTGGCGTCGGCGGCGCGGTCGAGCACGTGAAAGAGATCGAAGATCTCCTTGCCTTCCAGGCTGGCGCCCTCGATGCGAAGCTTGTGGACCGCCTCGGTAAGATCGGGGAATCCGCCGAATTCGATCCGGATGGCGGCGCCGCGGCCGCCGGTTTGGGGGCGGGTCGCGGAACGCAGATATTCGACGGCCTCGCCGGCGTCAGCGAGGTCGGCGGACAGGCGGGCGGCGTCGGTGTGCGGCGCGATGCGGGCGAGTTCCGCTCTGCCGGGCGGGCTGGAAACATAGCGGCCGAGCAGGGCGCGGAGCGATTCGTATTCGAGGGTATCGGCGCTGGTGGCCTTCATCTGTTTTTATTGTCGGACTTGTTGAGCGAGAATAGGAAAAGGAGCCATGCCGACATTCGCGGAATCGATTGCAGAGTCGTTCCATTCAGAGGCTGAGGTGAACTGGAGCTTGAAATCCACTACCCATGCCGTCGCTACGTTCTCGATCAAAACCGTCGCAGTGGAGGTGGATTTCGAGCAGCGGGAGCGCCGCGGGCCATGGCATGTCGCGTTCAGCACTCGGCGCGCCGACATGACGGACCGGAACAACGTGACATTGGCCTTCCGTATCTTCAACGGCGTGTTTCAGGCAGTTAAGGAATTCACAGAGACTCGCGAACCGGAGATCCTGGTGTTTATCGCCAAGGACGAAGACCTGGCGTCGATTTACCAGACCTATTTGCGCCGGGAAGCAGCCGACCTGGAAGAACTGGGGTATCGGTTGGAAGGGCCCCACAAGGTCGAGCCGTACACGGAATGGACTCTGCGCCGGATCAAACCCGCGGCATGGCGCGAGTAGTCCGGAAGCCCTTCTCGATGACCGGGAGTGTGCCGGCAGTGATCCGGTAAGTGGATAACTTGCTTCGCTCGACCCACGCAACTTGGCTGGCATCGTCGGCGGCTTGGAGGGTTCCGCCGGTCACGCGGCAGATATAGTCGATCAGCACGTAGTGATATTCGGCGGCGCCCTGGGCATCGCGGACGATGCGCTCGAAGATTTCGACGACCTTCAAGGGCTGGATTTCGAGTCCGGTTTCTTCGCGCACCTCGCGGATGATGCCTTGTTCCAGTGTTTCGCCGATTTCGAGCACTCCGCCGGGGAGCGACCAGTAGCCCTTGAGCGGTTCTTTGCCGCGCTCGACCAGGAGGATTTTGTCGCGCTTGAAGATGAGCGCGCCCAATCCTAGGATAGGGCGCTTGGGGTAGCGGCGAGTATTGGACATCTAGAAAGAGCGGGTCCTGGAGGACCCGCGCAGGCCTGGCGGCCAGCCCCACAAGGTTGCTGATGCATCGGTCATTTTAGGGAGAGGCGGACGCGATAAAGCGACGTTCTGGCGGTGATGTAGAGAGTCTGCATATCGGCGTCTCCGAAGGCGCAATTGGAGGGCGTTTCGGCCACTGGGATCGTCGACAGAAGTTTGCCTTCGGGGCTATAGACCGCGATGCCTTTAGCAGCCACGTACAGGTTACCTTTGTCGTCCGTGCGGATGCCCAGCGGAATGCCGGCGATGTTGGAAACGGCCACGCGCTCGTTGGAGACTTCGCCATCGCGGTCCACATCGTAGGCGCGGATGTTGCGCTCGTCGGAATTCGCGACGTAAAGAATTCGCCCGCTAGGCGACAGGGCGATGCCATTGGGACGGCCTGTAGGCTTGGCGACGACGGACAACCGGCCCTTGGGCGAGATGTGGAAGACGCCATAGAAATCCAGCTCGCGCGTGTCCTGCTGGTTGCCGAATGCGGGATCGGTAAAGTACGCGTGGCCGGACTTGCTCACCACAATGTCATTGGGAGCGTTGAGCCGCTTGCCGTCCCACTTATCGGCCAGCACTTCGATGCGGCCCTTCTTATCGGTGCGGGTCACGCGGCGGGTGTGCGTCTCGCAGGTGTACAGGCGGCCTTGCGCGTCGAAGGCGTTGCCGGCCGCGCCATTCGAGGCTTCGCGGTATACTTCGGTGTCTCCATCCGGCGAGCGCTTCATGATCTTGCCGCAGGGGATATCGCTGAACAGCAGGTAGCCATCGCGCGACCAGACCGGGCCCTTGATGAAGCGGAAGCCGTGCGCCACCTTTTCCACCAGCAACTCCGGCTGGGAATCGGGAGGTTCTTGTGCGGCTAGGGGGAGGGCTAGAAGCAGGAGGGCGGAACAGAGCCGGCTGAAAACCGGCTGCGGGCATGATTGCCCGCCCTCCAAGTGAAATACCATCAGCGTGGACTGCCTTTGCCCACCACCACCAGTTGGTTATCGACCTGCTTAACGCCAGAGACTTTGCGGGTCAGCTTCTCGGCTTTGATCTTCTGCTCGCCGTATTCCACTTTGCCCTTCAAAGTGACGACGCCGTCCTTTACTTCGACCTCCATCGCGCCACCCTTTACTATCTGGTCGTCGGCCAGCTTGCGCCGGACCAGGTCGTAGATCTGATCGTCGGAAACGTGCTTATCCGCGGCCCAAACGACCGCCGCAAGCGCCAAAATGACGAGCAAGGAAACTAACGTTCTAATTTTCATCTATACCGGCCATTGTACGCCAGTCCAGGGCCGCCAGGAAGGCCGGTTTCTCGCGCCAACGCGGCTGCACCTTGATGTGCAGATCGAGGTAGATATGGCGGCCGAAGAGACGCTCCATTTCACGGCGCGCGAGAGTGCCGATGTTTTTTAGCGTGGCGCCGCCGGCGCCGATGATAATGCCCTTCTGGCCATTGCGCTCCACATAAACGGTGGCATAGATGCGAATGAGCGTAGGAGTGTCTTCCCAGGAGTCCACCGAGACGGCCACGGAGTGAGGCACTTCTTCGCGCGTGGCTTGCAGGATTTTTTCCCGGATCAACTCGGCGGCAAGGAAACGGTCGGGCTGGTCGGTGATGTGGTCCGGCGGAAAGTAAGCCGGGCCTTCCGGCAGGCGCTCGACGATAGCCTGACGCAATTCGGGAACGCCATCGCCCGAGCGCGCGGAGATGGGGATGTAGGCGGCGAACTCGTGTAGCGCGCGGTATTGCTCGATCAGCGGGAGCACTGCGCCTTTGTCCTTGTGCAGCAGGTCGGTCTTATTCAGCACCAGCAGGGTGGGGGTATCGGCCTTGCGGATCAGGTCGATGGCATGCCGGTCTTGCTCGCCGAACTTGCGCGAGACGTCCACCACCAGGAGCAGCAGGTCGCGCTCGCCGAGAGCGCCGCGCACGGTGTCCATCATGCGCTTGGTCAGGAGCGAATCGGCCTTATGGATGCCGGGGGTGTCGAGGAAGACGATCTGGGAATCCGGAAGGGTGAGCACGCCTTGGATGGACGTGCGGGTGGTTTGGGGCTTGTTGGCGACGATGGCGATCTTGGCGCCGATGATTTGGTTCAGCAGCGTGGATTTACCGGCGTTGGGGCGGCCGAGAATGGAAACAAAGCCGGATTTCATGGCGCCACCGGCTGCGAACGGCGCACGCGGACCTGCGCCACACGCAGCTCGTCGCTGGCTAGGACATCGATGTGGATGCCATCGCGCTCGACAGATTCGCCGGATTGCGGCACCCGTCCGAGCCATTCGCTGACCAACCCGCCAACGGTAGTGGATTCGATATCTTCCTCCGGGTGGAATTCGAGCAGATCGCCAAGACGGGCTACGTCGAAGCTGCCTGAGACGATGTAGCCGCCCTGGCCGTCTTCCTGCACATCCGAGTCGGGCTCGTGTTCATCGCGGATTTCGCCCAGAATGACTTCGACCAGGTCCTCCATGCTGGCAAGGCCGGCGGTATTGCCATACTCATCGACCACGATAACCATGTGCGTATTGTCCTGTTGCATCTCCCGCATCAGGTCGTTGACCGGCTTGGTCTCGGGCACCGCGCGAATGGGCCGTATCAGCTCGCGCACGGTCCGGTTGGCGCGCTGATCCTCATCCAGCTCGAACATGTCGCGCACATGCACGAAGCCGATAATTTGATCGATGGTCCCTTCGTAGACCGGGATGCGCGAATATTGCTCGTTGATCACCAGTTGGCGCAGCTCTTCGAGCGTGGCGGCGGCGGAAATGGCCACGATGTTGGGGCGCGGCGTCATCACCTCGCGCACCACTTTGTCGCCGAACTCCACCACGGACTGGATGAGTTTGCGATCCTCCTCTTCGATGAGTCCTTCTTCGGTGCCGGCGGAGATCAGCGCTTCGATGTTTTCGGCCTGCGTGGGTGGTTCTTCGTCGCCGTTGCCGTTGTCGGTGATCTCGACCAGCGACTGGAAGAAAGCCAGCACCGCGACAAAGGGTTTGGCGAGCAGGCCTACAGTGCGGATTAGGCCCGCAAGCGGGGCCAGCCACCGCGCATCGGTGCGCCGGTACAGCACTTGCGGTACCACGTAAGCCATCGCGACCATGGTGAGCCAAGATGCCACGGCGGTTTCCAAGGCTTCCTGCCAGGTCCATGCCTGTCCGTCGGCAAAGGCCAGGAAGTAGAGAATGCCGATCAGGAGAATGGCGGTGTGTTTGACCAGAGTGAAGGAACCCGCGCCATCGTCGGTTTGGAAGCCGATCTTGTCTTCCAGGGTTTCCTTGAAGAATTTGATGGCGGGGAAATCGCGCGTGCGCAGGCGCAGGCTTTCCAGGTAGAGCAGTTGGACGAAAGTGACCAGGCCCAGGAGCAGGGAGAAGAGGGCGATCAGAACGGCTAGGGCTAGGGTCATGCGCGCATCCGTTGAATGAGGCCGGCGGGCAGGCCCAGGCGTTCGCGCCACCGGGCTTCGGCGCGCGCCATTTGGCCGCGGTCGGTTTCGTGATCCATGCCTTGCAAGTGCAGTAGGCCGTGCAACATCAGTATGCGGATTTCGACTTCAAGGGAGTGGCCGAACGCCGCGGCTTGTTTGCGGGCGCGGGCGACGGAGATGACTATTTCGCCAAGGATGTTTGGCGACGACGTATCGGGGAACGATAGCACGTCGGTGGCGTAGTCCTTGCCTAGGAACTCGCGATTCAAGCGGCGGAGTTCGCTGTCGCCCGCGATCAGGCAGGTGAAGCCGGCGCCCCCGCCGCGCAGAGTCCGGGCGAAGCGTTCCAGGCTGCGGCGGTTCAGTTCCGCCGGG
>DATNMW010000142.1:0-4256 GCA_035602155.1 Bryobacteraceae bacterium | reverse complement strand
TTTTTCACTCACACAATAGCAGCCGGTTTTGGGGACGGGATATCATAGCGACTTGCGAAGGGTCGAAATCGACGGACATCGCGCGATGGAGTTTCGCCCGCGACTGGGAAGACCGCATCTCTATTGCGAGCAGGACGCCAGCAGACGAAATTCAATCTAACTCCTGTTTGGAGTATTAGTTAGTGAGCGCCGGCGGCCGCGTACGACGCCTTTACTGCAGGCGTCGATTCCCGTCAAGAGGCGCTGAAAAGTCGGATCCGGCGGACGCGCACCGACTGCTCGAAATTCTTGGCGAAACGTGTGACTGCCTGCCTACCGGCCGCGGGAACCCGGTCTACTGCACCGAATTCAAATAGGCCACCAGGTCCGACATCTGCTGCGGATTGTTGAACCGCGGCCAGCCGATCTTGGCCTGCCGCATACGCGTGAACATCTGCGGCCCGTGCTTCCACAGCGCCGAGACGATAGTGATTTCCGAATATCCCCGGCCTTGCCCCGGAAGCGGCGGCGCGCCGTGTTCCCCGCCCGCGTGACAATCCGCACAGCGCTTGGCGGCGAACACTTGCTTGCCACGGCCGACGTCTCCTTTCGCATACACGAACTGCCGCATCCACAGATAACTCAGTAACTGGCGCATTTCGTCTTCGGAAAGCTGGGGCACCGGCTGAATCATCCGGGGCGCGTGATTCCACATATCCACCGCGATCTCGGTCAGCGCCAGATTGTGCAGGCGGTCCTCCAAAGCCAGCTTGCCCACGTGGCATTTCACGCAGCCCTTCGATTCGAAGATGGCTTGCCCGCCATCGCCGGAAGTGAACGAGAAGCGCACATTCACTCCGCGCGTCTCGGGCAGATTGCGCAGATAGGCCAGTATGTCGCTCAAATCCTGCGCTGTCAGTTCCTGCCACGCAATCTTCTTGTGCGCAAAAGCCTCCCGCATGCTGCTGCTGTGATCCCACATCTGCTGCACCAGGACCATGGGCTGCCCCAGCGACTCCCACTTGACCACCGGCGGCGCGCCCTCCGCCCGCGATTCGGTTATTCCGTGGCACTCCGCGCAGTGCCTGTCCGTGAACGCCTGCTTGCCGCGCGCGGCATCGCCCGGCTTGTCGAAGAAGCGCGTCGAATACAAATACGCGAACAAATCCGCGGCGTCGGACGGGCTCAATTTCGGGCGCTCCATGCCAACCCCTTCCATGGCTGCCCACATTACCGGCGCATGGTTCCACATGGCGCTGGCCAGCAGGGCGGGCGTAAAGCCGCGGTCCACCCGCGCGCTCAGATCCATGCCCATCTTGCCGCCCTTGCCATTCACGCTGTGGCACTGCACGCAGCGTTCGTTTTCAAACAGCGCGGCGCCTCGCTCGGAGTCGCCGGGGATCACGGGCGGCACAGCGGCCGCCGCGCTCCCAACCATCAAAACGCAAATGCACAACTCGCGCATCATTTCGCTTCACTCTCCCGGTCCCGGGTCTTCCGTCTGGCGGGACCTCGTCGTATTCTCCTGGTTATCTTCTCCAGCGCCCAGCGCGCCTCATCTGCTACGGTCCCGAAATGCGGGATAACGGTTTGATCGTGAAGGCATCGAGTAATGGCCGCGCTTGCCTGCGAGTCAGCCAACTTTCCGAGGCTATAGAGAGACCAAAAGCGCTCACTCGCCGAGCCTTGCTCCAAGACACGCAAGCGAGCGTTTAGAACTACCGGCGAACGAAAATCGCCGAGCGACTCGATTGCGTGATCGCGAACAGCTTGATCGGAGTCTCCAGCCATGACTTCCAATAGGGCGTCTTGAACGGAAGCGTTCTTCGGATACGCGCCAAGCGTCCATGCAAGCGCGGCGCGACTTGACGGATCGCTACACGATTTCAGCCGGACGATTAGACTTGGGACGGCCCACTCAGTGCGAGCGTTCTTGATGGACTTAAGCGTCTCAATGACCAGCACGCGGTCCCTAGAGTCCAGCAGATCGCCTAGAATAGCTGCGCGATCTTGCATCGCCAACTCCCGCAAGCGCTTGGGAATGCCTCTCGCCATCGACGAATCGAGTTGCGTCACCATTGTTATCCGCTTTGAACTACACTTCATTCTTCTTGAACCGCTCGATCAGCCGGTCGCAAGCGCGCACCGTCAGCGCCATGAATGTCAGCGTGGGATTCTGGCACGCCGACGACGGATAACAGGCGCCATCCATGACGAACAGATTCTTCACATCGTGCGTTTGGTTATACGGGTCCAGAACACACTTCTTCGGATCTTTGCCCATGCGCGCGGTGCCCGTCTCGTGGATCGCCATACCTGGCATCGCCAGACCCGCGTTGACCTTGATATTCTTCGCGCCGGCCGCCTCCAGCATCTCGGCGGCGGTGGCTGCGGCGTCTTCCATCATGGCCTTCTCATTGTCGCCGTGGGTCATTTGGATGCGCAGCGCGGGAATGCCCCAGGCATCCCGCATCTCGGGATCGATGCCACAATAATTATCGAAGCGCGCCAGCGATTCGCCGAAGGCCCCCAGATCGATGCCGTAGGAGCCCGCCAGCACGGCTTTCTTGTAACTCGCGCCGAATCCCTGCGCGCCGAAGTTGAAGCCGGCGCTGGCGCCGCCCTGAAATCCGTAGCCCCGAATGAAGCGCGGATGGCGCGGTCCGTTCGCGATATTGCGAAAGCGAATTACATAGATGCCGTTGGCGCGATGCGGCCCGCTCGGCGACGCGGGCGTGGGATCGAAGCCGGGAAGATCGCCCGCCGCGCCCCCGCCAACCGCGTGGTCCATCAGGTAATGCCCCAAGACTCCGCTTGAATTGGCCAGGCCCTTGTCGTACACGCGCGTGGATGAGTTCAACAAAATGCGCGTCGACTCCAGGGCCTGCGCGCAAAGTATTACGCTCTTCGCGCGCGCCCGATACGTCTTATGCGAGAGCCGGTCGATGTAAGTGACGCCGGTGGCGCGGTTGTTGGCGCTATCCATATCCACGCTGCGGACCACGGCGTTCGTGATCAGTGTGCAGTTCTTAGTCTTCAGCGCGTCCGCCACCGTGGTGAACGGACTGCTGAAATATGAGAACGTCACGCAACCGCGCTCACAAGGCCCGCAATAGTGGCAAGCCGCGCGCCCATTGTGATTCCGCGTGAGTATGGCCGTGCGCCCGATAGTGACGGTGCGGCCGAACTGCGCCTGGACGCGCTCGCGCAAACGCACTTCGCCGCAAGTCATTTTCATGGGCGGCAGGAAGTGACTGTCCGGCAGAGTGGGGTTCCCTTCCGCCGCGCCGCTGATGCCGACGTATCGCTCCACGATCTCGTAGTAAGGCTCCATGTCCTTGTAGGAAAGCGGCCAGTCTTCGCCATAGCCGTCATGGCTGGCGGCCTTGAAATCCAGATCGCTCATGCGATAGCTCTGGCGCCCCCAGACCAGCGTTCGGCCGCCCACGATGCGCAGCCGCTGCCAGGTGAACGGCTTGTCCGACGGGGTGCTGTAGGGATTCTGCAGGTCGTCCACGAACCAGTCGTAGTTGTACTCCATGCAGGCGTAGCATTGCTTCTGCACCGGCCGCGTGCGCGCGATTTCCGGGGACATATCGCGGTATTTCAGCTTGTACGCCGGCATGTGCTCGGTAAATTCCTTAGGCGAGATGTTGCGCCCCGCCTCCAGCAGCGCGACTCTTAAGCCGGCTTCCGCCAGCCGCTTGGCCGCCCAACCGCCGGTGGCGCCGGAGCCCACCACAATTGCGTCGTATGTTTCGGGAACTTGTGGCGATTGCATCGTTAAGGGTATTATAGTCCGCAGATGAACCGCCGGGATTTGTTTCGCCAAGCTTTTCTGGGAGCGGCTGCCGTGGCAGTGCCGGGTGGGGTAGCCGCGGCGCGCGAGTTTCCGTCCGATTACGACGCTTCGAAGGATCTGGCGCGCGACGATTGGAAGCCGCTATTTCTGGACGAGCATCAGAATGAGACGCTCATCGTCTTTGGCGAGATCCTGATCCCCGCCACCGATACGCCCGGGGCCAAAGTGGCGTTGGTGAATCGCTTCCTCGACGCGGTGCTGGCCGTGGAAACGCACGACACGCAACGCAGTTTTCTGGACAGCCTCGCTTTCCTCGACGGGGAATCCTTTGCACGGTATCGCGCGGCGTTCGTGTATCTGACTCCGGAACAGCAGACGGAACTGGTCACCTTCATGGCGTATCCGCACACGCTGGAGACCTGGGATGAGAACGCGCCCGGCAGCTATCGCGGGCACTCGCACTTCGGCAATTTGA
>DATNMW010000141.1:0-17565 GCA_035602155.1 Bryobacteraceae bacterium | reverse complement strand
GCCTTCAGCGCGGTTCCCGACCGAGGCGTATTTCAGGTGGATGGCTGGGGATGGGTCACGACGCCTGTGACCTATGCGGCACTGACTAAGCAAGTCACTGACGGCCCCAGCCACGCCGAGTGGCGCTTGTTCGGCATCTATTACAACGACGATCGCGGCGTGGTCAAGACGGACAACCGTTCCGCCGCGGTCCGCGCCAAAGACCTGGGCGGGATCGATATCGGCACTTTTGGCGGCCACTACATCCAGGCGTTACCTACTCCCGCAGGCACATTCGATGTGCTGGGTTGGGGCGCCCTGCAGACCGGCAAGTGGGGTCTGCTCACGCAACGGTCCGGAGCCGGCGCCACTGAGATTGGCTTCCAGCCCAAGATCGTCAAAGCCGTAAGGCCGTGGCTACGCGGCGGTTACTTCTATTCGAGCGGCGATAACAATCCGAACGACAACACTCACGGCACCTTTTTCGCCATCCTACCTACGCCGCGCGTGTACGCCCGCTTTCCGTTCTTCAACGAGATGAACAACCGCGATCTGTTTGCCGAACTGATGCTGCGTCCCGCCAAAGGGCTCACTCTGCGCTCGGACGTGCACGGGCTGTGGCTCGCCAACAAGAACGATCTTTGGTATTCCGGCGGCGGCGCGTTTCAGCCATGGACCTTCGGTTTTAACGGCCGCCCGTCCAACGGCGCCACGGGTCTGGCCACGCTTTACGACATCAGCGCCGATTACCAATGCACGCGGGCTCTCTCGCTCAGCTTGTATTTCGGCTATGCACGCGGCGGCGCAGTGGTGGAGCATATCTTTCCCGGCGACAGCAACGGCACGCTTAGTTTTGTGGAAGCCAATTACCGCTTCTGACCTTTGACGCGCGGCTGGGGATGCACAACCACGTTCTCCACAGACTCCAGCGCCAGCCGGTTGTCGGGCTTTTCGGCAGTTCCGAAGTGTTTAAACAATCCGGTCACGGTCGCCTCCACCACCGGATTCTTTTTCACGTCGGTGACAAGTTTCCGGTATCCTTTGCTTTTCAGGAGCCGCGCAAAGTGCGCGTCGTCGGGCATGAAGAATTTCAATTCGCCGGCGCAACTATCGTCGGTCAGGCCCGCCGGCAGGTCTTGCACGCCCGTTTCCACCAGTGCGCGCACCTGCACAACTCTTTCGTCGAAAGCCTCGGGATGCCTGGCGATTTCGCAAACCGTGCTCTTCGCCACGTCCCCGGACTGGCCTTGTCCGTAGGAGAACATGGCCGGTATCCCGCAACAGAGAATTAGTCTCAACGGTCGCATACCCAAAAGAGCATGCTAGCGCGTTGTATACTGAATTTGCAGTCGGGACGGGAGGATTTGGTGTCATCGAACCGCTTAGGGATTTTGGGAATGCTCGCCATTACGGCCGCGAGCGCAAGCGCGCAGACCTCGTACACGCTAGTGACGGAGCCGAGCCAGGGAATCACGCCGATCTACAACTTCATCGGCGCGGCGAAGAAAACCATCGACATGACCATGTACGAGTTCACGGACACGCAAGGGGAGCAACTCCTGGCGCAGGCCGCCGCCGCGGGCGTGACAGTGCGTGTCATTCTGGATCAGAACCTGGAAAAAAGCAGCAACACGGCAGCCTACAACTACCTGTCGGAAAATGGTGTAGCGGTGCATTGGGCAAACCCGACCTACGCCGCCACGCACCAGAAAACCATCACGATCGACGGCGCCACGTCGGCGATCATGACCCTAAACCTGACTTCCCAATACTATTCGACGAGCCGGGACTTCGCGGTCATTGAGAACGACCCTAACGACGTCGCCGCGATCGAACAGACCTTCAACGCCGACTTCCAGAATTCGACGATCACTCCGCCCGACGGCGACGACCTGGTCTGGAGCCCCACGAATTCTCAAACCGCTTTGCTGGCCTTGATCGACAACGCCCAGCATACCTTGTTGGTCGAGAACGAAGAGATGAGCGACACCGCCATTGTCAATGCCCTGGTCAGTGCGGCTTCGCGCGGCGTACTGGTTCAAATCGCGATGACCAACGACGATAACGACTATTCGAGCGAGTTCAACAAGATCGTGGAGGCCGGCGGCGAAATTGCGACATACGCGGAGACGGCTTCGCTCTATATCCATGCGAAGGTCATTCTGGTGGACTATGGCAGTCCCGACGCCCAGGTGTTCATCGGCTCTGAAAATTTCTCCAACGCCTCGCTGACTGAGAATCGCGAACTGGGGCTGACGATCTCAAATGCGGCGATCCTGGCCTCGATCTACAGCACTTTGACCAGCGACTTCGCCGGAGGCACGCCGTGGTCTGGGAGCAAAGGCAAGTTCTCAATCGATGCCAGTCCCGATTCACTCACGGTGAACGCCGGCAGTTCCGGCAAGACGACAGTCACCACCCAGGTTTTCGACGGGTTTAGCTCGGCTGTCTCCCTATCGGCCAGCGGCTTGCCATCCGGAGCTACCGCGAGCTTCAGCCCGTCCAGCATCGCCGCGCCGGGATCGGGATCGTCGACTCTGACGCTGACCGCCAGCAGCAGCGCCGCGGCAGGGACATACTCTTTCAGCATCGCCGGCAGTGGCGGCGGAGTCACGGCAACCGCCGGCGTCAGTGTCACGATCGCATCGGGCAGTACGCCTAGCTTCTCACTCTCCGCCAGTCCCACCGCTGTGACAGTGGCTGCCGGAGGCTCGGTACAATCTACCGTGACGGCGGCCATTTCGGGAGGTTTCAGTTCCGCGATTTCGTTGTCCGCGAGCGGCCTACCCGCGGGAGTCACGGCCAGCTTCAATCCAACCAGCATCGCGGCGCCGGGATCGGGGTCGTCTACACTGACCCTTGCCGCCACCAGCAGCGCGGCGGCGGGGATCTATACCATCACTATCGCCGGGACTGGAGGCGGGCTGACAGAAACCACCTCGGTCTCACTCACAGTTACTTCGAGCGGGAGTCCGGCCTTCACTCTGGCGGTGAGTCCTGCCTCCGTCACCGTCGCGCAGGGAGGCGCGGGAACGGCCACGGCGACCACCGCTGTCTCGGGCGGATTCGACGCTGCAATTACGCTGTCGGCCAGCGGGTTGCCCGCGGGTGCTACCGCCAGTTTCAATCCACCATCTATCGCGGCGCCAGGCGCCGGAACCTCGGCCATGACGATTTCGGTTGGCTCGTCCACGGCGGCGGGCGTTTACACGGTGACCGTCACGGCCACCGGCGGAGGACTGACCAATACCGCTACAGTCTCCCTTTCCGTGACTTCCGCGGGAAGCGGCCAGTCGATCGTAGATGGCGGCTTTGAGTCCGCCACGAAGTCCGGCAACAGCGCCCCCGGATGGACCGCTACTACCACTGTCTCAGGCCAGGACATAATTGTCTATCACGGCGCTTACCCGCACACGGGAAACAACTACGCTTCCGAGGGCGGTTACAACAGCGACACCGACAAGCTGATTCAGACCGTCACAATTCCATCGACTATCAATTCGGCCACACTTACGTTCTGGGTGACTGTAGTGACGCAGGAAACCACGACCTCGACTAAGTACGATTACCTCTATGTGGAAATCCATAACAGTTCCGGCACGCTGTTGGCGACGCCGCTGACGTTGAGCAACCTCGATAACAAATCCTCGAACAATACGAACGGAGTCTACTTCCAGCCGGCGGCGATCAGCCTGACGGCGTATAAAGGGGAGACGATCGAGATCGTATTTCATGCGACGACGGACTACGAAAAAACGACCACGTTCAACATTGACGACGTATCGGTGACGACGCAGTAAACAGTTGTAACCTTTCGAACGCCGCTGGCATCCAAACAACTGGCACACGGTCCACCCGAATTTATGAAATTCCTAGCTGTATCTCTATTCCTGTCAATAGCTATGCTTCCGCCCGCCGCTCTGGCGAAGAAAGCCGCGGACTATCCCGCGACATACGCGGGCGGCAGCCTGCCGCTCGACCATCACAAAGTCCGTGCCGCGTTCGGCAACAATGAAGTGATCTTCATGCAGGGCGGACGCCGCATTTCCGTCCCGATCAAGAGCATCACGGAGATATCGTGCGGCACCGAAGTGCGTCATCGTTTGGGCGCCTCGGTTCTCGACGTGGTTCCCTTGATGCACTTGGGCGAGAGCCAGGAGCACTACATCGGAGTAGCTTGGACCGGTATCAACGGCAATGCCGCGCACGCGCAAGTGCTCCTTAAACTGAGCCGCGGCGAATATCGCGATTTTCTCGCCGCGCTCGAGCGGGCGACTGGCATGAAAGCGGTCAATACGAACCAAGTGCCGACCGTTGTCCACTACGAAATCTGACTCAGTCTGCACCACTGATCCGGCCCCAAATTGGCCGTAGCGGGCTGCGATAATAGTGTCAGACGATGAAGATCGCGCTGGCCCAGATCAACACAACTGTCGGAGACCTGACCGGCAACGTGGACCGTATGATCCGCGCCGCGCGCGAAGCCGCCGCCGCCGGTGCGCAAATGGCGGTCTTCCCGGAACTCTCCGTTACCGGCTATCCGCCGCTGGACCTCGTCGAGAAGCCCACATTTGTGGAACGCTCAGGCCAGCAGTTGGAACGTCTGGCGGTCGAGACCGCCGGGTTGCCGATCTGCGTGGTTGCCGGATACGTAGGTCACTCCCGATCGTCCACCGGCAAGCATGCCACCAATAGCGCCGCCGTGCTGGCGGGCGGCAACGTCGTCTTCCGGCAAACGAAGATGTTGCTGCCCACCTACGATGTCTTCGACGAGGCGCGCTACTTCGTCCCAGCCGAGTCGCAGTCGATTCTGCATTTGGATGGCCGCGGAATCGCGCTGACGATCTGCGAAGACGCGTGGAACGACAAGCAGTTCTGGGAGCGCCCGCTGTACCGCCGCGATCCGGTGCAGGAATTGGCGCACTCCGGCGCCGAACTGCTGATCAGCATCAACGCGTCGCCCTATCACATGGGAAAGCGCGCGCAACGCCGCGAGATCTTCGCGGCCACCGCGCGCCACCACTGCATTCCGCTGGTCTATGTTAATCAGGTGGGCGGCAACGATCAACTGGTGTTCGATGGCTCCAGCTTCGCCATGGACGCCTCCGGACGCGTAGCCGCCTCCGCCGCTTCGTTCGCCGAAGACCTGGTGCTGTTCGATTCCGAATCGGGCGCGGGCGTCCGGCACGATACCCTTCCGGACGAATGCGATGCGGTTTACGAAGCGCTGGTGCTGGGGACGCGCGACTACATCCGCAAGTGCGGCTTCGCGCGCGTGCTCATCGGACTGAGCGGCGGCATCGACTCGTCGCTTACGGCCGCCATCGCCGTGGATGCCCTGGGACCGCCAAACGTGACCGGGGTGGGCATGCCGGGGCCGTTCTCTTCGGAGGGCAGCATCCGCGATGCGCGCGCGCTGGCCGAAAACCTGGGCATCCGCTTCGAGATGGCGCCCATCTCGCCCATGTACGCTGAGTTCCTGCACGTGCTGGATCCTTTGTTCGCAGGCGCGCGGCGCGATGTCACCGAAGAGAATCTGCAGGCCCGCCTGCGCGGCGTCACCCTGATGGCGCTCTCCAACAAGTGGGGCGCGCTGGTACTGACCACCGGCAATAAGAGCGAGCTGGCGGTGGGATACTGCACGTTGTACGGCGATATGTGCGGCGGTCTCGCGGTGATCAGCGATGTGCCCAAGACGCTGGTCTACAACCTTTCGCGCGCGGCCAACCGCCGGCATAGCGGCGCCATCCCGGAAAGCGTGTTCGAAAAGCCCCCGTCGGCCGAGTTGCGCCCCGACCAGAAAGATAGCGATTCGCTGCCGCCCTACGAAATTCTGGATCGGGTTCTGCGGGCCTATGTGGAGGATTACCAGGCCCCAGGGCAGATCGCACAGGAGCTTGGCCTGCCGCTCGAAACGGTATCGGATATCGTAAACAAGGTGGACCGCAATGAGTACAAGAGGCAGCAGGCCGCGCCGGGCCTGAAGGTCACCTCGAAGGCATTCGGCATCGGCCGCCGTTTCCCCATCGCCCAGAACTATGCGGAGTAGGACAGATATGGGCACGCACCGCGTACCAAGTCTTCCCTACACTGCGCGACTTTGCGGGAGAATCATCGATGGGGCGTGCACGTTGGCCGAATCACAATGGCTCGCTCCTAGAGAGAACGCATGGCCTTCTTCAAAAGGTAATTCGTGACGAAACCGACGATACTTGTGGCGACGTGGCGCGATGGGCTGTTCGCAGTCACCGGCGATGGGCGCACGCAAGAGATTGCGAACCAGCCCGTCAGAGGGCTCGCACCGGACGGACGCGGTGGTGCGCTCGCCATTGTCGGCCGACATTCGCTGCGCAGGCGTGCACCAAGCGGCGAATGGGCGATCGTGGCTACGAGCGAGTTCGCGCTTTCGTGCTGTATGGCTGTTAGAGACGCCATCTACGTAGGAACAGACGATGCACGCATGCTGCGGCTGAGCCAAGGGAGCGGCGTGCTCGATCCTATCCCTGGTTTCGACAACGTCGCGGGGCGGGAGGATTGGTTTGCCGGTTCGGCAATCGTTAATGGGCAGCGTCTCGGGCCGCCGCTAGGCGTTCGCTCGGTTGCGGCCAACTCCAACGGGAGCGTACTGTTCGCCAACGTTCATGTGGGAGGCATTCCGCGCTCAATGGATGGCGGAAGAACCTGGCAGCCCACCATAGACATCAACAGCGATGTTCATGAGGTGCGCGCGCACCAGGCAGATCCGGACATTGTCGTCGCGGCGTCCGCTATCGGCCTTTGCATTAGCCGCGACGCAGGAGCAACGTGGACCATGGAACGGGACGGCCTACATGCATCGCACTGCTCCGCGGTAGCGTTCTCGGGCGATGATATTCTCGTCTCCGCGTCGACAGATCCATTTGCGGCCCAGGGAAGAATTTATCGTCGACCGATCAGGCCGGATGGAGAGATAGTGGCCGTCGAAGGTGGCCTGCCTGCGTGGATCAATGGTATCGCCGACACGGGTTGCATCGCCACAGACGGCTCAACGATTGTGGTGGTTGACAGATCCGGAACACTGTACCTGTCAACTGAGTTCGGAGCGAATTGGTCACGGAGCGGCAGCGAACTACCAACCCCGAGTTCCGTTCTAATCTGTTGACCAAAAGGTCACTTGCGATTCGATACGGACTCGCTTGCGGCACGCGCCACAGAACTGTAGTAGCTGGTCCCGCTCAAGGTCCTGCCCCACCGTATTCACATCAACGCCGATCCCTGCGAGGCTCGGCGTGGCGTTCCACGCGGGGGCCGGCTGGCCGCGCGAAGGGAACGGCATAAGAGTGCACGTAACCGCCGCGATTCACCCACGTGCGCGCCCACGGACGATGATCGATAAGGATGTCATGCGTGCGCCAGCCGAAGGCCGGGCCGGCCCAGCCGAATGGCGCGAACGCCCCCACATAAATCCCCGGCCCGAAAGTTATACCGACGCCGGCGAAGAATCCGGGCCGTGGCGCAACAAATACAACCCCCGGATTGTAATAAGGCACGTATACGTAGCCGGGGTTGACGGGCAGGATCTCGATATCCGCAGGGCCGACAACTACCACGCGGTCCTGGGCGTTGCTCTGCAGGAAGCCGGCATCCATGGCTTTTTGGCGCATACGTTGAACGGCGTCCATCACGTCGGCGCGCTGGCTCAGCACTGCATTGCCGAGCGCTTGGGTCCAGCCTGGGTCCCTGGCCATCATGTCCAGCACGGATGGAAACGGAATCAGCGCCATCACGCTCGGATCGAACTGAAGATTGTCCTCGTACATGGCTCTGGACAGTTCGTCGCCATGCAGATAAGCGTGCTGGTTCGCCCAAGTGGCCGCGTCGGCGATCTCGCTCCAGTAGGTGGACCCGGTCATAACCTGCGCCAGCAGCGGGTCGGGATACAGCGCGATGCGCTGCACTAGGTCGTCCAGTTGCTGCGGCCCAAGCAGAGGCGCCTGCTGCTGGGGATACCCCTGTGGTTGCGGCGGATATCCCTGCTGCGGTGGCGGATAGCCCTGTTGCTGTGCGGGATAGCCCTGTTGCTGCGGTGGATATCCTTGCTGTGGCGGAGGTGGCGGACTCTGCGCCAATACCGCAACACACAACGCCATCGCAATTGCACTTGCCTTCAGAACACCCATCGTCGACATAGATAGAAGTCTCCGCCTACTGTCCTTATGAACCTACCGTCGCCAGGCACGGCCCCAGCCACCCCAACCCCGGCCCCAATAGACTCCGATACCCGGCCCCCAATAGTATGGGTAGCCGTAACCATATCCATATCCATAATACGGATAGGGGTAGGCATTCGGATACTGAGACGCGTAGCCGTAGTAGTTGCCATTGGGCGGTCCGGTACGGTTCTGCACGTCGTACGGCCGTTCGTAGTCGTACGGACCCACCCAGCGGAACGCCTGCGGCGCGGCCTCGGTCGATACCGTCACGGGAGCTTCAACGCGGAAGGTAAGAATCTGCTCAGGATAAAGGTACGTCGGGCGGCCCCGCGTCACCAGTACTCCGACGATTCCGACGAGAGCCCCGGCGCCGGCGCCGATCGCAGCGCCCCGGCCCCAATCCGCCGCCGCGCCTATCGCTGCGCCAGTCGCGGTGGTCCCTGCCACTGCGCCCACGTCGCGGCCCACGGAGGTTGGGCCATTTTTGCTGAACAATTGCGTTTGAAGCGGTACTGGCTGTCCATCCAATAACGTGAGATCGGTTAATTGAACCGCCAGATGCGAAACGCCCTCGACCCGGCCGGCCTTCTTGGCCTCAGTTACCTTTCCGCCTACGGTTTGCCCACGATCCGCAACCACGACACCATCCACGATCACCGGCTTTGCCAGAGTAGCGGCAAAGCCGTCCCCCACCTGATTACGGTCCGAGGAGAGACCCTGGTTCAGACGCACAGTGATGAACGTGCCGGGTTTGATCGTCAACTTGGCCGGAATTGGCCCGCGGTCAACGCTAGCCGCCGGTGGCGGACCTCCATATCGCTGGTTGGGATACTGGTTGGGATACTGATTCGGATACTGCGGGTAAGGATTTTGACTCGGATACTGCTGATTCGGATACGGCTGACTGGGATACTGCTGACTGGGATACTGGTTGGCATAAGGCGCCTGCGGACCAGCCTGCGAATAATTGGGATCCATCGTGGCACGCGGAGCGGCCTCGGCCGGCGCAGTACCTCCGGCTGGCGGAGCCGCATCCGCCGGCGGAGCTGCCGGTGCGGATTGGGACGCCGGCGGATTGTCCGCCCGCCGCCAACCGCCATTGGCTGGAGCGCCTTGTTGTTGATTGTCGGCGGGTGGCGGCCCCGAAGGCTGATCTTGCGCGAACATCGCGCCCGATCCAACCAGAAAACTGAGTGCCATGGAGCAAACGGCCGTACGCACCGGGCTCGTTAAATAGATCTTCATATATAGCTACCTCGTAACTGACGACGGTCGATTGCATGCATCCGTTTCGCCAATCCGAAACCGCCGCTAAGTACATGAAATCAATGGCCCAAACTTCCATGTTTTGTGGCCGCAATGCACCGCTGCTGGTGGATTTCAGCCACTAGAAACCATAAGGCTTCAGTGATAGTCTAAAAGTCAGGTGATTTATGAGAAAAACCTTCGTTATGTTGGCAATGATGGCATGTTTGCTGTGGGCTGGCGAGGCCTTCGCCGCGAGCCACGGCGGTGGCGGCGGGCATGGAGGTTTCGGCGGTGGCGGCCACGCGATGAGTAGCGGCGGCCGCGCAGTTGGCGGCGGGTTTTCCGGTGCGGCCAGAGGATCCGGCTACGCCGGCCGCGGCTATGGCGGCTACGGGTATCGCGGCGGTTACGGCTACCGTGGCGGCTGGGGCTATGGCGGTTGGGGTTGGAGCGGCGGTTGGGGCCTTGGCTTCGGCTGGCCTTATTACGGCTATGGCTACGGCTACCCCTACTATTACGGATCGGCCCCTTATTACTCTCCCGATCCGTATGACTATCCTTACGCGTATCCCCAAGCGTACGGATATTATCCGAACGCGTACGTCTATCCCGGCCCCGGGGTCGGCGTTGGCGTGGTTGTGGGCGGAGGTTGGCGTCATTTCGGCCGATAGCATCCGCTTCCTTACGGTCGCGGCTCGGTATTCCTGCTGAGCCGCGCGCGTCAGCAAGCGGTGTTCCCCTTGCTTTGCCACAAGGTATGATCGAGGAAGGATGCGTCCATTCTTCTTCGTTGCTCTCCTCTTAGCCGCCGCCCTCCTATGCTCCCAGCCCGCCCCGCGCGAACAGGTGGGTCCGCTTCCCGGCGGCGGATTCCTGCTCAACACGGGCTGGCGTCTGGAACCGGCAGGCAAGCAAATCCCGCTGGACACCTTTCCGATGTCCACCGCTCTCTCGCCCGACGGCCGCTACCTGCTGGTGCTGAATGGCGGATACAATCCACCCAGTATCGCCGTGCTGGAGGCCGCCACCGGCCGCGAGACAAATCGCGTGCATGTGGCGGACGGCTGGCTGGGGTTGACCTTTTCGCCCAAGGGAGACCGCGTCTATGTAGGCGGGGGTTCGCGCGCGGCGGTCTTCGAGTTCTCTTTCACCGATGGCGTACTCGAAGCCAGCCGTACTTTCACGGTGGCCGCACCCGACAAACGCACCTATGCCGACTTTATCGGCGACGTGGCTATGACGCCCGATGGCCACCTGATCTATGCCGCGGATCTTTATCACGATTCGCTGGTGGTCATCAATCCGCAATCCGGAATGCTCATCGATCGCGTCAAGACCGGCCGGCGCCCGTACCGCATCCTCTTCCATCCCGATGGCAAGTCGTTCTTCGTCACGAGTTGGACGGATGGCTCCGTGGGCCACTACGAAACCGCCTCGGGCAACCTACTTGCCAGCGTACGGCTGGGCCCGCATCCCACCGACATGGTGTGGGCCGCAGGCAAGAGCGAGTCGTCCGAGGGTGAAACGGGCTGGGCCGCGCGCCTGTTTATCGCGGCTTCCAATACCAACAGCGTCTATACGCTGGGCGTCTCCGAGGACAAAGAATTGCGTCTGGTTGAGACCATCAATACCGCTATGACGCCGCGTCAACCAGCCGGCATGACCCCCAGCGGGCTGGCTGTCGGCGAGCAAGGCAAGCGCCTCTATGTGGTCTGTTCCGACGCCAATGTGGCCGCAGTGGTGGACATCTCCGGGGAGCGCAGCCATGTGGAAGGGTTTATTCCCACGGGTTGGTATCCCACGGCCGCGCGCACGCTGCCGAATGGCACGCTGGTGGTGTTGAACGGCCGCGGGGGCGGATCGCATCCGAATCCCCGCGGGCCGAATCCCACGCGCCGCCCGGAGGCCAGCCATCAGGGCGATAGCGGGCCGGTCCAATACGTGGGGCGCATCCAAACGGGCACTGCTTCGTTTATCGACCCTTTCACCGACGAGCAGCTTGCCGCCTATACCAAGACCGCCATAGCCAACTCCGCATACCGCGACGAGAAGTTGGAGACTCCCAATCCTTTCCCGCCCATCCAGCACATTATTTACATCGTCAAGGAAAACCGCTCGTACGACCAGGTGCTCGGGGATATGAAGGAAGGCAACGGCGATCCGTCTTTGGTTCTGTTCGGTGAAAAGGTCACACCCAACGAACACAAGATCGCGCGCCAGTTCGTGCTGCTCGATAACTTCTACGTGAACGGCGATGTGAGCGCCGACGGCCACTCCTGGTCGACCGCGGCCATCGGGATCGATTACATCCAGAAGATGTGGCCAAACAGCTACGCCAACCGCCGCAACCATTACGACTACGAAGAGCAGGAGCCTACGGACGTGCCGCCCGCCGGATACCTGTGGACCAGCGCCGCCGGAGCCGGAATCTCCATGCGCAATTACGGCTATATGGCGGAGAACCGGGGCAAGGCCGCGCCGGATGGCACCCAGATCGCGCAGGTGCGCGACCCGGTGCTGCGGAGCGTGACGAACATGCGCTATCGCGACTTCGATCTGGAGTACCCGGATGTGGAGCGGGTGAAGGTGTTCCTGGACGATCTCACGGAGTTTGAGAAATCCGGCGCCATGCCGCAACTGATGTTCATGCGGCTTGGTAACGATCACACTAGCGGTACGCAGGGCGGCAAGCTCACCCCCATCGCCATGAACGCGGATAACGACTACGCGCTAGGGATGCTGGTAGAGGCAGTTTCAAAGAGCCGATTCTGGAGCAGCACGGCCATTTTCGTATTGGAGGACGACGCGCAAAACGGCCCGGACCATGTCGATTCGCACCGCTCGCCCGCGTTCTTGATATCGCCCTACGTCAAGCACGGAGCCGTGGATAGCTCGATGTACAATACCGCCTCTATGTTGCGCACCATGGAGTTGATGCTGGGGCTGCGGCCCATGACTCAATTCGACGCCGCGGCGCGGCCCATGGCCGCCGCCTTTCAGGCTGCCGCCGACCCGGCGCCCTATATAGCCGAAAAGCCGCGCGTGCCGCTGGACGAACGGAATCCGCTGCACTCGGCCACCGCGGAGCGGTCTTCCCGCTTGGACTTCAGCGAAGAGGACCGCGCCGACGCCGACGAGTTGAACGATATCCTCTGGCTGGCCATCAAGGGCGTCCACGCGCCGCCGCCCGCCAGCAGCTTCTTCGCACGCTGAGCGTCTTTGGCAGCCTACGTAATCCCATGCCCCGCATTTATCTCTGCTTCCTTTGGCACATGCACCAGCCCTTCTACAAGGATCTGGCGTCCGGCGAATACAAGCTTCCATGGACCCGCCTGCATGCCCTCAAAGACTACTACGGCATGGTCGAGATTCTGCGCGAATTCCCCAACGTGCATCAAACCTTCAACCTGGTGCCTTCGATGATGGCACAGGTGGAAGAATACGCCCGCGGCGAAGCCCACGACCCGTACTTGGTTGCCGCGTTGAAGCCCGCCGAAACGCTCACTGAAGCGGAACAGACCTTCCTGCTGCAACAGTTCCTACAGGCGCATCCGCCGCACATGACCCAGGCGCTGCCGCGGTACGCCGGCCTTTATGAAGCGCGCCACTCCCAAAACAGCGATGAAACGGCCCGCCGCCGCTTCTCCGCTCAGGATTTCCGGGACTTGCAGGTGATATCGCAACTGATCTGGTTCGACGAGGAATTCCGCGCCGGCGACCCTCAAGTGCGCGACTTGTTCGCTAAGGGCAGCGATTACACGTTAGACGACCAGCGCCTGGTTGGCCGCAAACAATTGGAGATTCTGGGCAAAGTGATCCCCGTCTACCGCGAGATGGCTGCGTCCGGCCAGATCGAAATCTCCACCACGCCGTACTACCACCCCATCCTGCCGCTGCTGTGCGACTCCAACATCGCCTCGGTGTCGCATCCGGGTGTCCCATTGCCGCCCGCGTTTCGCTATCCGGAAGACGCCCTCAAGCAATTGCAAATGGCCCGCCAGTACGTAGAGCGCGAGTTCGGCGTCGCGCCGGTTGGTCTTTGGCCTTCGGAAGGTTCGGTTTCAGACGCGACGTTCGGCCTCGCCGCCGAAGTGGGCTACCGCTGGGCGGCCAGCGACAGCGGCGTTCTAGGGCGCACGCTGGGCCGTACCATCGGCGTGGACGCCATCTATCGCCCGTACCGCTGGGAGCACAGCCGCGGCCAACTTGGCGTGGTCTTTCGCGACCACTTCTTGAGCGACCTGATCGGTTTCGTGTATTCCGGAATGGACGCCGGGCAAGCCGCGCGCGACTTCCTGCATCGTATCCGGGAAAACTGCCGCGGCATTTTGGCAGGCGGCCGCGATGCCCTGGTTCCCATCATTCTGGATGGCGAAAACGCCTGGGAATACTATGATCGGAACGGCCGGCCCTTCCTGCGTTATCTGTACGCGCTGATTTCCCAGGACGCGCAGATGTCCGCCGTAACCGTCAGCGATGCGTTAAGCAAAATGGAACCCGAGCCGCTGTCGCATGTGTTCCCGGGGTCCTGGATCAACGCCAACTTCGACGTTTGGATCGGCGCGGAGGAGGATAACCAGGCCTGGAGCCAACTGCTCCGTGCGCGGGAGACTTATGCGGCCGCCGGCAATGTGCCTGAAGACCGCCGCAATCTGGCCTACGAGGAGATCCTGATCGCGGAGGGCAGCGATTGGTGCTGGTGGTACGGCCCCGAGCACGATTCCGCCAACCGCGTGGAATTCGATCAGCTTTACCGCAGCCATCTGGCCAACGTCTACCGCTTCCTGAACCTGAGCCCGCCCGAGGAGCTATCCCGCCCCATTCTGCGGGTGGCCGTGAGCGCCGTACACATCCCGCCCAGCGGGCCGATTCAGCCGACGATCGATGGGGAAGTCACTTCGTATTTCGAATGGCTGGGTGCGGGCCTGTATCGCGTGGACGAACGCTCCGGCTCCATGCACGGCAAGAAGTTTCTGGTGCGCGAGGTGTACTACGGCAGCGACGGCCGGAACCTTTACTTGCGGGTGGACTTTCACAGCGGGTCGGAGCAGAGCATTTCGGAGATGGAAGCGCGCTTGAATATCGCGGCGGGCAATCCGCCGCAGTCGAGCCAGGTGACCGTACGTTTCGACTATGGGCGCGCCAATGTCACGGAGCTGAAGCTGGCGGCCGCGCCGGAGCCGGCCGCGCAGGCCGTGGAGTTCGCGTTCAAGAACGTGCTGGAGGCGCGCTTGCCGCTGGCCGCGCTAGGCGCTCGCGGCAGCGACCCGGTTCGTTTCCAGTTCTCGCTGTGGCAGGGGGGATTGCCCATGGACGCGGTGCCGCAGCAGGACTGGATCGAGATGCCGGGCGCGGATCAGACGGATTGGGTGGTGTAGACCAGCCCGCACGCCTGCCCCACCGACTCAAAAACACAGTTCCGGTTTGCACTATTCATCGAAAAACGGGTGCTTCGCCACGGGCGGATTGGGCGTTTCGCCGCGCGCCTTGCGTAGCGTGAGATCCTCGAACAGCAGCGACGGCACCGCGAACCTTAATGGCGTATATCCTTCGCCGCGCATTCAGCCCCACGAACTGGACGCCGCGGACGGCTTCCTCGCGGCCGCCGGGAAACACCTCGCAGATCTGAATCGGCGTGCGCAGCGCCCGCAGGCGCCGCACCACGATGCCGTAGGGGAGGTTGCGCTGTCGGCGATCAGCATTTTCTTGAGATCGGGTTGCACCGCGGCGGGCGCCACTTCCACGATCAGGTTCGACTGGCGCCCACCGGCTTGAATCCCATCTGGGCGCGGCCGTGGCCGTTCGATTGCGGTATGCCTTCCACCGGCGTGCGCGATATGAGGAAGGTCTTGAGGATTCCGTTTTCCACCACTTCTACGCGCCGCCCTTTCACCAACTCGTTGATTTTCTTCCTGAAGGTCTGCGCGTCGTCGGAATTCTTCTGCCGCTGGCCTTCCACCCGGTGACCGAAAATTTCATGGAAGAACACTCCGCTGGCCCGGCCAGACAGGATTGCGAAGTCCCCTGGCATTTTCCCGAATATTCCCCGTCACCGGTAGAGCAAATACTTCTCCCGAAGCCTGAGGAACCCCGCCACGCTGTCCGCCATCTTCTGCTGAATATCCCGCGGATCGTCGCCCGCCGCCAGCGCGCGGATCACTTCCGCGCTGCCGATCAGCTTCTTGTTGGCATCGAAGTCTATTTTTGCCGGATACAGCTTCTGCAAAGCCGCGGCAATCTCCAGCCCCAGCCGCGCGGAATCGAAATCGTCCCGATCCGTAATCACGAAGCGCACCCCTTCACCGGCCGGCAATCGCGTGGCGTACACGCGCACGCCCGGAATCCGCCGCCGGTTCAGATAGGCCGCCAGTTCCGGCCCGCGAATGAAGTCCGCGCCGATCTGCTCGAAGGGCGCATCCGTGCCGCGGCCGACCGAATAGTTCTTCGCATATTCGAGCATGGCCACGCCCGGATAAAGCAGCGCCGCATTCAGGCTGCGCATATTCGGCGACGGATTGATCCAGGGCAGATCGCCGTCGTCGAACCAGTCGCCGCGCTGCCAGTCCTTCATCGGGACCACCGTCAGATCCGCGCCGATATGGTTTTCGGCGTTGAACAGCTTCGCCAGTTCCCCCATGGTCATGCCGTGGCGCAGCGGCAACGGGAAGTATCCGACAAATGAAAGCGCGTCGCGATCCAGCAGCGGCCCTTCCACGTGGACGCCCGTGATGGGGTTCGGCCGGTCCAAAACAAAATACGGAATTTGTGCTTTGGCAGCCACCTCCATGCAATAGGCCATGGTGGTTTCGTAGGTGTAGAAGTGCACGCCCACGTCCTGAATATCGAACACCAGCGCGCCGAGGCCGAGTTCATTACGCAGCAACTCCGGTGTGGGCCGCTCCGTCTTGCCGTAGAGGCTATAGACTTTGATCCCAGTGGCCGGATCGGTGGTGTTGCCCACATCGGGACGGTCTTCCGCCCCGGCGAATCCGTGTTCCGGCGAGAACAGCGCCACCAGGTTCACCCCGGCGGACCGCATGATATCGATATTGCGCCGCCCCGTGCGGTCCACGCCGGTCTGGTTCGTGATCAGCCCGGCGCGCTTGCCTTTGAGCGGCTGAAATCCTTCGGCCGCGAGCACGTCAAGCCCCGTCATCGTCTGGGTATTGCGCTCGACCTCGCGGTGCAGCCCCGCTCCGCTGATCGTTTCGTTGTAGCCGGTCAGGGCCACGCTGGGCGCGTCGATCCCCAGCGCCGCCGCCGTGATCGTCGCGACCCTGCCGCGCAGTCCCGTAATGGCCGGCCTACGGAACGGATGTACGCTGTTCGCCAGCAGGATCACATAAGTATCGCTCACGGGATCGATCCAGATCGACGTGCCCGTGAAGCCCGTGTGTCCGTACGAACCGATAGGAAATAGATCGCCGCGATTCCCGGAAAACTGCGAGTCGATATCCCAACCGAGGCCGCGCAGGATGGGCTGGTCCGCGGGGCTTTGGGGCGTGGTGAACTTCTCCACCGTGAGCGCGCTGAACAGGCGCGTGCCGTCGAGTTCGCCCTTGTGCAGCATCATTTCGCAGAAGCGCGCCAGGTCGTCGGCGGTGGAGAACAGGCCTGCGTGTCCGGCCACGCCGCCCATATAGCGCGATGTTTCGTCATGCACAACCCCCCGGAGCGGTGCGCCATTCGGGCCGTCACGCTCGGTGGGTGCGATGCGCGGGATCAGCGACGCGGGCGGCTGAAACATAGTCTCGCGCATGCCCAGTGGCAGGAAGACATGCTCGCGGGCGTAGTCGGAAAGCATCTGGCCGCTCAGCCGGTGCACCAACTCGCCCAGCAGGATGAAATTGATGTCGCTGTAGACGAAGTGCGTACCGGGTGGCGCGTTGGGCTTCTCGACCATCGCCATGTGGATGCCGGTCTGGTAGCCGCTCCATGGCGGAGTTAGCGCGAGGTCCGGCGGCATGCCGGAAAAATGCGTGAACAGGTTGCGGATGGTGATGTCGCTCTTGCCGTCCTCAAATTCGGGGAAATATTGCGTGACACGGTCGTTCAGCCGGAACCTGCCCTCTTCGAAAAGCTTCATCAGCGACGAAGTTGTCGCCACCACTTTGGTCAGCGAGGCCAAGTCGAAGACGGTATCGAG
>DATNMW010000140.1:0-2279 GCA_035602155.1 Bryobacteraceae bacterium | reverse complement strand
CCGGCTTGCGCCATAGCATCATCCACGCCAATCTGCCGACTCCGCATGCCCTTGACGTGGTGGCCCATCTACAGCAGAAATACGACGCCGGCTACCCGGAAGTGCAGCCCGAATTCCTCTGGTGGATCGGCGACATCTATGCAGCCAGTTACGGTTCCAAACGCGGCCAGCGCCTGGAACCTTTCAAGACCTTACTCTCCCGCGGCATCCTCTGGTCCGGCGGGTCGGACTATTTCGTCACCCCGGTTGCCGCCCGCTACGGTCTCTGGGCCTCAATAGCGCGCCAAACCGCCAAAGGCACCTACGGCCTACACCCCTTCGGAACCGCAGAAGCCGTGGACATCCACACGGCCCTCCGTAGTTACACCGCCTGGGGCGCGCGCCAGATGTTTCTGGACGGTAAAGTCGGCACTCTCGAAGTGGGCAAGCAAGGCGACATCGCCATCTGGGACCGCGACCTCTACGCGATCCCCACCGACCAAATCAAAGACCTGAAGTGCCTGATGACGCTGCTCGACGGCGAAGTGGTCTACACTTCGCCCGACTCGCCCCTAACAACAGTGCGCTAACCGTATCGCAAAACGGCATCCCGGTGAAGTGTCCGCCCGCCAACTTGCTTGGGTCACGCGCACTCCGAAGGATGGTGCGCCCTCTGGCGACCGGCCCCGTCCTGCAATCATGGCCGCGAGCGCCTCCCACCGGCGGGCGGCGTGCGCCCCTGCGGCGGACGCTCCTGCCTGGTCTCCTGCCGCGACACCCGCCGAATCCCTGTACGAAGCGGTGGCGCGCTGGGAATCCTGCGCGGGGACCAGTGGGTAGAGCAGATCGGCGAGGGGTTGACGGAGTTGAAGGTGCGCGTCAAGCAGCCCGCCGTCGAGAGTAGCAGCGCCTCCCAAAACCGCTGAAGGTGTGATATGCGGCAGGCTCGCCGTTGCGGCTAACTGTGCTCAGCTCGCCCCTGGGTCGATATCAAGGCTGCGGCACTCAGGGAACTGGCGAGCGCCAGCCCCGCCGCCACCCACAGAACCCTTCGATAGCCGGCGACAAATGCTTCCTCAATAGCTTGCCGCCCCCGCGCGTCCCTCGTTTCGGTGGCAGCCAGCTTGGATCGCTGGGCCTCGATTTCCTCACGCACCGCGGGCGCCAGGTCAAGACTGTCCAGATGTCGCTCCAGGGCGCTCTGGAAAACAGCGGTCAGCACCGCTCCAAAAAGGGCCACTGCCAGCAGGCCGGCGACGCGCGAGACAGCATTGTTGATCCCCGAGGCCGCTCCCGCGTAGCTTGGCTCCGCAGCGTTCATTACGGTCGTGGTCAGCGGGGCGACGCTAATGGCCATGCCGAGGCCCAACGTCAGCACCGCGGGGAAGAACGTAATCCAGTAGGAACCGCCGATACCCGGCCTCGCAAACAACGCGAATCCGGCGGCTGCGATCAACGGGCCAACCACCAGCGGAGTTTTAGCGCCGTACCGGTCGAGAAGGCCGCCAGACCAGCGCGACAGCAAGAACATCGACAAGATGAAGGGAAGCAGGGCGGCGCCCGCCTCCGTCGCCGAATAGCCCTGCACCTGAATCAAGTTCAGCGGAAAAAAGAAGAGAATGCCACTCAACGCGGCGTAGAGAAAGAAGGTGAGCAGATTGGCTCCGCTGAAATCCCTGGAACTGAACAGACCGAGCGGAACCATGGGCGACGATGAGCGCGCTTCCCAATACAACAGCACGATCAGGGCGATGCCGCCGACTGCGCCTGCGACCGGCGCCGATTCGATTAGAGCAAACACGATTCCGCCGAAGCCGAACGCAGCCAACAGGCGCCCGGCCAATCGAACTGCCGACCTTGTGTACCGGCTCTGCTTTCCGGGACCTTCCACAGAGACAGCCACAGGACGGCAAGCCCCAGCGGAAGATTGATGAAAAACACCCACCTCCACGAACCGTGCTCAGTGAACCATCCACCCAGCACCGGACCGATGGCGGCCGTGATCGACGTGAACCCGGACCACGTCCCGATAGCGCGCCCGCGCTCCTTCGGGGAAAAATTAGGGCAAAAAATTACTTGACTCACCCAGCGCTTTGGGGTACTATTGATCCATGGACGCGATACAAGTCCCAACTACCCTGATGGAAGCCATCAAGCATTTTGCCGAACCGGCTGTCTGCGTAGCCTTCATGGCCCGGATTCGCTGGGAGGACGGGCCGGAATGCCCGCGCTGCCAGTCCAAGCGGTCTTCGTTCCTCACGACCCGTCTTATGTGGAAATGTCTGGACTGCAAAAAGCAG
>DATNMW010000139.1:0-11273 GCA_035602155.1 Bryobacteraceae bacterium | reverse complement strand
GGATCTGCCGGGCAGTGCGGTCTGGGCGCTGGAGCCCGGAAACCCGGTGGAATGGTAGCGAAGCGTAAGCCGCCTGCCCGCTTGAAACCCAAGCGCAGTCTGTGGCGCCGCGCCGTCTTCTGGGTTGCCGGCGTAGTGGCGGGCTTTTACGCCCTATGCGGTGTCGCGCTGGTAGGGCTGAAGTGGATCGACCCGCCCACCACGATGGTGCAAGTTCAGCGCCGCTTGGAGGCGGCGATCCACCGCCGCCCGTACCGCAAGCAGTACACCTTCGTACCGCTCGGCCGCATCTCGAAGGATTTGCAGCACGCCGCGATCGCGTCGGAGGACGAGCGCTTCTACCAGCACCACGGCATCGACTGGATCGAGCTGCATAAAGTGGTGGATGGAGATCTGGATCGCGGCAAGCTGGGGCGCGGCGCTTCCACCATCACGCAACAACTGGTGAAGAATTTGTTTCTGACGACCAGTCGCTCGGTAGTGCGCAAGGCAGTGGAGTTCACCATCACGCCGGCCGCGGACTTCATTCTGGGCAAGCGGCGCATGCTCGAGCTTTATCTCAACGTGATTGAGTGGGGTCCGGGCATCTACGGCGCGGAGGCCGCTGCGAGCCGCTACTACGGCGTCCCGGCCGCGCGCCTGGGCCGCGAAGAATCCGCGCGGCTGGCGGCCATCATCCCGTCGCCGCTGCGGCGCAAGCCCGCGCGCATGGAGGAATTGAGCGCCGATATTCTGGAGAAGATGCGCAACATGGGCTGGTGAAGGCGACTCACTGCGGGTACGGCTCGCCCGGATGCACCACCCGTATCTGATGATCTGTAAATACCGCCGGGGTTCCGGCCACCTCTACCTTCGGCATGTGGCAACTTACACAATTCTTGTTGGCCACGGGGCATGTCTTCTGACTCACGGTATGGCATGATAGACATGCCCTGTCGTAACTGGCCTCTTCCCGAACCAGGTCGACGTGCGGATCGTGGCAAGCCGTGCAGCGGATGCGTTTGTCGTCCCCCAGGAAGCACTGGCTGTTGGCCAGGCGGTAAGGCTGAAATCGGACATTCTTCTCGCCAAAGAGACGCAGCCCGACCACGGTTTCCCAAGTGCGATGACACTGTCCGCAAAAGTTCGACATCTCTTCGGCGGCCATCTCTCCCAGTTTCCGGGGAATGGGCGCCGGCTTACCCCCGGTGAGGGCTTGCATATGCGCATCGGCGCCCGCGTGACAATGCTCGCAGGTCAATCCCGGCCGCAGCGAATCGAGCGTCAACTTACCCTGACTCACACCGCCGGTTCCATGACAGGTGAAACATGCTTTGATTTCCTGGTCCGAGGTCTGCCGCCCCATGGCTTCCGTCAGATCGTGGGGCCGAATCTTGTCGTCGCCCATGGTGATGCCCAGCCCTTCGATTTTCTTGTAGTAACTCACCAGGCTTTCGTAGAAATGGCCCTGGTATTCCAGGACGAACGTCAGATTATCGACTCCGAATGCATACCGCACCGGCAACGTCAGTGTGCCTGAGGCGTCGCTTACCGTATAGGAGCTGACGCCGTTCTTGCGCTCCACGCTGTAGTGGTATCCGTTCTCTTCCACAGTCAGTTTGGGATGCGTCTCCAGCGGCTGCTGATTGGGAGGCAATTCGATGCCGATCCCCATGGGAGTCTTCGGCTGCGACTGCGCCTCCGCACGATGGCAACTGGCGCATGTGACTTTCGCGGGTTTCGGCGCCCCCTGTGCAGCGCCAGCCAGCGCGGCACACACTGCTGCAACCAGCGCTGTCGCCAGGCACGGCCGGCCCGTTTGTCGAAATCCATCAATCATGGGGTCGGTCATGAGTTTTCCCCGTGGCCAAATCCATCGACAGGCGCCATTCCCGGCGCGCGTCGTCGTGGCGGCCAGCGCGGGAATAGGCACCCTTCAAGGCCATGTGGTATTCCAGCGCGGCCGGGTCCAGACGCTCCGCGGCTTCCAGCCTGGCGATCGCCGGCTGCAGATCTTCGGTTCCCAACAGGACCTCGCCATACGCATACTCCGCCAGCGCATCGTTCGGGCGCTCCGCGACAGCTTTCTTAGCATACGGCAACGCGCTGGAGAAGTCGTTGGCGTGCACCAGCAGCAGCGCCAGCCTGGCCCCTGCATCCGCGTTGCCCGGGTTCAATTCCAGCTCCCGCCGTAATTCCGCCATAGCATCCTCCGGACGCGAGTAACTCAGATAAGTGCCGTATAGGTAATGAACGCCGAGCACGGCTGGGTATTCCTTGACTAAGTCCTGAAAGCCGGCCTCCGCTTTTTCGTTCTCGCCAACGATCCAGCACCGCGCCGCTTCGCCAGCTTTCGTTACCGCATCCAAGCTCTCCGCGGGGGCCTCCTTGGGCAGCAGCGATTGGTGCAGAGCGTTTAGACCTAGCCCCTGGATCAGCATAGGCTCGTGCGCGCCGCCCCGGGCGTACCGGGCCAGTTCCCGGTTCCCCGCATCGAAGAGACCCGCTCTCGTCAACAACAGGCCATAGTGAAACCGCACCCCCGCTTCGACTTCGGGCGCCAGATCCTTGCCCGCCAGCCCTTGGCGAAGGTGGTCCAGCGCGGGATCGTACTTGCCTGTCTCGAACTCGCAAAGGCCTAGCAACGACCACGCCAGCGCGCGTTTGTCATCCAGCTTGACGAACTCATCGAAGGCGGCTTCGCAGCCGGCGTATTGGTATGTAGCATAGGAAAGCGTCCCGAGAAACCACCAGCCCTCCACCCACGACGCACGAAGTTGCACGGCTTGCCGGTACAGCTCAATGGCTTCCGGGATGCGATTGCCGCGTCGCGCCGTGGCAGCCTCGGCCGCCAGTTCGTCGAAAGTGGCCGCATGCGCGACAATGGACACGATCGTCCATAGCACAGCGGTTCCGGACAACGCGCGCAACACACACTTCTCCTTCCTGACATCTTACCTATTTTCGGTTCTGTGCCGGCGGTCTACTCATGGCGCAACGCGACCATGGGATCGACTCTGGTAGCGCGCCGCGCGGGGATGTAGCAGGCCAGCAGGGCGATGCTGAGCAGACCAAGCCCGACAGCAGCGAAGGTTACGGGATCGGTTGGCGTCACGCCGAACAGCAATTGGGCGATCACGCGGGTTAGGCCGAGGGCCAGCGTCGCTCCGATAGCGACCCCTGTCAAGGAGAGCTTCAGACCCAACCTGGCGACCAACCCAAGAATGCTGCCGCGCTGCGCTCCCAGCGCCACACGGATGCCGATCTCGTGAGTGCGCTCGGTAACGAAGTAAGACATCGATCCGTAGATGCCGATCGCCGCCAGCAGCAGGGCGATGAGGGCAAAGATCTCCAGCAGTCGGGCGAATAATCGTGAGTCGCCGATGGTCCGTGCGAGGGCTTGTTCCATGGTTTCGATGCCGAAGACGGGCTGATCCGGCTCCAATTCCGCAACCGCCTTCTTCACCGCCGCAACCAATCCGGCGGCGTGGGGACCCAAGCCGGACGCGGACCGCACGACCAAGGTCTGCGCCAGAATCGTCATGCTGTTTCCGCCGCGGAAGTCAGAGCCTTGCTGGAGATAAGAGGCATAGACTACCGGCGTCGGCCCTTTGTCCGCCAGGTACCATTTTACATCGCCGACCACCCCGACTATCTGCCGCGGCTGCTTTTCGTCCATGTCGCTGTATCTCAGCCGCATGCGCTTACCGATGGGGTCCTCGTTCGGGAAGAAGCGCCGCGCGAAAGACTCGTCGACGACCGCGGTCCATGGCGCACCCGGCAGGTCGGAGCCGTTCAGATAGCGGCCCGTCTTCAGCGGGATTCTTAGCGTGCGGAAGAAGGCGGGGCTAATGACGCGGTAACTCGTGGAGGGCATCTTGTCCGCTGGCGGGGCCGGGCGCCCCAACACCGAAAAGCTGCCGCCGAAATCGAATGGCGAAATCGTGCCCACCGACTCCACCCCGGGAATGGCTGACACTTTATCGAGGAGGCGGCGATAGAAGGCAGCGACTAAAGGACTGACCCTCTCGATGTCTCCGCCCGCAAGTCTTTCGACATAGGGCGCGCCTTCGGGCACCGAGAGATCGAAGTTCATCACATTGGCGGGATCGAATCCGGTGTCGACGTGTTGCAAACGAAACAGGCTGTCGAGCGTCAAGCCGGCGCCTACCAGAAGGACCATCGCTAAAGCGATCTCCGAGATTGCCAGAATATGGCGCGTGCGGCGGCCGGCGACACCAGCGGTAGTGCGGCGCTCGCCTGCCCGCAAGGCAAGATTCAGATCGGCCCTAGCCGCCTGGAAGGCCGGCGCCGAGCCCACCAGGATGGCCGTGGCAAGGGATGCGGCCAGGGTAAACAGAAGCACGCGGATGTCGACACTGAGCCTTTCGGCTTCAGGGAAATCGATGGCGATGGCGCGAAAGAGCCGAATGCCGGCGAACGTCAAACCGATGCCCAGAGCTCCGCCCGCCAAGCCAAGCAGTCCGCTCTCCACCAACAATTGCCGCATCAAACGGCGGCGGCCCGCGCCGAGAGATGCGCGCACCGCGAACTCCGTGCGGCGTGTTTCGGTGCGAGCCTGCAAGAGATTCGCGGCGTTGACGCAGGCGATCAGCAAAACACAGACGACGGCCCCCATCAGAGGGTAGAGATTGCGGCCCATACCCCCGTAAAGCGCGTCGTGGAAGGGTTGCACCTTCGCTCCCACACCCTTGTTCGTCGCCGGCCAGGCTTGCTCCAGGCGGTGCGCGATCGCGCCCATTTCAATCTGAGCCTGGCTTTGGGTGGCGCCCGGCCTCAGCCGGCCGATGGCGATCAGCCAGTGATCTTTACGCTCCGAATAGCGGGCGCTATCGGCATCGATGGGAACCCACATGTCCAGCGGGCCCCCATAGAAGGAGCCGAAGGTGGGCGGCATTACACCTACTACCGTCGACACGACTCCGGAGACCTTGAAGGTCTTGCCGAGCACCTTGGGATCGCGGTTGAAGCGCCGCTTCCAAAAGGCGTCGCTAACGACGACGGTCTGACTCAGATCCTGGGCTTCACTGGCGGTGAAGACGCGGCCGAACATGGGACTGACTCCCATCAGGTGAAAGAAGTTCGGAGTGACATACTGTGCGCGGGCTTGCTCGCCTCCGCCATCGCCGGCCATGGGTGTAACTTCGGTAAAGCTGGTGAGAGCGATGTCTTCGAAGACATGAGTCTGCTTTCTCCAATCGGCGCCGTCGGCGATGGCGGGCGACTCTTGCGAGTTTGGCCGGCTGAGTTCCGTTTCCCAGACGACCTCCAACCGATCGGGCTGCCGGTAGGGCAAGGGGCGGTACAGCACCGTATTCAGCACGCTGAAAATCGTGCTGTTGGCGCCGATTCCGAGCGCCAGCGAGAGCACCACGACGGCGAGAAAGGCGGGGCTCTTGCGCAGAGTGCGCGCCGCAAAGCAGGCATCCTGCCACAGCGTTTCCAACATAACGAATGTCCACATTTCGCGGGTGTCCTCCTTCAATAGAGCGACGTTGCCGAACTGGCGGCGCGCGGCGTGGCGCGCGTCATCGGGCGTGAGTCCCAGTTTTTGCTGTGTTCGTTCGCGCATGGCCAGATGGAAGCCGATTTCATCTTCCAGGTCGCGGTCGAACGCGCGGCGGTGCATCAGCGCCCTAAGCCGCAGCCAGACATTCGTGCGCCACGCAGACATATCAGGCCTCCATGATGCGGGCGACGGCCGCCGTCATGCGGTTCCAGTGAGCGGACTCCGCACTGAGATGCTTGCGTCCGGCGGCGGTCAGCCGGTAGTAGCGTGCGCGGCGGTTATTGTCCGAGACGCCCCACTCCGCGGCCACCAGGCCACGCAATTCGAGCCGGTGCAGCGCGGGATAGAGGGCGCCCTCCTCGACGCGCAGCACGTCATCGGTAGCTTCCTCGATGAACTCCGCGATGGCGTACCCATGCATGACGCTGCGGGTGAGCGTCTTGAGGACCAGCATGTCGAGCGTGTCGCGCAGGAGTTCGCCGGAATTTGTTTTATCTTTCATCCGAACACTCCAGCGTCAGCTTTCGGCTCTTATAATCCAACGTGACGGAACCCCACTCGTTGAAGACATCGTTGCCGAGAATGCCATCGACCTCTTGCCCGAGCGCTGCCTCGAGCGCTTTGAGGCTCTTCGCCAAGACTGTGTGCTTGCGGATTTCCTGGCCGTCAAGGTGTGCAGCACCGAGAGATGGATCCGGTCCGAGTTGACGATCGTATCGCTGGCCGTATCGATCACGAATGTCTGCGGAACGCCGTTCACCAAGACGCGAAGCGATGCGATGCGCACGCTAAAGGTCACGGGAGCTGCAACTCCGGCGCACGAGCCGCCACGTGCGGCAAGGGTACACTCGCCATTGAAAACAAGGCCAGCACCTCCAGGGCAAGTGCCGGTTTAGATGTACACGCCTCACGCAGCCGGTAGTACTTGGCGCGCCGATGGTCGTCGCCGACGCCCCACGCGGAAGCGAGTGCGCCTTGGAACTCCAGCCGGTGTAGCGCGGCGTAGATTTCCCGCTCTTCGAGTGCGGGCAGCCCGTCCGAAGCTCGGCCGATCGCCTCGGAGACGGCGTAGCCATGCAGTGGGCCGCCGGAAAGGGCGTCCAAGATCGATGCATCGATCAGCGCATCTGTAGCAGCCCTTCGCTCCATAACAATCTTAGGGAAGCATGCCACAAGTTATCGTGTGATGCAAGGTGACGCAATGCTGCCGGTTCCGTTTCTTACTTTGGGTTCGTCCCAGCGGGCCGGTGCCCGATTTGGCGACTGCAACCAGATTGGGAATGCGGGGGAGGACTGTCTGGGTCACGAGGCTACGGCGAAGAAGGCGCCTTTGCCCGCGGCGCCTCCGGCGGAGGCGGTACCGTAGAGGACGCACCCTCTTTGGGGCACGCAGCGCACCCGCGTGCGAGTCTCGCGGCGCGTGCGGACGAAGACGGAATCGTCGTCTCGGTCCACGTGCCGCCATGGCAACCCGATGCGCTCGGTTCGTAGACCGTGCCACAGCCCTCGGCGAAGCAATTTGCATCGCCAGCGAGGCGGGTGGTCCCCGAACGGCGACCCGCCTTCGGGCACAACGCCCGCCTCCGGCGCCTCCCCTTCCGGCAAGCCGAAGGGCGTAAAGCTCATCTCGATCCAGGCATCGCCGGCCGTTACGGGCGGTACCGACGCGATTACAAGGCCGAGGCCGAAGCCGCCGGACCCTGTGAGTCCTTGCGTTCCCCCCCGGGCCGCCGAGCATCCATTCGGCTTTTCATTCTGACTGTACCGGGCTTGGGGGAGGCCACATAGGACCGTCTCAGTCCAAGTGCCTCCCGCCGTTGTGGGCGGCGCAAGTTCGAAGATTGCGCCCGCTCCGCGGCCATCCTCAAGAGTGGCGCCGTAAAGCGCCGCCTACCGGCTTTCCTGCCGCAGCCATTCCTTGAAAGCGTCGTGATACAAGATAATGCCCTTGCGGGAATAGCGCAGGTAGCCCTGGCGGCGGAACTGGTTCATGTAGTGCGTGACGATCTCGCGCGAGGTGCCCACATATTGCGAAAGCAACTCGTGTGTGAAAGGCGCCAGGCGCATGGAACCATCCTGCTCGGGCGTGCCCAGCCGCTCGCTGAAGCGGATCAATGAACGGGCCAACCGGCGCGCGATATTGTCCAGCGAGAAGCTTTCAATGCGATGCCCGAACTCCATGGTCCGTCCAGCCAGAATCTGCAACAGCGCCACTGCCAACCTGGGCCGCTTCGAAACGATGTCTTCGATTTCGGTGTTGGTCCAGGTCATCAGCCGCGTGCTCTCCATGGCCGTGGCATGTTCGGCGCGCTGCGGCAGACTGAGCAGCGCCGATTCGCCGAAAAACTCGTCGGTTTGGTAGATGTCCAGTATCACCTGATGGCCGTCGTCGGCCATGCGGGAAACCTTCACCTTGCCCTCAATCACCAGGTAAATGCTGGTCGAGGGTTGATCCTGACTGTAAATACTCTGTCCCTTCTTGTATTCCAGGATGCTGGAACACGGCAGATGGGCCAATGGATCTTCTAACGTTCTTTGTGGTGCCATTACTCTCGCGGTACTTGTCATCGTTGCCATGCTTGCCATACTCGTTCCTCCAAGCGCTTTTAGATTCGGTGTCACTGTTGCCCCTCCGATGCGGGGGCGCATTCTTGCGAAACGGTCTCGACGCTCTCGACGGTCATGACGGGAAGCGGATCCGCTTTCGAAAGCACTCCCCGTACTGTCACTTTGTGCCCCATGTGCCTGGCGAAATTATCCTCAGGCGACCCAGCCGCCGGCTGCAAGCGGGCAGTGGGCTGGAGATTCGTATCGTTGGTAAGGACGTATTGACCGTCGCGTTCATCCACACAGCCGGTTAGAGAAGCTTTGGCGGCTGGCCGGATGTTGCGCGACTGCGGCGTGGCGGCTGCCACGCCAACAGCGAGCGTCACAAGTGCTAAAACGTTCCGCATCCGGTTTCTCTCCGCGCCTTATTGCACTTGGCGTGCCAGATCTCACGGTCGTTACGTAGTGGCATAACGTACTATGAAATCTCTACCTTTGTTCAGTTTCGCACGGAAGGGGGTAGGCCGGGATAATGTGCAAACCTTGCGCGAGTGCAGTAATTTCTGCCACGGTCTAAGGCCGCTATATGATGTAAAGAACGCATGATGCCCTATTTCCTTCTCTGTTTTTCGCTTCTTATTGCAATTCCAGCCTGCGCTGCCGACTATTCGGCACCCGCCGGAATCCGGCCCGCCTTACGTCGCCCCGGAGCGGCCAGCATCCTGCCCGGAGGGCGCGTCATTTCGCCGATTGGCCATCAGTACGTGACGGGCCCCGGCCCGTTTGGCCTGGCCATCAGCCCGAGCGGCAAGACGCTGGCATCCGCCAACAGCGGACCCGACCGCTTCTCGCTGACGGTGCTGGAGCAGCAGAAGGGCGGCGCCTGGGAAATGCGCCAGCTTGTGGCGCCCAAGAAGAAGGAACCGAAACCGGGTGAGCGCGATGCCGGCGAGAAAGGCGAAGATCAATGGCACAGCGTCTTTATGGGGCTGGCATTCGCCACCGAGCATACCGTATACGCATCGGAGGGCAATACCGGCCGCGTGCGGCTGGTTGACCTGGCCACCGGCGCTGCCAGGAAAATCTACGACTTGAATCGCGACGGGTTCGCGGACAGCTTCACAGGCGACCTGGCATTGGATGCCGATCGCGGCCTGGTCTATGTGCTGGATCAAGCTAATTTCCGCTTGGTGGCGATAGACGTGCGCAAGCAGCGCGTCTTATCGTCGGTCCGGCTGGGGCGCCTCCCTTTCGCGCTGGCGCTTTCGCCGGACAAGCGCAAAGCCTATGTTACGAACGTCGGCATGTTCGAGTACCGGCCTGTGCCGGGCGTGGATCCGCACAAGCTGCGCGAGACCGGCCTGCCATTTCCGGCTTTCGGATTCCCTTCTACTGAATCGCGAGATGGCGCTCGCCGCGAAACCGGCAACGGGACCGTGGACGTGCCTGGTTTGGGCGATCCCAACGTGCGCGAAGCCAACTCGCTGGCAGTGGTCGACCTGTCCGATCCCGCGGCCCCCAAAATCGAAACATTCATTCACACGGGCCTGGCGTTCGGCGAAGGAATAGATGGCGGCAGCAGCCCCTCGGGCGTGGTGGCGGCCGCGGATCGCGTCTTCGTCTCCAACGCGCATAACGATTCCATTACAGTGATCGATGCCAAGACCAACAGCGTCGCCGGACAGATCGATATTCGAATTCCGGGTCTGCAAAACCTGCGCGGCGTGCTGCCGATCGGCTTGGCGTATCATGAGGCGACCGGCTGGCTGCTGGTGGCGGAGGCGGGCATCAACGCGGTAGGTGTGATCGACACAAAGCAAGCCAAAGTCCTCGGACATCTGCCCGCGGCCTGGTTTCCCAGCCGCGTGCTAATCGATCGCGACACGGTGTACGTAACCAATGTGAACGGCCAGGGCACCGGGCCGAACGTTTGGCAATCCGTATTCTCCGTTGGCGAGGCCGGCTTGAATATGCCAGGCACATTCCGGCGTGGCAGCATTGCATCATTCCCGCTGCCTGATTCCGCTGAGGTAGCCGCCGGCACGCGGACCGTGATGGACAACAACGGCCTGAACCCGCACGACGAGCCACCGGGCGCACTGCCCAACGCGGTGAGGTACGTAGTAATGATCGTGAAGGAGAACCGCACCTTCGACGAAGTCTTCGGCGATATCCAGCGCCTGGCGAACGGCTCCACGGTAATGGGCGCGCCGGCCGTTGCGCGCTTCGGCCAGACGGGCCATGCCGCGGGAAAGGGCAGCCGCCTGAGCGTGCAGCGCGTGAACGTGACGCCGAACCACCATGCGCTGGCGTTGACTTGGTCGTTCAGCGACAATTTCTACGCCGATTCGGAAGTGAGCGTGGACGGGCACCACTGGCTTGTGGGCGCGTATCCGGATGCGTGGACCGAGACTTCCTTCCGCGCCTCCTACGCGGATGCCCGCGATTTCCGTTTTCCCACCACCGCGCCGGGACGGCTGCTCTTCGCGGAAGGCAACTCTTCGGTGCATCCGGAGGAGCAGCCCGAGGGCGGCACCATCTGGCATCATCTGGCGCGCCATGGCATCCCGTTTCGCAATTACGGCGAAGGTTTCGAACTTGCGGGCGTGGACGAAGGCCAAGGCGACAAGCCCACCGGCGGCCGCTTCGTCACCAACGTGCCCATGCCGGAGCCGCTGTACAGCAACACCTCGCGCGAATACCCTGTGTTCAACATGAACATCCCGGATCAGTTTCGCGCCACGCAGTTCATCCACGAGATTCAGGAGAAGTACGTGAAGGGTGGCGAGCTGTTTCCGCGCTTCATTTATATTCACCTGCCGAACGATCACATGACCGCGCCGCGCCCGCAGGACGGCTATCCCTACGAGGCATCCTATGTGGCCGACAACGACTACGCGCTAGGGCGCATCGTGGAGTTTCTGTCGCACACGCCGCAGTGGCGGGAGATGGCCATCTTCGTCACCGAAGACGACGCGCAGGGCGGGCGCGATCACATCGACGCGCATCGCACGGTGTTCATGGGGATCGGTCCGTATTTCAAGCGCAATTACGTGTCGCACGTGAACACCAGCTTTCCAGGGATGCTGAAGACCATCTTCCGGCTGCTGGGATTGCCGCCGCTGAACCTCTTCGACGCGGTGGCCAGCGATTTGAGCGACTGCTTCACGAATACGCCGGATTACGAGGGCTATCAGGTTAGGCGCGAGGATGCGCG
>DATNMW010000138.1:0-4047 GCA_035602155.1 Bryobacteraceae bacterium | reverse complement strand
CGCCGCGCGAGCCATAGTAGCCGACGGCCGATCCGCAGACCAAGACTGCCGGGCGCTGACGCTCTGTGGAAAGCGCCTGCACCAGATTGCGCGTGCCGGTGGTGCGGCTCTCGCGAATCCTCTGCTTGACCTCGTCGTTCCAGCGTTGCGCGATGGGCTCACCCGCCAGGTGAATCACCGCGTCCACGCCCTCCAGGCTCTCCTCGGGCGGCTGGCCCTTCATGGCATCCCAAACGAACAGTTGCACGCCAGGCGGCAGGTTCGTCCCGGCGTGCCGGCTCAGAACGCGCAGCTTATGGTTCGCGCCGGCGAGCGCCTTCATCAGCCGCCGCCCGATGAAACCGGAAGCGCCGGTAATCGCGATGTTCATAAGTTATAGGGTACCGTAACGCGCGCCCTTGCCGGGGTCATTGCCACGAGCATATCCGCAGGGACGAGGCAGCCGGCCTACGGCTTTTGTGAACTCGGCTACGCACACGCCCCACGATCACCTGTGCGCGCCCAAGTCGAATCGGCGCACGATCTCCTTGAACGCCGCATCGTCCCGCACGCAGTCAAGGGCTTCATCCACCCGCAGCGTCACGATGGCCGGCTCCATACGTTCCAGGGAAGTTCGCAGGTAGCTTAACGTCTCGGCCTTCCGGCCCAAGCGGCCGCATGTTTGGGCCAGTACGTAAGCCGGCAACTGGTCCCTGTCGCAGAGTGTCCGTTGCGCGGCCAGGATGCGTTCGAACATTTCCCGGTAGCCGCCCGCAGCCAAGCCTTTTTCGCCCGAGGCGATGACCACCAGCCCTTGAGTGTCCTGCGTGAGCGTGCAAAACTCCTTCATTTCGGCCAGATACGCCGGATAGTCCTTCCTTTCGAGATGCACCGCGGTCAGGTAGAAATGGCTACTTGAAAATTTTGGCTCCTGCGCCTCGATCTGCTTGAGCAACGTCAGGGCTTCGCCGAGGCGGCGCATACGAAACAGCAGCAGCCCCTTATCGGCCAGGATGGCGTTGGAGGTGGGATCCAGCTTGCGGGCAATCTCGATCTCGTCGAGAGCTCCCGGCAGGCGGCCGATAGTCATCAGGAAATTGGCCCTCCAGTGGTGCGCCAGAACGTAATTCGGGTTCAGGGCGATTGCGCGTTGAAACTCGCGGTCCGCCTGTGCGGCATCCCAGTTCCAATAGAACGACACAAAAGCCAGCGAATTGTGCGCTTCCGCCGAGGCGTCGTCCAGTTGGACGGCCCTGCGCGCAGCGTCCAGCGCCTTGGGATAGGCGTCGTTGGCGGGCATGACCGAAAACTCCCGCAGCAGGTTGTAACAATCCGCCAGACCCACATATGCACGCGCATAATTGGGGTCGCGCACGATCGCCTGCGCAAAATAATCGACTGCCGTGCGCAGGCTTTCCGGCGTTCGCTTGTTCCAATAGAAACGGCCCTGCAGGTACAGATCTTCGGCGCCTTGTTTGGCGGGCCGCATGCCGGCAGCCTGCATGCGGCTTCGATCCGGCTCCCGGCGTCTATCGAGCAGCAGAAACAGGGCGGCGAGACAGAGGAACAAAACTGGAGCCGCCAGCCACCAACCGGAGCGCCGCGGGCGGGCGTCCTGCGCTGGCGCGGCCGCGGGCAGAACCGGCGGCTGCCCATCAGTCTGCAGCGACGATGCCACGGGCAGGCCGGGCGCCGGCGAAGATTCCTCGGTGACCGCTTGATCGGGTCCGCCGGCTTCCAACCAGCGGCTCAGTTCCGCCGTATAAGCGGACACCCTTCCCCGCCCGCTGCCGGGCATCCGATGGACTGGCAGCCCGCGCTCGGTTTCCCAGCGTTTGACAGTCCGCTCGCCGCAATCCAGAAACGCGGCGATTTCTTTCCAGGAATCCAGCCGCCGATTGGACTCCTGCCGGCGGTTGATGGGCTGCGGGTAACGATTTGGTCCCATAGGCCTGAAATGGCCCGTCGTGGCCCGTCATGGCACTTTGCCCGAGGGGCGACTCGCCTCATTATAAACGATGAAAGGCAGCGGAACTGGGTTGAAACGAGTACTGTTACGGCTACTATTGCCGCTGCATTGCTAACGGCCGAGGAGGCAAATTCTAATGAAGACGTTTCGTGTTATGACTCGCATCGCCGCCGTAACCGCGGCGCTATTCCCTTTATGGATATCAAACCTGCGCGCAGACAGCGGCACGCCGGACCCGGCGACCCGCACCCGCATCGACAACGCTTTTGGAAAGCTTCCTTTGCAGTTTGAAGCCAACCAGGGGCGACAGCCCGCCCAGGTGAAATTCCTATCGCGCGGCCAGGATTACACCGTGTTCCTCACTCCGGATGGCGCGACCCTCTCCCTGCGGAAGGTGCGCCGCCAGGTTCGCATCGATAAGCCTGGGCCGCCCGTCTTCGAGCCCAAGGTGGAAGCCGCCGCCGACCTGCGCCTGCGATTGGAAGGCGGCAATCGTGAAGTCAAGCTGACTGGCACGGACCCCCTCCCAGGAGCGATCAACTACTTCATCGGCAAGGACCGCGCCAAATGGCACGCTAACGTGACGGCTTATGCAACGGTCCGTTACGAGCAGGTTTACCCCGGCATCGACCTGGTTTTTTACGGCAACCAGCGACAGCTTGAATACGATTTCGTGTTGGCGCCGGGATCCACCCCGGACGCGATCCGGCTGTCCGTGGAGGGCGCCGAACGCACCTCCGTCGATCCGGCGACCGGCGATTTGGTGCTGCACGCAGCGGGCGAGGAGATCCGGTTCCACAAGCCGGCGCTCTATCAGCCCGCGGCTGAGGGTGCCCCGCGCCAGGAGGTGGATGGCCGCTTCCACGCGAACAACGGCAAAGTCACTTTCGAGGTGGCATCTTACGACCATACTCGCACGCTGGTGGTCGATCCCGTGCTGGCCTACTCCACCTTCTTAGGCGGCTCCGGCGAAGACTATACTTCAGCCATAACCACCGACAAAGCGGGGAACGCATACGTTGCCGGATACACGTGTTCGACGAATTTCCCAACTACTTCCGGATCGTACCGTCCCACGCAGCCGACGCACGGCGGGGGGACATTCTGCAACGACGGAGAAGGAAGCTCCGGTTCGGATGTCTTCGTTTCGAAATTGAACGCCGCGGGGAGCGCTCTGGTCTACTCCACCTACCTGGGCGGAAGCTATGAGGATTATCCGAAGAGCATCGCAGTGGACTCCGCGGGCGACGCCTATGTGGCTGGAGGTACCGTATCCTTCGATTTTCCCGTCACCGACAGTTCGATTTGCGCTCCCGTAAACGTCGGCATCGGCAACTGCGCCTTCGAAGAACAATCCAGTTGCCAGGGCGGCCCCGCCTACAGCGGCTCGAACTTTGGAAGCTTTATCGCGAAACTGAATCCCGCGGGATCCGCATTGCTCTGGTCGAGCTTCATGGGAGGCACCGGTAACGATACCATCGCCGCCATGGCCATTGACGGCGCCGGCGATGTGTACGTCGCCGCGAATGCAACCTCTCAACCGCAACAGGATACCTTCTGCCCAGGCAACCCGGAGATCAACTATACCTGGCCAGTAACCTCAAGCGGTTACGAAGGCCAGCCCAGCCAGGGCTGGGAGACGGCCGTTCATCAGGCCTTCACCAAGATTAGCGCGGACGGATCCACGATACTGTATTCGACCCTGTTCGGCGCTATATATATCGCCGCGGATGCGACTGGCACCGCATCCGCCACCTCGCTCGCGGTGGATAGCGCGGGCAAGGCTTATATTGGCGGCGAAACAACTGCGCCGTCCTTTCTTTCCACTCCGGGGGCCTATCAAACCGTCTGCGCCGCCTGCCTGAACGGCAGCCGCCAGGATGGGTTCATTGTGGCTTTCGATCCGAGCCAGAGCGGGTCGGCGTCGCTGCTGTTCGGCACATTCCTGGGCGGCAACGGGGCCAGTCCTTCGGGGGCAGTATGTGGCAACATCGAAGACGGCGTGTATGCCATCGCCCTGGATCGCTCCGACGACATTTACGTCACCGGGTCGGCATGCTCCGAGGACTTCCCGACTGTGCATGGGGCCTATCGGCGGG
>DATNMW010000137.1:0-6336 GCA_035602155.1 Bryobacteraceae bacterium | reverse complement strand
AGGATTCCAGCGGCGCAATCCACCAGCGGGTCCGGTTGGCTGCCGGTATACTCATCGGTCGAAACCCAGCCCATCACGCCGAATCCGCCGACAAAATAGACGTCGGCCGGTTGCATCCGGTAAAAACCAAAATCGTTGAAGTCCACCCAATAGCGGGCATTCTGGTGGCGGCCGAGGTAGAGTTCACGCACGGCGGCGGTTTCCGCCGCGGGGATGGGCCATACTTCGCCGACCAGGGCGATGCGGGCGGCGCCCAGCGGGTCCTCTCCGCCTTCCTGCATGACCAGCAGGCTGGCGCGCGCGTCCGCCGTCAGGTTCTGCGTATGCATGGCCATGCTGCTGATGAGGAAAACCGGCCGGCCCTGTTCGTCGGGGCTATAAGGCATCACGGAGCCGAAGGGGAATCCGGGTTGTTTGCGCGAGTGGGTGGAGAGCGTCCCGATGCGTCCGATCCGTATGAGAGTGCGGCCGCGCTCGGCAAGCGTGGGCTCTGGAACCGGCGGGCGTTCGGGAGCCGCCGGCGCGGCATGCTGGCGGGAAGACGCCATAGATCGGATTTTTCCCTCTCCTTATACTATTTAGTATACATGAAGCCCTCCCGGCGGCACTCTGCTGCGAATAGTACTTGACATTGCAAAGCTATTCATCTAAGATCCCAGTATGCCCCTGTCGCGACTGCTGGCCGGCCTACCCCTCCTTCTCCTGTCAAACTGCGCGCATCCACGCGGCTCGCCCCTCTTACAAGCCGCTCGGCAGGGAGATACGAAAACCCTGGAGGCGATCTTGTCCCAAGGGGCGGATCCCAATCAGAGGGATGCCGGCGGCCTTACCGCCATCATCTTATCCGCGCGTACAGGGTCCGTACCGTCGGTCGAAGCGCTGCTCCGCCATGGCGCAGATCCCAATATGTGCGGCGGCGTACACGGCTGGACGCCACTGATGCACGCCATCCACAGGAACCAATGGCGCGCGGTGCAAGCCTTGCTGGATGGCGGCGCTCTGGTGGATAGCCGCGGCCGCTTCGGCGAAACCGCCTTGATGATGGCCGCCGGTTACGGCTACACGGCGCTGGTCGAATTGTTGCTTGATCGCGGCGCGAATCCGCGGGCGGAAACCGCCGATGGCTACAACGTGCTGGCGGCCGCTATGGGAGGAGTGCCGGATATCGATCGCTTCACGCTGGGGCATTGTCAGGCCGCCACAGTCCACGCATTGAAGCGCAAAGATCCGGACCTGCGCCTGCCGGACAACCTCTGGGCGCGGGTCGCGCAGTTCTGGGGCGGCGTGGCCAAACTGCGCGGCTGCCGCTACTGAGCCGCGCGCGTCAGCAAGCGGTTTCGAAGCTACGATTCGTAGACCCAGCGGCCGCCCACCATGGTCCTCTCAATGGGAATCTCGATCAGCGCCATGGGATCGACGCGCAGCGGATCCCGTCCCAGCACTACCAGATCGGCCAGCTTGCCGGCGGTGATGCTGCCCTTCCGATTCTCGTCGAACGAAGCGTACGCGCCGTTCATCGTGCCCACCCGCAAAGCCTCTTCGACCGTCACCCGCTGGCGCGGTCCCCAAACCGTGCCGTGGCTGTCGGTTCGCGTGACTTCCGATTGCAGCGCCATCATCGGCTCGAAGGGTCCGGGCGGATAGTCCGACGCCTGTGTGACATGAATCCCCGCGTCCAGAAAGCTGCGCACCGCGAACATCCAGTTCAGGCGCTCCGGCCCGTATTCCTTCATCTTCTCGCCGTGATAATACACGTAAGTCGAGAACGGCGTGGGAATGGCCCCCAGCGCGCGAATGCGGGCGATCAACGACGGGTTCACTACGGTGCAATGTTCCAGGCGGTAGCGCGGATCGCGGCGCGGCATCTCTTTCTGCAGGCGTTCGTAGATGCGCAGCATGATATCGATAGCCGCGTCGCCATTGGCATGCGTGCCGATCTGCCAACCGGCTTCGTGTGCCTTGCGGGCGCGGGCGTAAAGCTCGTCCTCGGTGCTCACGAGAATGCCGTAATCGTTGGGCCGGCCGACATAAGGCTCGGTGAGCCGGGCTGTGCGCTCGGAAATGGAGCCGTCGCAAACCAGCTTGATGCCGCCTACCCGCACCCACTCGTCGCCAAGCCCCGCGCGCACGCCCGCGGCCATCATCTTATCGAGTGCTGCGTATTGCATCAGGCAGTACACGCGGAGGGACAGGTCACCCGCCTCGCGCGCGTCCTGGTAGCCCAGCAGATCGGCCGGCGATGCCTGCGCATCGGTGACCGATGTCACTCCCGTGCGCGCCATCATTTGCGAGATGAGCTTGACGCCCTGACGCATTTCATCGCGCGTGAAGTTGGCGGGGACGATTCTTCGGAACGGGTCGGTGGCGTTCTCGCGCAACCCGCCCGATAGCTTGCCGGTCGAGGGGTCGCGATCGAACTTGCCGCCGGGAGGATCGGCGATTTGATCGGCGATTTCGGTTCGCCGGTAGGCCAGTGAGTTGACGTAGGCCGTGTGGCCGCCGCGATGTTCGATGAAGACCGGATGGTTCGGCGCGGCCGCGTCGAGATCCTCGCGCGTGAGTTTGCGGCCTTCGCTGGTCTTGGTGTCGTCGTACATAAATCCGACGACCCAGTCACCCGGCGGGGTCTTCCCGGCGCGCGCGCGAATGGCGTCCTGAATGGCGGCAATCGAGCGGAGATTGCAATCCACCCAGCGTAAGTGCCGGATGCCCGCGTAAGACGGATGCGAGTGCGCATCGATGAATCCGGGCACGATCGTTTTCCCGCCGATGTCGATTTGGCGGGTTCCCGGCTTCGACGCGCCGCGGATATCTTCATCGGATCCTACGGCCAGGAAGCGTCCGCCGGCGATGGCTACGGCCCTGGCGCGCGGACCGGCGGTATCTTGGGTGAGGATGTTGGCGTTGTAGAGGATCAACTCGGGATCGGTGCGCGTGGCGCCGCGCAGGGCGACGGCGCCTACACCGGCGAGAAATGCGCGGCGCGATGGGGGTGTCTGCATACGGGCGATCAGGAGGTATTGTATCAGTGGGGGACACGAGCCATGAGAACTCCTGCGATGAGCCGCGTCGTCCGGGGCGGCTTTCCGGCCCGGCAATTCGACGTCGATTTCTGGCAGCAACAGGGTGACGAAGCGATCTTTGAAGCGGCATGGGAGATGTTGGATTGGCGCAAGAATTTGACGGCTCAAACGTGGAACTGAAACCCGATTTCACAAAGGACCTGTTGCGATTGTTCAACCGGCTTCAGGTCCAGTACCTGATCGTCGGTGGGTACGCCGTCATGAAGTACACCGAGCCGTTCTACACGAAGGACGATCGACATCTGGGTTGAGCCTACGGCGGAAAATGCCAAACGAGTTTATGCGGCGCTAGTGGATCTCGGCGCTCCAATGGCCGATCTGACCGTCCATGATCTGACCCAACCCAACATTGTCTTCCAATTCGGCATGGCTCCCGCCCGCGTAGACGTTATGACGACAACTGACGCCGTGACATTCCCTGAAGCTTGGAAGAGCCGGGTTGAGACGCATTTGAGCGGCATTCCGATTTCCGTCATTTCGCTTGAGGATTTAATCCGCAACAAAGAGATGGCCAGCCGGGACGCCGACCTGCTTCATCTGAAGCGTCTGCGGATGTATGGTAAATAGTCCGGGAACCAACCGGGCGGCGCGGTGATTCTTTGCAGGCACATCAGTCGCGCGTCAGGGACTCAATGATGGCGGATTCGAATGCGCGCCTCTCCGTCCGGTCCGCGGGGTGAACCGCATAGAAGCTGGCAGTTTCGCGCTCAAGCGCCGTACGCCCCGCCAAATCGAGTGCCAAGCGCAGGAGCCGGTTTACCCGTTCAGTTTGAGATAACGCGCCTTGCGTGCGCCTGATTTCGGCGAGAATTTCGCGGTCTAGGGAAAAACTGTGAGTGGCTCTTGCCGCTGTTCGCATTTCCATTAGCAATCTTATCAGAAAAAACGCAGGCCGCTTGGCGAGAATTATGGACGCACGAGGAATGGCCGTGCGCTCGACAACGTGCCTCCGAATACCGTCACTTGGATTCTGCCTGTGGTCGCGCCGGAGGTGACGGTCGTTGTGATCTCGGTACCCGAGACGACCGTGAACACGGCGGCTGTACCGTTGAAGCCGACGTTTGTGGCGCCCGTCAGGTCTGTTCCCAGGATGGTGACGGCCGTTCCCACCGTGGCGAAACGGGGCACGGCTTTCACAAAGGGGCCAAACCCTATCGACAGTTTATAGATGGCGCCATAGCTTTGAGTTCCACCGTAGTACGTTGTTCCGTAAAAGCTCCCGTCGGTGGCCTGAACCAGCCCGCCGAACGGCTGAGCGCCGTCGGTCCCATCGAAGCTGTGCAGAACCGCTATGGTACCATCCGATTTCATCTGGAACACTGTGCCGTCACCATTGGCGCCGCCCGTCGAGGTAGTGCCATAGAAGTTCCCGTCTGTAGCTTGGATCAGAGGAGCGGTAGGGGCGGTGCCGTCCGTCGAGTCAAAGCTATGCAGACGGTCAGCGCGCCTTGTGGCGTGATTTTGTAGACGGTGCCGTCATTGTTCGCCCCGCCGGCCGTGGTAGTACCGTACAGATACCCATCCGTGGCTTGGATCAGCGCGCTCTCGGGGTTAGCGCCGTCCGCCGAGTCAAAGCTGTGCAAAGTCGTCAGCGTACCGCTTGGGGTCACCTCGTAGACGGTGCCATATCCATTGGCCCGCCTTGCACCGTTGTGCCGTAAAAATTCCCGTTCGTGGCTTCAACGAGGCCGGCGTATACTATGGAACCGTCTGTGCCGTCGAAGACGTGCAGCGTTGTCAGCGTTCCTCCGCCGGCGACGCTGAAGACGGTAATCAAAAGTCCCGGTTGGGTATCCGCCGTCAAAGCTGTTGAAGCCCGTCAGCCCCTGCACTGTGCCTGCAGGAGTGACCTCGAAGACCGATCCCCACCCGCTTGGCCCCCCTTCCGAGGTGGTTCCGTAAAGGTTGCCGCCGGTCCCCAAAACCAATCCGCCAAATGGGTAGAATCCGTAGCCATTCAGGACGTCGACGACGGTTATGGCGCCGGTGGTGCTGACCCGAAAGATTGTGCCGTTGCCGTAAGAGTCGCCGCCGTACCGAGTTGTCCCATAGAGGTTTCCATCGACGCCTTGAGCCAAGGAAACAAGATCAGGGTTGGCGCCGTTAGTCCAATTGAAGCTCGCCAAGCTGGTAAAGGTTGCGCGGGCGACGCGACGGCCATGCCATAAAGCAGAACTGCAAGACATGCCATTCTTGGCCAAGTCAGTTTTCCCATGCACCCTCCTTGCGGCCGAGAAACTTATCTGCGCCATGATCTCATGCGCGACGGCATGCCGTCTATTTCGAGCTGCGCATTAACTGTTCGATATTGACCAACTCCGTCGGATAATCGCCCGAGTAACATGCATAGCAATATTCGTGCTTTTCGCTATCCCCTACCGCCGCCCGCAGCGAAGCCATCGACAGATATCCCAGCGTATCCGCCTCCACAAACCGCCGGATGCCTTCCACATTATGATTGGCGGCGATCAGTTCCCGCTTGGTCGGAGTATCCACACCGTAGAAGCAGGGCGAAATCGTGGGCGGACACGAAACGCGCAAATGCACCTCGCGCGCGCCGGCCTGCCGCATCATGCGCACGATCTTGCGACTGGTTGTGCCGCGCACGATGGAGTCGTCCACCAGCACCACGCGCTTGCCCTCCAGCAGATGGCGCACCGGGTTGAGCTTCAGCTTCACGCCGAAATCGCGAATCGCCTGCGATGGCTCGATGAACGTGCGGCCCACATAGTGATTGCGGATTAAGCCATGGCGGAAAGGCAGGTGTGACTCGGCTGCATATCCCAGCGCCGCGGCCACTCCTGAGTCCGGCACCGGCACTACCACGTCCGCATCCGCGGGATGCTCGCGCGCCAGCAAGCGGCCCAGCATCTCCCGCGATTCCTGCACCGGGCGGCCGAAGACAATCGAATCCGGACGCGAGAAATAGACGTGCTCGAAGGCGCACTGCGCCAGCGGACGCTCCGGCGCGAAGCGCTCGCGCGTGACTCCCTCCGGACCCACGATGATCATTTCGCCCGGCTCCACTTCGTGCAGATAAACCGCGCCGATCAGATCGAAAGCGCAAGTCTCGGAAGCGAAGACGTAGCCCGCATGCCCGTTCAGCTCCATCTGGCCCATGGCCAGCGGACGGAAGCCGTGCGGATCGCGCGCCACGATGATGCGGTCCTCGGCCAGAAACACCAGCGAGAAGGCGCCCTCGATTTGCAGCAAGGCGTCGCGCAAAGCGCCCGCCAGCGTGCGCTCGCGGGAG
>DATNMW010000136.1:0-2346 GCA_035602155.1 Bryobacteraceae bacterium | reverse complement strand
CCCGCGGCAGCAGCTTGCCACTATCGTGCATTACCAACATGCGGGCCGGAATGTGTCCCGACGTGGCGCCGAAGTTGACCAGGGCCTGGCCTTCGCGCGCGCGATACCATTCCGGGACCGGCGAAACGCCGACTTCCATTTCAAGCGCCGTGGTCACGCCGTCCCTGGCTTTGAAGCGGTAGTTCTCGGGGGTCTGTCCATGCGAATGCAGGTCGATGAAGCCCGGCGCGACTACTAACCCGGAGGCGTCCACGACCATGCGGCCGGTCAGGGGCGTTTCGGAGATCGCGCCGATCTTCGCGCCGCGAATTCCCACGTATCGCACGGCGTCCAGGCCCGATGCCGGATCCAGCACGCGACCGTGGGCCAGAACGATATCGTATTCCTGTGCTTGAGCGGTCATAGCCAGCAACACTGAAAAGAGAATCGGGATCGCGGTGCCCATGATTCCTCTATAGTACTTCGCGCTTATAATGGAGTCTCATACCGGAAAAATCAATGTCCAAAACCACAGACGCATTTGTCGAGCAAAATCACGACCGGCTCCTCGAAGAGCTGAAAGAGTTCCTGCGCATTCCCAGCATCAGCACGCTGCCCGAGCACCGCGGCGATATCGAACGCGCGGCGGAATTCGTGGCGGACAGCTTGCGCCACGTGGGTATGGAGAATGTCGAGATCGTCCCCACCGCCAAGCATCCGCTGGTCTACGCCGATTGGATGCACGCACCCGGAAAACCCACTGTCCTGTGCTACGGCCATTACGACGTGCAGCCCGCCGATCCGCTGGATGAATGGAAAAGCCCGCCCTTTGAGCCGGAGGTGCGCGATGGCAACATCTACGGGCGCGGCACCGCGGACGATAAGGGCCAGATGTACATGCACGTGAAAGCCATCGAAGCTTTACGCGCCACGAACGGAACAACGTCCGGCACGCTGCCTATCAACGTGAAGTTTCTGGTGGAAGGCGAAGAAGAGGTCGGCGGCGAATCCATAGCCAAATACGTGGCCGAAAATCCGGTGAAGCTGAAAGCGGATGTCGCGCTGGTTTCCGATACGGAACTCTTCGCCGAGGGTATTCCCACTCTTTGTATCGGCCTGCGCGGATTGGTCTACATGGAAGTGGAATCCAGCGGGCCCGCGCGCGATTTGCACTCCGGCTTATACGGCGGCGCCGCGCCGAATCCGATTTTCGGTTTGGTGGAGCTGCTTTCCAAGGTGAAGAACGCCAACGGTGTGATCCAGGTGCCGGGCATCTACGACGACGTGGAGGCGCCCGCGCCCGCTGAAAAGAGGAGCTGGAAGAAGTTGCCGTTCAGCGAAGAGGAATTCCGGCTGAAAGAGGTTGGATCAAGCGAACTGACCGGCGAGAAAAAACCGTCCGTGCTGGAGCGCGTGTGGGCGCGGCCGACCTTCGAAGTGCATGGCATCGCGGGCGGATTCACCGCCGCGGGAGCCAAGACCGTGATCCCGGCCAAGGCCACCGCCAAGGTAAGCATCCGCCTGGTGCCCAAACAGGATCCCGACAAGGTGATCGCGGCGTTTCGCGAGTTCGTGCAGAAGAACACGCCGAAGGGCATCCGTTTCGAAGTGCGCATCTTGAGCGCCGGTCCTGGGCTGTCGGTGAATCCGGACCATCCTGCTATCAAGGTGGCCGCCAAGGCGTTCAGCGACATTTTGGGCAAGAAGACGGTCTTCATCCGCTCGGGCGGATCGATTCCGATCGTGGGCGACTTCGCCACGCACCTGGGCATCCCGACTGTGTTGATGGGCTTCGGGCTGCCAGACGATGGACTGCACTCGCCCAACGAGAAGTACCATTTGGACAATTACTATAAGGGCATCATGACCATCGCGCACTTCTTCGAGCAGTATGGAGCGGCGGCCCAGCCGTCGCCCGCGCTGCCAAGCTTGCCCGAATCCGAGGTCTTACCCATAGCGAATTGACGACCGGCACAGCAGCGGATGCACCCTTGGATTTCGGTTCTGGCGCAGGCCGCGCACCCGCTTCTCCCGATCCACCAGCCGGTCGATGCTTCGCGGCGGAGATCGCCTCCGGCTTAACCCCGCACCTCGCATCCCCCCCGTACGGGTGATCAGACGCATGGTCTGCGCCTGGTTCAGCCCCGTCATTTTCTCCAGATACCGCCGCACCAAACCGCGCGCCGTACGCCCCAACTGGTCCCAATTCTGCCCCCCCAGGCACCCGCTCACCCAAGCGTAAATCTCCTCCTTTTTCTCGCCTGCGAAATGCACGGCTTCGCTGGCTTTTAAGAAAGCCCGGATCTCGTCCAGGCTCATTCCCGGTTTGTTGCTCACTTTGATCGTCAATACCCAGCATGGCCGATC
>DATNMW010000135.1:0-6115 GCA_035602155.1 Bryobacteraceae bacterium | reverse complement strand
GACGGCAAAGAAGCGCAGCGCGTCCCGGTGTCGTTGGGACGCAGTTCGGTGAACAACATCGAAGTAGTGGAGGGCTTGAAGGTTGGCGATCAGGTGATCTTGTCGGATATGTCGGCGCAGGACGCCTATAACCGGATTCGGTTGAATTAAGTGGGGCGGTCCCCCTGGACCGCAACCGGCGCCCTCGTCAGCCCTCGCGATTGCCGAAAACCTTCGTTTTCCGGACAAACGAGCGGGTCCAGCGGGGGCTGCCCCACAAATTATGCAGGGTTGCGAGACTGGGAAAACGAAGAGGCATTGGGCAATTTAGCCTAGCCGGCAACCGGCTTCTAGCCGGCTCTTGCACGCGTCGCCCCACGCCTGCTGCTAACCTTATCTTTTCCGAGTTCTCAACGTCCAACTCCTATGCGCCTTCAAACAAAATGGTTCCTGCTCCTCGCGATGACCGCCTCGCTCTCCGCGCAAACCAAGCTCCTGCGCTTTCCGGACATCCACGATAACCGCATCGTATTCACCTACGGCGGCGACCTGTGGCTGGTCAATGCGGCAGGGGGCACGGCCGCGCGCCTGACCGCGCACCCCGGCGTCGAACTGTTTGCGAAATTCTCGCCGGATGGCAAGTGGATCGCCTTCACCGGCCAATACGACGGGGATGAGCAAGTCTACGTCATGCCCGCGGATGGCGGCGAGCCCCGGCAGTTGACCTTCTATCCGGCGCAGGGACCCTTGCCGCCGCGCTGGGGCTATGACAACCAGGTTTATGGCTGGTCGAACGACGGCCATTACGTGATCTACCGCGGCATGCGCGATGCCCGCGCCCATGCGCTCACCCGCCTCTACCGCGTCCCTATCGACGGCGGCCCTTCCGAGCCGCTGCCCATGCCGGTGTCAGGCGCGGGATCCTTCTCGCCCGGCGGAAACCAGATCGCGTATTCGCCGCAAGCCCGCGACTTCCGCACCGAAAAGCGCTACAGCGGCGGCGAGGCCAACAAGATTTACATCTTCGACACCGAAACGCACGCCGCCAAGCTCATCAGCGCAGGCGAGCGCGCCAGCCGCGACCCCATGTGGATCGGCCGGGAGATCTACTACAACTCCGATCGAGACGGTCACTTCAATATCTACGCCTATGACACCGCCAGCGGCAAGACCCGGCAGATCACGAAATACAATTTGTGGGACGTGCGCTGGCCCTCCACCGACCGCCAGCAGCGTATCGTCTACGAACTCGATGGAGAGCTGCAGATTCTGGATGTGAAAACCGGCACGAGTACGCACATCTCGGTGCGCGTGCCCGACGACGGCGTCAATCGGCGGCCCAGCTATGTCTCCGCGGCCAATCTCATCGAGCAGGTCGAGTTCAGCCCCAAAGGCGAGCGCGTGTTATTCGCGGCGCGCGGCGACATCTTCTCCGCGCCGGTCGAAAAGGGCCCGACGCGCAACCTCACGCACTCGCCCGGCGCGCACGATAAGTGGCCCGTCTGGTCGCCGGATGGTTCCAAGGTCGCTTTCCTGTCGGACGCCAGCGGCGAAGAAGAAGTCTATGTGGTGGCGCAGGACGGATCCGCGCCGCCCGAGAAGATCACCAGCGGCGGGCACGCCTTCCGCTACGATCCCAAGTGGTCCCCGGACAGCGCTCGCATTGCCTTCAGCGACAAAGACGGCCGCCTCTGGGTCGTGTCGCTAAAGGACCACGCTACACAGGAGATCGCGCATTCGACCGAGGGTGAGATTCGCGACTATGCGTGGTCGCCGGGCGGCGGTTATTTGGCGTTCAGCATTAACGAATCCCCGTTGTTCTCGGCGCTTTATATCTGGTCCATGAAGGACAGTAAGCTGCATCGCGTGAGCAGCGGAACATTCAATGAGGATACGCCGGCCTGGCATCCCGGCGGCGACTATCTGTATTTCATGGCCAACCACGAATTTCAGCCGCAAATTTCCCGCATCGAATTCGACTTTGCGACCAATCGAGCGCGCGGCATCTTCGTTATGGCGCTGCGCAAAGACGTCAAGAATCCATTTCCGCCTGAGAGCGACGAAGTGACGCTCAAAGGCGCCGACAACGATAAAGATAACGATAAAGATAGAGATAAGGATAAAGATAAGGCCAAGGACGACAAGGACAAGAAGCCAGCGGAGCCAAAAGATGGCGGCATCGACTTCGACGGCCTCGAACAGCGCGTGGCGCGCGTGCCCCTGGACGCGGAAAATTATTTCGGTCTGACAGTGACCGCCGATGCACTGATCTATGGTGTTTCACCGGAATTCTACTATGGCCGGTCCGCGGCGACTAAGACATCCCTGCGCATCCTTACTCTTAAAGACCGGAAAGAGACCAAGTTAGTTGACGACATCGGTGGATTTGTGGTCTCGCACGATGGCTCAAAAGTGCTGGTCCGCCAGGAGCAAGCCTGGAACGTATACGACGCCACGCCCACGGGCGCGAGCACCAAGAAAACAGTCGCGACCGCCGGCTTGATGCTGGAGAAGGAACCCGTCGCCGAATGGAACGACATCTTCAACGAAGTATGGCGGCGCTACCGCGATTTCTTCTACGCGCCCAACATGCACGGCTATGACTGGGAGGGCTTGCGCCAGCGCTACAGCCAACTCTTGCCCTATGTGGCGCATCGCACCGACCTGAATTACGTCATCAGCGAGATGATTTCGGAGTTGACCGTGCAGCACGCCTATATCGATGGCGGCGACGTGCAGCTTCCGCCGCGCCCGCACGCCGGCCTGCCGGGCGCGCGCTTCGAGGTGGACGCAACGTCCGGCAGATATCGCATCGCCAAAATCTTCAGCGGCCAGAACGAAGAAGAAGTCTACCGCGCACCGTTAACCGAGATTGGGGTTGTCGCCAAGGTCGGCGATTATGTCCTGACCATCAACGGCGAAGATGTAACCGCCAAGGACGACATCTACAAATTCCTGCGCCACGCCGGCGATGCACCGGTAATTCTGATGCTGAACATCGCCCCCTCTCTGACGGGCGCGCGCAAAGTCACTTACAAACCCTTAGGCAGCGAGACGGACCTGCTCTATTACGATTGGGTGGAACAAAACCGCCGCCGCGTGGACGAACTATCTCACGGGCGCATCGGATACATGCACCTGCCGGACATGGGCGAGGCCGGCATCCGCGAGTTCATCAAGTGGTATTATCCGCAGCTTCGCAAAGAGGCGCTTCTGATAGACGACCGCGCCAACGGTGGCGGCAATATCTCGCGCATGGTGATCCAACGCTTGATCCGCCCGTTGCTGGGTCTGACTTATCCGCGCACGATCGCCACGCCGGAAACTTACCCGGATAGCGTCTTCATCGGGCCAAAGGTCGTTCTATTGGATGAGAATTCCGGCTCGGACGGCGACATCTTCCCCTGGATGTTTCGCACCGCCAAGCTGGGCCCGCTGATCGGCGAGCGCACCTGGGGCGGCGTAGTGGGGATCACGGACCATGGACAACTAATCGATGGAGGAGCCGTAAATGTGCCCGAATTCGCCTATGCCAACGTCGATGGACAGTGGGCGGTAGAAGGTCACGGCGTGGACCCCGACATCGTAGTGGAAAACGATCCGAAGTCGCTCCTCGAAGGCCACGATCCGCAACTGGAGCGCGGCGTGGCGGAATTGCTGAAGGCGCTGGAGAAATCCAATCCGAAGCTACCCGCACACGCGCCATATCCGGTGAAGCTGAAATGATACAGGGTACCTTGTAATGTAAGAACGTGGGGCGGCTCCCCCCGACCCGCTCGCGTTGTCACTCTGGCGGAACCGGTACTGGAGAGGCTGTGCCACCCGAGCAACCGCCGCACCATCAACTGCCGTCCGGATATCCGCCGCGATGCAGCACCATAGGATGGTGCGGCAGTGTCTCGGGCTTGCGAACCGATGCGCGCCATCCACCCGGGTGAGGCTCCAGGCCGCGGAATAACTCGCCGGCCAACCGCTCAAGCGGCTCGCGAAGATTGCGTATGGCGGCCTTGCCAAAGCGCTCCAGCCAGCGCTGTTCGATGACGCCGAGCAGGTGACGATACGCCTCCTGAGCCTCGCGGCCCCTTGGAGTCAGCCGAACCAGCTTCGTCCGGCTGGCGGAAGGATCCGCCGCGACCGCGGCGAAGCGGCGCTTCACCAGGAAGCTCAGTGACATGGCGATGGCCTCCTTCGACACGCCGGACAGGCGCGGCAGGTCGCGCACGCGCACGCCTTCCTCACCGAGGAGCCGTATGACGTTGGCGCTTATGGCCAGCGATACTTCCGACTCGCGTTCGAATTCGATGGTGAAGGCGAGCAGCGGCTTGGAGAGGAGGGCGGGCAACTGCAGAGGCTCGTCCCGTGACACGCTGTAGCCTGTCCCCCTAAAGACCTCGGTGGCCAACCCATACCCCACCACCGGGAGATAATCGGGCAGTTCGGCATCGAGTTGGCCGGCCAACGCCGCCAGCGATTCCCGGAGCTTCTCGATTTCGTCGTTGCCGAAGCGCGCCTGCCAGCGCGTCTCGATGACGCCGAACAGCGGCCGCCACACATCCTGGGCCTGCCGGCCGGCGGCGGTGGGACGAACCACCCAGTCGCGGTGCGGCGGTTTTGGCCGGCTGTCTGCCGGATCGGGCGCCACCACGATGTAGCCCCACCTCTGCATCCCCGCCAACGACAGCCTCGCGGTATGGGCCTGGCGCTGCAGCTCGGCGACGGTCACCCCTTCCTCGCGGACGAACTGCATCAGGTTCGACCACATCACCAGCGACGCGAGCCAGGGAGCGTGGCCGGCGCCGGCGGATAGGCCCGCGGTTGTCGTCCGATGCCGCACCCGCCGCTCGAATTCGTTGTCGAATTCGATGGTGAAGGCGACCAGGGTTTGGGAGAGCAATGTTGACAGGGGCAACCGGGTGCCGGGGGCGCTGGCCGTGATGGAAGGCGGCATACTGTCTTGCGGCTTCTTACGCTTCACTTAAAGAGATCTGTCTTCACGTTGCAGAACTGCGCGTTGGCGTTCATTAGTTCGATCCCATAAATGGAGCCATCCGGGGCGAGGTCGATGTTCAGCTCGTCGCTGATGCGAAGCGTATCTACCTCGCCGCTCTTCTCCCGCAAGCGGATGTACGCGATGTTGTGCCGGGGATCGTAAGTAAGCTCCATGGGTTTACTCTCCTTAATAGTATCGCAATAGGACCGTGATTGACCTGCCAGGAATCGCCACTCCTCAACCGGTACAATCGCGAAGATTGGCTTCATTCAGCATCTCATGGACCTATTCGCCGGAGTCAAGAGAGCCGTCGGACCAACTGAGACTCGGCGCAATCCTACCGGTAGAGCGCGTTCTGTCGTATCACTCGCTATGCCCGAACAGGCCCAATACCCGCGCGTATAACGCTTCCACTTCCGCCTCCGACCGCGCTTCCGCAGCCATTCGCAGAAGCGGCTCCGTATTCGATGCGCGCACGTGGATCCATGCGCCGGGCAGGATCAACTTCAGGCCATCGGACCGGTCCGTCTCCACGCCGGGAAAGCTCTCTTCGAGCGCTTGCATCAGCGTGCCCAGCCGCCCGTGCTCATAGGCGACTTGGCCCGCCTTGCGGTAGAAACGAGGCAGGCGCCCAGCCAGCGCGGAGATGGTCTCGCCGGTCTCTGCCATGCGCTCCAGCAGGAAGGCCATGCCGGTGTAGCTATCGCGGCACAGATGCACGGCGGGGAAGATGATGCCGCCGTTCGACCCCTCGCCGCCGATCACGGCCTTGACGGCCTGCATCATCTCCACCACGTTGGCTTCGCCGACCGGCGTGCGGTAGACGCGGCGGCCGTGCGCGGCAGCCACTTCGTCGATCACCGAAGAAGTCATCAGGTTCACGACGACGTCGCCGGGCAGGCGGCGCAACGCGGCGTCCACGGCCAGCGCCAGCACGTCGTCGTTATCCAGCACGCGGCCGGTTTCGTCGGCAACTGCCAGGCGGTCGCCATCGGGGTCTTGCGCGAAGCCGATCTCCGCGCCGCAGGAGCGCACCAGGTTCGACAAATCGCCGAGCGTATCTGGGCGCGGTTCGGCAATGCGCGGGAACGGCTTGGTGGGATCGACCGAAATGGCGTACAGATCGCAGCCCAGCGTGTCGCGCAG
>DATNMW010000134.1:0-4462 GCA_035602155.1 Bryobacteraceae bacterium | reverse complement strand
GGATGTAGTCCGCCGTGAGCGTTTGCGGCGAGCCGTCGAACCATCCCGCAACGCTCTTCCACGTGCCGATGGTCCAGTCCGCGGGCGGACGCCGGAAGGTGCGGCCGTCGGTCGAAACGTACTCGGTGACTATCGCGCCCGGCAGCCATTGGAACCCAAGGTTGCGCTGGTGCCGGTTGGGATCGTTGGACCCCCAGCCCGCGTAACCGAGTACGTCCTTCTCTCCGGTGAGCACCTTGGCGGACTCGTCCATCACGGCGCGGTCCTTGGGCAGCGCCAGAGCCGCGGTACGCAGCCAATTGTTGCCGTCGGAATCGTCGCCGGATTTGAGATCGAACACGAACTTGCCCACCGCGGCGTTGCGCGCTACGAGCGAGCGGTCGATTATGCCCTGCACGTCGTCGAAATCGTAACCGGCCAGGCGCGTTACCAGGTAGATCGGAAAGCGCGCGTGCGTGAACGGCTGGCCCTGCTGGCGATAAAACGGATTTGGCGTGAAGCTCGCACGCGGGAAACGTTTCCCCTGCATTTTGGAATAGAGCAGCGTCAGCTCGGAATCGACCGCGCAGGATTCGGCGGCGAGTCCTTCGCCCGCGCCGCTTACCTTCAGCGGCACTCCCATGGTGGTCACGATGTAGAGCACTTGCTCGCGCAGGACGGCCTTGGCCAGACAGCGGGCGATGGGGCGTTCCACCTGCTCCACGTAGGTGTCCCAATCGATCTCCTCGTTTTCGGACAGGATGTCCAGCTTGCACACGTTCTTCAGCGGGATGGCGCGCTTGGCAATGTAATAGTCGGCGATGCGCCGCGAGAGAGTGCTGGCGCGGTTCACCACTAGCAGCACGGTGTCGCTCTCTTGCGCCCGTAACGGGCAGTGGCCCGCGGAATAGCCGGCCAGCAACCCGAGCGCCAATAGGAATCGCCGCATAGTGATATTATGCGCGTGATCGACATGAAGACCACAACTTCCCTCGCGGCGGCCTGCCTTGCGCTGCTGCCTGGCAGCATGGCGCCGTTGCGCGCCCAGAATCAGTATCCGTTTCAGAATGCGGACTTGCCGCTGGAACAGCGGGTAGACAACATCCTGTCGCTGATGACGCTGGATGAAAAGCTCGCCTGCCTAACCACCAGCACCGCCGTGCCGCGCCTGCACATCCCGGATGCGGGTGGATCGGAAGGGCTGCACGGCCTGGTGCGCAAGGGCGACTTCAACCAGAAGGCGGTGACCACCACCCAGTTCCCCGAGGTGATTGGGATGGCATCAACCTGGGACCCGGAGCTTGTCCGGCGGGCGGGCGCGGTGCAAGGATACGAGGCGCGCTACATCTATCAGAACGAAAAGTACAAGAGTGCGGTGCTGGTCGTGTGGGGGCCGAATGCCGACCTGGCGCGCGATCCGCGCTGGGGAAGAAATAACGAGAGCTATGGCGAGGACGCGTTCTTCACCGGCACCATGGCGGTAGCGTTCATCAAGGGCATGCAGGGCGACGATCCCAAGTATTGGCAGGCCGCCTCGCTGATGAAACACTTCCTGGCCAACAGCAACGAAACCACGCGCGGCAGTTCTTCTTCGGATTTCGACGAGCAATTGTTGCGCGACTATTACTCGGTTCCCTTCCGCATGGGATTCGTGGAGGGTGGCGCTAAGTCGTTCATGGCATCGTACAATGCCTGGAATCATGTGCCGATGACCGTTAATCCGATCTTGAGGAGCCTCGCGATGAAGGAATGGGGCGCGGATGGCATTGTCTCTTCCGACGCGCTGGCGGTGGAACTGATGGTCAATCCGCGCCACTATTACAAGACTCAGGAAATAGCCTTGGCGGAGGCGCTGAAAGCCGGTATTGGCCAAGTGCTCGCATTCCTTTTCAACGTGCCCAAACTGGCTAAGCAGGCGCTGGACGACCACCTGCTGACCGAGCAAGATATCGATGCGGTGCTAAGAGGCAAATTCAGAACCGTGATCCGGCTGGGGTTGCTCGATCCGCCGGCGATGGTGCCGTACGCGAGCGTGGGCGGCGCCGGCGAAGTGGAGCCTTGGACCACGGAAAAGCACAAGCGCGTGGCGCTGGATATGGCCCGCGAATCGGTGGTGTTGCTGAAGAACGCGAATGGTTTTCTGCCGCTGGATAAGAACGCCGTCAAATCCATCGCCGTGGTGGGGCCGCGCGCGGGTGAGGTCTTGATCGATCTGTACGGCGGGCGTCCGCCTTACGCGATTGCGCCGCTGCAGGGCATTCGCGAAAAAGTGGGATCCGGCGCGACAGTGAACTACGCCGCCGATAACACGGATGGCGCGGCGGTGAAGGCGGCCCACGCGTCGGAAGTGGCGGTGGTCGTGGTTGGCAATCACCCTACATGCGGCGCGACCAACATCATGGCGATCTTCAATATGGATGTTTCGAGCAAGCCCTGCGCCGATCCGGGCGAGGGCCGCGAGGGGCGCGACCGGGAATCCATCGACCTCTCCCAGGAAGAGTTGATCAAACAGGTGTATGCGGCCAATCCGAAGACGGTCGTGGTGCTGGTGTCGAGCTTTCCTTACGCCATCAACTGGACGCAGCAGAACGTGCCGGCGGTTCTGCACATTGCGCATGCCGCCCAGGAGCAAGGCACGGCCATCGCGGATGTGCTGTTCGGCGACTACAATCCCGCGGGCCGGCTGAATCAAACATGGCCGAAGTCGCTCGACCAACTGCCGCCCATGATGGATTACGACATTCGCCACGGCCGCACTTACACTTACTTCAAAGGCGAGCCGCTCTATCCTTTCGGATACGGCTTGAGCTATACCACTTTCCAATACTCGCACTTGCATGCCGGTTCGGGCAGGGTCAGTGTGACCGTGACGAACACGGGAACGCGGCCGGGAGACGAAGTGGTGCAGCTATATGTACGCCGCGCGGGTGTGAAGCAACTGCGCGGGTTCCAGCGCGTATCGCTGCAGCCGCGCGAGAAGCGCGCCGTGGAGATACCGCTAAAGGCTGAGCCGGGGACACAGATCGTGGCGGGAGGTTCGTCGGCGGACGAGAGGATGAAAATATCGGCCAAATGAGCGGCCCAGGGGTACGCTCATCTGGTGCGCCGGATCCATCCATAAACCGACACCACGCTGCCCACCACACAGACGACGATCAGCGCGATGAGAACTCCTTGCACCATGGGAGTTTTCGACCACCTCAAGATGCTGCGCCCGAATCGCAGCGCCAGCAGTCCGATGAGCGTGAACCGGACCATGCGGGTAGCGCCCACCACGGCCAACAGGCGCTTGCGTGGGTATTGCAGCGCGGCGGCGGCCATGACGAACGCGGTGAACGGAAACGGCGGTGGAATCAGCGAGGCGACGCCCAGGGCTACGCCGGCGTTATTCTTCATCTTGGTCTTCACGCGTTTCAGCCTGCGCGCGGACAGGTGCTTTTCCAGACCTTGCGCGCCGAGCGGGCGCAGCGTCACGTCGATCAGCAGGCATCCCAACACGGAACCCACGGTGGACATGGCGGCATAATAGAGCATGCTCGCCATCTTGGGATGCCGAGTGGTCAACGCTACCACCAGCAAGTCATTGCCCCAGGGGGCGAATAGAAACGAGGAGTCCAGGATGCCCAGCACCAATAGACCCACTCCGCCGAATTTCAGTACGAAAGCGAACAGTCCGGCCAGGAAACGCATGTCGCGTTATACCCCGCAATCGGTCTGCCGCGCGCTCGATGCAGGCCGGCAAACATCTCTAACCTTCTATATGCTCAGACGTCTGTATAATAAGAGGTCTTAGCATGTCGTGGTGGTCACGTATCGCAAATGCATTTCGCGACGATCGTCTGCGCCGCGAGATCGACGAAGAATTCGCGTCGCATATCGATGAAGCGGTCCAACAGGGACGCCATCCGATGGAAGCGTCGCGGGCGTTCGGCTCGGCTCTGCGGCAGCGCGAAGAGAGCCGCGATGCCCGCGTCTTCGCATGGCTCGGCGCGCTCCGCGCCGATATCGTCTTCGGCTGGCGGCAGCTCACGAAGCGGAAGACGACTTCGGCCGCCGCGATCCTGTCGCTGGCGCTGGCGACCGGGGCATGCACCGCCGCTTTCCGGCTCATCGACGCACTGCTGCTGCGGCCCCTGCCGGTGGCCTCGCCGGAGCGTCTGTACGTTCTCGCACAGCATGGCATGAATCCGGCCGGCCAATTCAGAATCACCGAGAGCTCCGAGTATCCGTTGTTCCGCCAGTTGCGCGCCACGGTGAAGGACCAAGCCGAACTGATCGCGATCTCCTACGCGGACCGCGCCGATCTCACATACGGTTCGGACGAGGAGATGGAGAAAGCCTGGCGGCAGTACGTCTCCGGCTGGATGTTCGACTCGTTCGGGCTGAAGCCCGCCGCGGGCCGGCTGTTTACCGAAAACGACGATCTCACGCCCGCCGCGCATCCCTACGCGGTGCTCTCCTACGATTATTGGACGCGCCGCTT
>DATNMW010000133.1:0-67124 GCA_035602155.1 Bryobacteraceae bacterium | reverse complement strand
CGGGCTGCGAAGCCCAAATGGTGCAGAGTCCGGTGTTGCTCAGGGTCGCCACGGTGCCCGAGACCGTGCATACATCCGTGGTCACCGAAGTGAAGCTGACCGGCAATTGGGAACTGGCCGTAGCCACCAGATTGAGCATTGTCCCCTGAACCTGGCTGCCGATGGGGTTGAAGGTGATGGTTTGAGTAGTCTGCACTCTGAAGCCCTGCCGGACAGGCTGGGCCGCTGCGTACGTGGCGCTGCCGGCCTGCGAAGCCCAAATGATGCAGATTCCGGTGTTGCTCAGGGTCGCCACGGTGCCGGAAACGGTACATATGTCCGTGGTCACCGACGAGAAGGCGACCGGCAATTCAGAGCTCGCCGTTGCCACCAGGTTGAGCGGCGTCCCCTCCAACTGCGCCCCGATGGGGTTGAAGGTGATGGTTTGGGTAGCCTGCACCCTGAAGCTCTGGCGTACCGGCTGGGCCGCCGCGTATGTGGCGTTGCCGGGCTGCGAAGCCCAAATGGTGCAGAGTCCGGTATTGCTCAAGGTCGCGACGGTGCCCGAGACGGTACATATATCCGAGGGCGCCGAAGCGAAGCTGACCGGCAATTGGGAACTGGCCGTAGCCACTAGGTTGAGCGTCCCCTCCAACTGCGCTCCAATGGGGTTGAAGGTGATGGTTTGGGTCGCCAGCACCGTGAAACTTTGATTCACTGGCTGGGCCGGCGCGTACGTGCCGTTACCGCCTTGCGTAGCCTGTATGGTACAGGTGCCGGGGTTGCTCAGCGTTGCGACAGTCCCCGAGACCGTGCATACTCCTGTGGTGAGTGACGCGAAGCCGACCGTCAAATTGGAACTGGCTGTGGCAACCAGATTGAGCGTGGTCCCTTGCGTCTGGTTGGCGATGGGGTTGAAGGTGATGGTCTGGCTCAACGCGAGATTGGTCAACCCGAAGAGGGCGGCCTGTGCGAGGCCGGAAACGCCGGCCCCGACGTTGTAGGAGCCGGAAGTCAAGTTGGCCGTAAACGACGGAGAGGTGGCCACGCCGGAGGCGTTGGTCGCCGCGGTGGCGGTTAGGAAACCGCCCGGGAAGGTGCCGCTCTGCCCGGTAGCCGGAGCGCTGAATGTCACCGTTAAATTGTTGATCGGATTGTTTCCACCGTCCAGTACGGTAGCTTGCAAGGGCTGGGCGAAGGTGGTGCCCACGTTTGTACTCTGCCCGGCGCCGCCCGAGGCCGCGATGGAGGCGGGCGTTTGCCCCACGGGTACGTTACTGTCGGTCCCCGCAGCGGCGTTGCCGGAATTAGTGTGAGTCAGATCGCCTCCGCCCCATGCCAGCGCGGTGTTGCTCACCGAGGTGGGAGAGCTGGCCGGCACATTCACAATCAGCTGAATCAAGGGGAAACCGCCGCCGCCGGATACCGACAAAGTGGCCGTGCAATTGACTGTGTTCGTGCCGGTGCCGGAGCAGGACCACGAAGACGAAGTCGTGCCGAAGTTGGCTACCGTGTAGCCCGAAGGGAGGGTGTCGGAAACCGTCACCGTGCCGGACGTGGCGCCGCCGGACGCTGTATTGGTCACGCTGATATCCCATTCTGCGGTAGAACCTTGCGTGAAGGTGCCTGGATGGGTTTTCTGCACCGCCAGCTTGGGGGCCGGCACGATGGTCACCGTATCGGTATTCGAACCGGTGGCAGTGACGCCGGCGCCGCCGGTCACATTAAAGGTATTGCTCACCTGTCCCGGCGTAGCGCTTGCCGACACATTCACCGTGAGCGTCAGAGCCGGGTAGCTGCTGCCCGAGGCAATCGCGCTGTCATTGGTGCAGGTCACTGTGGCGCCGCTGGCTCCGCAGTTCCAGCCGGTGCTGTCGGAGCTCACAAACGTGAAGGCCGAGTTCAGCGTATCGGTAACGGTCAGCGGACTGCTGCCGTTGGTTGGGTCGCCGGTGGGACCGGACCCGGTGTTTTGAATGTTCACCGTGAGTGGCTCGCCTTGCTGCCCCTGCGTGAAACTGTCGGTGCTTTCCGTGGTTGCGGTGACGGTCGCCGGATTCTCGGTGAAGTTCAGGCACCAGCCACCGGTCGCGCCCGTGGTGGCGGAGTCGATCTGATTGAAGTACAGGCTCCAGGTACCGTTCGGGATGCTGCTCCCGAACACGCTGGCAAATGTCGACGAGCCGTGGGTCGGGGCGTAATTGAACGAGCCGGGCAGCGAGTAGAAGTTGCCGGGGTCTGGGAAGAACGAGTCGGCGGAGCTGACGTCGCTGGCCGGCTTATACGAGCCGGGCGCGACATTGGAAGTATTCAACGTGCCCCCGGTGTCTGAGAAGGTATAGTTGCCGTCCGAAACTTGCGCGCTGCCGCCGCTAACCGAGAAGAAGTCCAGCGCGGCTTGCGGACCCACCAGGAGGGATTCGACACTGTAGAGTTCGAGGGCCTGGTCGGGAATATCGAAGCCTTGCAGCGTGACGGCCACGCCGCTAACGGTGCCCCACAGATTCGACACAAAGATATTCGATGGATTCGGGCTGAAGGCGCCGAGGGCACGGGTCGGATCCGTGACCCCCGCCGTGTTGCAGAACTGCGCGGAAGTGCTGGTCACGTTCGAGACCGTGGTCGCGTTATCCTCGCGCTGGTACAGGGAAGCGGTGCTCACGTCGTAGGTTCCCGACACTCCGCTATAGGCCGCCGTGATGTCGTGATCGCCTTCGGCCAGAGAACTGGTGGTAAACGTGGCTTGGCCGCTGCCGTTCAGCGTGACCACGTTGTTGCCGCTTACCGTACCGGCCGGAACCAAACCACCGTCCTCGAACGTCACTGTGCCGGAAGTCACCGGATTCCCGCCGCTGGTCACCGTGGCGGTGAACGTGACGGATTGTCCGGTGGTCGCGCGCTGCTGGCTGGACTGCAGGCTGGTGGTGGTCACCGCGCCGTTGTTGACCTCGAAGGTGATACACCAGCCGCTGTTCACGGTGAGGGATTCGGTGGTATAGGCGTACAAAGCCCACACGCCATTCGGTTGGACACCGCTGAAGGCGCCGCCGAAGGTCGTGTTACTGGTCCCGCCGCGCGGCTCCGCGTAATTGATGGCGCCCGGAACCTGCGGCACGCTCGCATAGACGGCCGGCGACTCCGATGTGGGGAACGTGTCCGGGTTTCCGGTCGGATTGGCGTCGTATGCTTCGTAATTGCCGCTGGTGGGCTGCAGGCCGGCGGGCGTCTGGCCGGCGTTATCGAACATGGTCAGGTTCACCGGGCTGGTCGCGCCGCCGGCGTAGAAGGCTTCGTCCAGAAAATCCAGGTTATGCGTGCCGTCGGGCGCCACCAGCAGGAACTGGCCGGGAATTCCGGCTACCTGCCCGGCCACCCCCGTCAGCGCCACCGTCAAATTGGCTATGGTGTTGGAGTATCCCGAAACCTGGATAAAGGAAGGATAAGCCAGCGGAGTGACGCTCTCGGGAACCGAGAAGGGGCCGCTATTGCACCATTGCGTTCCGGAGGGGTTGGTGGAGTGTACGGTCACTAGTTGATAGAAGTCGGTGCTGGTGCTGCCGGTGTAGCTTCCGCTTCCCGAGTAGGTCGCCGTGATGATGTTATTGCCCTGGCAAACGGTCGGCCACGCGGGCAGACTCGACGAGGTACATTGCGACGTGCTGCCCGCGACCAGAGTCGTCCCGCAGGTGGCCTGGCCGCTGCCGTTTAGCGCTTGATTGCCGGAAGAACAGGAGATCGGCGAGCCGCTGCCGTTGGCGTAGAACGCCACCGTGCCGGCGGTCACCGGATTGCCGCCGCTGGTCACCGTGGCGGTGAGCGTGACCGTATTGCTCGGGCTGGCAGTGTAAACCGGCTGGCTGTTCGACGAAACCGTGGTGAGAGTACCTTCCGAGGCCGCATTCACCGTCAGGATCAGCTTCCATCCGTTGACGGTCACAGGATCGCCGAAGTTGTCGATCATGTAAAGGTCCCAAGTGCCCGCCGCGGTTACGCCGCTGAAGATGCTGGTCAGGGTGGCGCTGCCGTCCGTCTGCGGCAAGTGCTGCACATCACCCGGTCCCGGGCTCGGGAAAAATTCCCCATATCCCTGCTCGTACGCACTCGGCTCATAGTCCTGCGTGCCGCTCGTTGGGAGGGCGGCCGGATTCCCGTTCGGCATTGGGTTGAAACCGCTCGAGTTGGCGATCAGCATGGTGAGGCCGTTCAGCGTCTCGCTGCCGTCTCCCGGGCCGCCCAGTATTTCCAGTTGCGCGCCGGTCGGCGACACCAGCAGGAGCTCGGTGCCCTGGACGCTGAAATAATTGCCGGTGCCGTTGGAATCCATGTTGGTGAGCTGGACCTCGACGCTGCCCGCGGCGCTGGACACCGTGCCGGTGACGCTGTTCGGAACGGTGATGCACGACGGGTAGATATTCGCCGTATATAGGTTTCCGTTGCCGCCCTCGTCCGGCGTCTTGACTACGTCCGTACTCGTGCACGTCGTGGTGCTGCCCGTGGTCGAACATGAAGTCGAGCACGTGCCTGCCTTTCCAGTAGACGCCATGAGCGCAAACAAGGCGCCCAGGCACAACCACCCAAATCCGCTGATACGCATACTTCTCTTCCCTCCGCGAGATAGCGCATTACAGGTCCCCGGCCCGTAATTTGGCAGCTCGTACCGACAAGCCGAAAACAGTCTACCACATCTTCATTCGATTTTCCCGGCTACGGCGTTGCTCCGTGAAGAATTGTATCGAATGTCACTTGCAAATGGAACCGGAAGGATGATATTCTACACCGGCGCGCCAGGAAAGTGGCGCGAAATTCAAGGAGGCTTCGCGGATGAGCACTGCCTATGTAGGGGAAGTCCGATTGGTCGGTTTTAACTTCGCGCCCGTGGGGTGGGCGTTTTGTAACGGCCAACTCCTCTCAATTTCGGCATACAATGTGTTATACAACCTGATTGGCACCACATATGGCGGAGACGGTCTAAACACCTTCGCCCTCCCCAACCTGCAGGGTCGCATTCCCATCCACCAGGGGTCGGTGGCCGGCGGCGGCGACTATATCATCGGGCAGGTGGGGGGCCTGGAAAGCGTGCCTCTCACAATAAGCCAATACCCCGTTCACAACCACGCCCTGATGGGTTCCTCGAATCCCGGCAACGCCAACAACCCGGGCAACCAAACGGTAGGCAGCGGTCTGAAGGTTTACATAGATGAGACGCCGGCGACCGGCATGAATGCGAGTATGGTGGGGCAGAGCGGTGGCGGGAGCCAGCCCCACGATAACCTGCAGCCGTACCAGGTGCTGAACTGGATCATTTCGCTTTTTGGCGTCTACCCGGCTCAGGGCTGACCGTAAAATAGGGCTGACATGTACATATTGAGACCACAAAAAGAAGGAGAAACAGAATGACGCCGTTCATGGGCCAGCTCATGCTGGCTTCCTGGAATTACACGACCCAGGGCTGGGCGATGTGCAACGGACAGCTCTTGTCGATCAACCAGAATAACGCGCTGTTTGCGCTTCTCGGGACAACCTACGGCGGGGACGGAAGGGTGAATTTCGCGCTTCCGAACCTGCAGGGCCGCACTCCGGTCGGCTTCGGCAACGGTATCAATTTGGGGCAGGTGGGTGGCGAGTGGTTTCACTCTTTGGTCGCGCAAGAGGTGCCCGCCCACACCCACCCGCTGCAGGCCGCGTCGGGAGCGAATGTCACCAAGCCCTCTGGAGCTCTGGTGGCCGGTGGAGGCGCCGCCCTATTCACAGGGGCAGCCAGTCTGGTGGCTATGAACGGCGCCACCATCGGCAATAGCGGAGCGGGCCAGCCCCACGAGAACCGGCAGCCTTTTCTAGTGATGAACTGGTGCATCGCTCTGACGGGAATTTTCCCAACCCAAAACTAAGGTCCGAAATTAGGAGAGAGAGAAAACATGGCCTATCCATTTGTCGGTCAATTATTGCTAGTTGGTTTCAACTTCCCGCCCAGCGGTTGGGCGTTCGCCAACGGTCAGATTCTGTCGCTTTTTCAAAATACGGCGCTGTTTTCACTGCTGGGGACGATGTACGGCGGCGACGGGAAGAGCAACTTCGGCCTGCCCAACCTGCAGGGCAACGTGGCCATCGGTTTCGGGCAAAGTCCCGGCCTGCAATATTACACCCAGGGGGAAAAGGGCGGCGTGCCGGCCGTAACTCTGATTCCTTCCCAAACTCCCATCCATAGCCATACGCCCTATTCCGCGGCCCGCCCCGCCACCCAGTCCACACCGGGAGGCAATGCCTTCGCGGAGTCGACCGCTGGCAACGTCTACTCCACCTCGACGTCGCCGCTTACGCCAATGAGTGCCGCGGCAATTTCCCTTTTCGGGGGAAACCAACCGCACAACAACATCATGCCGTTCGTCGGCTTGAACTGGATCATCGCGCTACAGGGGATCTTTCCGGCGCGTTCATGACGAATATCCGTTAAGTCCTTAGGCCGATTTTTTGGGACTGGCCGCGCGCACGGTTCGCCTTCCATAACATGTCTTTTCTGGCCGTACGCCCCGCCCTACCGCAGGACGAGCCGTTTCTCCACGACTTGTATTTTGCGATTCGCGGCCCGGAATTCGCGCTGGCCCCTTTAACCGAGGCCCAGCGGGCGGCCCTGATCGAGATGCAGTTCCGGACCCAGATGGGCGCCTACGCGGCGATGTACCCGAACTCCTGCTATCACATTGTGCTGCTGGATAGCCGTCCGATAGGGCGGCTATGGGTGGCGCGCCAGGAGGACGGGTACGACTTAGTGGACATCGCCATTCTTCCCGATCTCCGCAGCAAGGGGATCGGCGCAGCCCTGATCCAGCGCTTGCAGGCCGAAGCGCAGCAGGCGAAACTGCCCATCCGCTCCATGGTATTCCGGTTCAATCCGGGTTCGCTACGGTTTCACCAGCGTCTGGGATTTCGGATCGTCCGCGAAGACGCGATGCACTTCCATATGGAGTGGCGCCCGCTCCCCCTGGTGTAGGAACGGCGGTCGGGCGTTCGCTTCAGCAAGCGGTGGCGGAGGCCGCCGTCTTCGCTTGCACGATCGCCTGCGCCCAGCCAGTCGCAACCTCCTCCAGGTACGCCTTTAGCGCATCGTGGCTCGCAAAGCGGAAAAGGCGAACATCCTCGCGGTCCTGCAACTCCTTGCGGAACGTCAGAATTTCCGGATCGGTTTCGTGCGGTGCATCCTTCAGACAGACCACCACCTCTCGCATGGGCATGCAGGCGTCGTCCCGGCATTCGACAGCCAGGTAGAACAGCTTCCGGAACAAGTTCTTCGGTCCCCAATCGTCCTCGAAAACCTGAATGAAGAAGGTGGACCATCGGACATTGTCCGATACGATCGACCGGCTTCCGGCAATTTGCTCGTCCTCCCGGAGGCCAACCGTCACGAGAAGGACCTTGGCGGGCATTGCCGTGGACTCGTTGACCGCGGCAATCGCCTCCTGGCAGGCTTGGCGCTCCCGCCCCAGATCTCCGGGAGCCGAAATGAACACGCGGTGCATGTCAAAGCCGTGGGGCATAGTGAGAACCCAGCATAGCCGAATCGGGTGGATCGCCACAAGTCGTGCGCCCTCCTCGCGCTGCCGCCGGGGGGAGCGCTGTGTCAGCGACCAGTTCCTGCATCGGTGCCCAGGCAAAGCCGGGCCGCGCGCATCCGTCTTGCAGTCGTCGCGTAACAAACGATAGCCTCGCTGTGTTTAGAGTGACGGCGCCCTGCACACCTGCTAGAATTGAGCGCTTATACGCCAACCCTCGAAGTTGGCGCCAGGCGATGACACCAGCCACTGCCAAACCGCTGCCAGCCGCCACGCTGTGCGAGATGCTGCTCCGCCAGAGTCCCGGCTGTGCCTGGTTGCTGAAGCGGGATGGCTCGTTCGAGGCGGCCTATGGCGACGCGCTGCGCGTATTTGGCCGCGCCGCCGCGGAGTTGCAGAAGCTGAGCTTCATCGACCTGATTGCGCCGCCCGCGCGCCGTTCATGGATCGGCCGCCTGGAGCGCCTCTTCACTGGCGAGACGCTCGCCGCGGCAGGCCGGTTTGGCGGGCGCGGCGCATTTTCGATCACCATGTTCCCGGTTCAGTCGGCGGACGGCGAAGTCTCCTTTGCAGGCGGCATCGCCCACGAGATGCCAGAGGGCGATGTTCTCCTGCACACGCTTGAGGCCCTGGAAAGCGATCGCGCCCGGCTGCCCCAGCTTCTGCACGATCGGGTGGGACAGAGTTTGAGCGCCGCCGGCTTGCAACTCGACCTGCTGCGCATGGACCTTGCGGAGAGCGCCCTTCCGGTTCCCCAGCGCATCGGCGAAATCCAGGCCATGCTGGACACCGTCATGGGCTTGGTGAGGGACGTCAACCGCGAGTTGAATCCGGCGATCGCCGAGCGGGCTGGATTGCGTGCGGCTTTGGACCGCCTGGCGGGGCGGCTGCGCACGGATTTCAGCGGGAACGTGAGGGTGTTCGCGGATGCCACGGCGCAACCTTCACCGGAGGCCGCAGCCGCCCTGTACCGCATCGCACAGGAGGCTTCCCGCCATGCGGCGCGGCGCACGGGTTGCTCCGCCATCGAGATATTGCTAAAGTCGTTGCGGAGCGGTCCCGCGCTGGAAATCAGGGATAACGCGCCGGGGCCGGATGCGGCGGATTGGACTTTTCGGGGAGGCTGGCTGGAGCGTTTGGTGATGCAACATTTCGCGGATCGGGCGGGCATCGAGCTGCAAATCGAAAGCGCGCCCGGCAAGGGAACTTTAGTGCGTGCGCTTTGCCGCGCCGAGGCGGGGCAAGAGTAGTTTTCCTGGCGGGTAGGCAATCTTGGACGCTCCAACCCGATTGGGCTACGTATGGCTTACGATATTCTGCTGGTGGACGATCACAAGATGATGCGCGACGGTCTGCGCGCGATTCTGGAACGTAGCTCCGAATTCCGCGTCGTCGGCGAGGCCGGAAGCGGCACGGAAGCAGTACAATTCTGCAAGAAGTCCCGGCCCGATCTCGTGGTCATGGATATCGGCCTGCCCGGAGTGAACGGCATCGAGGCAACCATCGAGATTCTGCGGCACTCGCCGCAAACCCGGGTGGTCATCCTCTCGATTTACGACGATGAGAATTCGGTGGTCAGCGCCATCCGCTCGGGCGCCCGCGCTTTCGTGCTTAAGCGGGCCTCCTCGGGGGATCTGATCGACGCCCTGCGTACGGTGGCCCGCGGCGGGTCGTACCTCAGTTCACAGGTATCCGACAGCCTGCTGACCCGCATCCAGGCCGGCGATCTGCGGACCGCCAGCAGTCAGTCGCCTCTGAACACCCTCTCGCCGCGCGAATTGCAGGTGCTGCGGCTGGTGGCCGAAGGCAAGACCAGCAAGGATATCGCGGTGCTGCTCGACCTGGGTCTGCAAACGGTGCGCGGTTACCGGAAGATGCTTATGAAGAAGCTGGGCGTCAACAATGTGGCCGGCGTCACCCAAATGGCTTTGGCGGCCGGTCTGATGCACTGGAACAAACCCAATGCAAACACCATGGGGTGATTTCCTCGTCTGCGACGCGCATGTGCACTTTTTCTCGCCCGCCTTCTTCGCACGGCTGGCGGGCGAAAGCAGCCAGGGTGCGGTGGGCCCGATCGATGTGGACGAACTGGGCCGCAGGTTGGAATGGCGCATCCCCGCAAGTTGCGAAGATCTCGCGGCAGCCTGGAAACGGAATCTGGATGAATACAGCGTGGCGAAGGCCGCGCTCATCGCCAGCGTTCCGGGAGACGAAGACTCGGTGGCCGCCGCCGTGCGCCTGCATCCTGATCGCTTTTGGGGCTTCTTCATGGTTAATCCAATAGCCTCGGGTGGCGTCGAACGCGTGCAGGAAGCCTTGGCCGGCGGCCTGCTGCAAGGGGTTTGCCTGTTTCCGGCCATGCATCGCTATTCGATTGCGGACCCACACGTACGGCCCGTCTTTGAAGCCGCCGCCGCGCATCCCGGCACTGTCGTTTTCGTGCACTGCGGCGTGCTCACGGTGGGCGTACGGCGGAAGCTGGGACTTCCCTCTCTGTTCGACATGCGCTATTCCAATCCCATCGACCTGCATCCCGTGGCGATGGAGTTCCCCCGCGTGAATTTTGTGATACCGCACTTTGGCGCGGGCTACTTTCGCGAGGCACTCATGCTCTGCGATCTCTGTCCCAACGTGTATCTGGATACTTCCAGCAGTAATAGCTGGATACGCTACCAACCCCAGCGGCTGGATCTGAAAGACGTCTTCCGCAAGGCGCTGGAGGTAGCCGGCCCGCGGCGGCTGTTGTTCGGGTCGGACTCGTCGTTCTTCCCGCGCGGATGGCACGCGCAGATCTTTCAGACGCAGATACATGCGTTGGGCGACATCGAGATCGCCGCGGACCACGCCAGCCTGATTCTAGGCGGCAATCTGGAGCGCTTGTTGGCGCGCTAAGCGGCGGCCTTTGCAACATTCTTATTCATCGCCCCCGGCAGCGCGCACCTACTCGGGAACGGCACGACCGCCGATAACCTGGAAGAGCATTTTCGTCGCAGGCTCGTCTGTGAGGACGGCCTCCCGGCATATGCCGGCCAGCTAAGCCCGGCCCTCCGGCGGCGGGTCTCGCAACGTGTCCAACGATTCCAATACGCGCTCCAGCAACTCATCGGTCTGCGAAACTGTGGTCTGCAGCGTCTCGATGGACCGCGCCTGCGCCGTGAGGCGGCCATCCAATCCCGACATTGCCTTGCCCAGCAGTTCGTCCATCGCGGAGACAATCTGCGCGGTGGATGGCACCTCCGCCAGTTTGGCTTCGTGCGCCTCGGACCGCGCTTCCAGCCGGCTGATCCGGTAATCGTGGGCGCGCACCTGCGCTTTCCACTCCCTGGACAGCCTGTCGAGCGAGCGCCGTGGGGCCGCGGCGTCGTGCGCCTGCCAACGCCGGACGAGCGCACCTGCGGCAAAACCTCCGATCACCACCGCCAATCGCTGAAAGAACATAGTGAGACTGGACACTCCTACCTTAATCGCGGGGAGATGGCGGAGCAAGTACTAAGAATCTCACTGAGGTACTAAGTACATCTAGGATCGCAGCGGTGCATCATAGATGGCAATTCTGTGTAAGACTATTCCTTTAAGCCTTCGCTGGGAAAATTGGAGGGATCGACTCAATTGGCCTCGGGGTTCTTGCAAATCGACTCAGGCTATCATGTACGCCGGCTACAGCAAATGGCGGACGCAGGGGATCCTCTAGTTTCCTGCCAGGAGTTGCAGCGACTGGCTTCCATGCAGCTTCGCACCTCGCGCAATTACTTTCGTCTGGTCGAAGCGGACCGCGATCTTCGCGCCCGCGCCAGGAACGCCCCGAGAAACATCGGCGCAATCCTGGCGGATTCGCTCGAAGCGGAGCGCCAGCGGCTAGGCCGCGAGCTGCATACCGGAGTGGGACAGTCGCTGGCTGGAATCCATGTCCACGCCAGCCTGCTGGAAGAGTCGTTGCGCGACGCGCCCGAGTCTGTGCGCAAGAATCTGAACCGCATCGCGGCGCTGGCCAGTGCCGCCTTGGAACAAGTGCGCGGCGTGTCGCGGCGGCTGTATGTGCCGGCCTGGCAAACGCAATCGCTGGTGGAAGCTTTGCGCGATCTCTGGGAAGCTTCGGGAATATCCGAGAAGTTTGCGGCCACCCTGGATCTGCGCCCGATTTCCGCGGAGCCGCCGCCGGAGATGCGCCGGGCGATTTATTTGGTGGCGCAGGAGGGCATCTCGAACGTCATCCAGCATGCCGATGCCCGCCGCGTGCGTATGTCGCTAAGCGAGGAAGGCGGCCGTATCGCGCTAGAAGTGGCCGACGACGGATCCGGTTTTCGCGCGCCGGCGGACCCCGCCCGGCCGGCGGGTATCGGTTTGCGATCCATGCGCGATTTGGCGCGCCAGTTGGACGGCGACCTGCAGACGCGAAGCACTCCCGAAGGCGCCAAATTGACCATTTCCTTTCCGGTGATCCATGCCTAACTCCAAACCAACGACGGTCGTCATAGCCGAGGATCAAGCCATCATTCGCGAAGGCCTGGTGCTGGTGTGCCAGAGCCGCGAATTGCAGGTTGTCGCGCAGTGCGCCGACGGCCTGACGGCGCTGGAAACTATTCGCTCGCTGAAGCCGGATTTCGCTCTGCTCGACCTGCACATGCCGAAGCTTTCGGGTGTGGAGGTGGTGCGCAAAGTCCGCGAGACGGGCGTGCCTACGCGTTGCATCATCCTGACTATCAGCCGCGAAGAGAGCGCTATCCGGGAAGCTATGAAGGTTGGCGTGGACGGCTACCTGCTAAAGGACGGGCCACCCCGCCATTTGACCGACGCCATCAGCTACATTCGCGACGGCGGCGTGTACGTGTCGCCTCTACTGAAGGTCGCAGGCCTGCTGCCATCCACGCGCGAAGCGCAGGCCGACGACCCCTTGGCGCATCTCAGCCGGCGCGAGCACGATGTGTTTTTCCACCTGGTGAACGGTCTGCGCGCCAAGGAGATTGCCAATCTGCTGGATATCAGCCCCAAGACGGTGGACACCTACCGCGCCAGCCTGATGCGCAAGCTCAACATTCACGATCTGGTGGGGCTGGTCAAATTCGCCATCGAGCACAACCTGACCACGACGAAGTAGGACAGGCCCTAGTGGCCTGGCGGTCAGTACGACCGGGATCCGGTGTGTGCGCGATTTGACTTTTGCCCCCCGGTTTGGGTACTCTAAATAGTTTGAAGCGACGAAGTGGAGACGTGTGTCAATGAGTACTCAGTTCCCTTCCAAGAACGGGATCGAACGCCAGTGGCATGTGCTGGATGCCGAAAATGTAGTGCTCGGCAAACTTGCCAGCAAGGCTGCCATGCTCTTGATGGGCAAGCATAAAGCGATTTTTACTCCGTTCCTGGATACAGGCGATCACGTAGTGGTCGTCAACGCCGCCAAAGTGCGGCTTACCGGCCGGAAAGACGAAAAGAAGGTCTACCGGCATTTCACGGGTTATCCCGGCGGGCTGGTGGAAACCAGTGCACGGCGCGTGCGCGCGACGCGGCCCGCCCGCATGATTGAAGAGGCCATTCAGGGCATGCTTCCCAAGACCAAGCTCGGCAAGCAGATGTACCGCAAGCTGAAGGTCTACGCGGGTGAGAAGCACCCGCATGCGGCGCAGAAGCCCACCGCCATGGCTGTCAATAACGCTATCAATAACGCCGTCAAATAACGAAAGGTTTATTAGTGGCAGCAAGCATCGTTCAATATATTGGTACCGGCCGCCGTAAGGAATCGGTGGCTCGCGTGATTCTTCGGCCCGGCAAGGGCGATCTAACCATCAACGGCAGGGCCTTCGAGAATTACTTCTCCACCGAGGCCGCCCGCGCCTCCGTGCGCCAGCCCCTGCTGGCGACCGAGACGGCCGACAAATTCGATATCCTGATGCGCATTGACGGTGGAGGTATTTCCGGCCAAGCCGGCGCCGCCCGTCACGGCATCGCCCGTGCCCTTTGCGAGTTCAACGTGGAGCTGCGGTCGCGGCTCAAGAAGCTTGGTTTTCTGACCCGCGACCCGCGCCAGCATGAACGCAAGAAGTACGGCCAAAAGGGTGCGCGCAAGCGCTTCCAGTTCTCCAAGCGGTAATGTCTGTTGGTTGCAGTTGGTGTGCCCGGGTCCCGCGCGTAAATCTCGCTTTGGACCGCGCGCGTTGCCTTGGCACGGATAATTCAGGAGGTAGTCTACGCCCGCAATATCGATGAAGGAATTGCTCGAAGCCGGTGTTCACTTCGGGCACCAGACCAAGCGCTGGAATCCGAAGATGAAGGAATACATCTTCGGCGAACGCAACGGAATCTACATAATCGACCTGCAGAAAACCTTGAAGCTGTTCAAGGATGCCGCCCGGTTCGTGGGCGAAATGGCCTCCCAAGGCAAGAACGTGCTGTTCGTGGGAACCAAGCGGCAAGCTCAGGAAGCCATCGCCGAGGAAGCCCGCCGCTGCCAGATGTATTTTGTGAATCAGCGCTGGCTGGGCGGACTGCTCACGAACATGGCCACTGTGCAGAAGTCCATCAAGCGGCTCAAGGAACTGGAGGCCATGTCCAGCGTGGAGGGCGGTTACACCGGCCGGCCCAAGAAGGAAATCATTCGCCTGGAGCGCGAGCGCAAACACCTGGATTCCAACTTATCCGGCATAAAGGATATGCCCGGATTACCCGATCTCCTGTTTGTGATCGACTCGAACAAGGAAGCCATCGCGGTCAAGGAAGCCCGCCGTTTGGGTATCCCGGTGGTAGCCATCGTGGACACCAATTGCGATCCCGACGAGGTGGATTATGTGATACCGGGCAACGACGACGCGTTGCGCGCCATTCGCCTGTTCGCCAGCAAGATCGCGGACTCGGTGGTGGAAGGCCGCGCGCTCGCCAGCGAGCAGGAATTCACCACCGAGAAAATCGTGACCGACGAAACTCCGGTGGAAGAGGTTCCCGAATACACCGAATACGTGGATCCCAAGTACGCCGAGAAGATCATGGCGGAGTCTCTGATGGAAGACGAACCGCCGCCGGTATCGCCGCGTAAGGGCCCTTCTTCGGAAACCGCTGAACTTGAGCCCGAAGCCGTGGGCACTGAAAGCGCGCACTAAAATCTTTGAAACCGCCGATGCACGCAAATGCACGCCGATAAGAATGGGTTTTATCTGCGTCCATTTGCGTGCATCGGCGGTTAAATTCTTAGTTTCCTAGGTTTAGATGATTATGGCGGACATTACCGCGCAACTCGTAAAGCAACTCCGTGACCGCACCGGCGCCGGCATGATGGAATGCAAGAGCGCCCTGATCGAGGCCCACGGCGACATCGGCAACGCGGAAGTGATTCTGCGCAAGCGTGGCATCGCGTCCGCGCACAAGAAAGCCGCGCGCGTCACCAAACAGGGCTTGATCGGCAGCTACATCCATTCGGGCGGCCAGCTTGGCGTGCTGGTGGAAGTCAACTGCGAGTCCGATTTCGTGGCGCGCACCGAGGATTTTCAAGAGCTGGTGCACGATATCGCCATGCACATCGCCGCCGCCGACCCGAAGTTCATCGGCAAGGAAGACGTTCCCGCCGAGGCGCTCGACAAGGAGCGCGACATCCAGCGTGGCCGCGCGGCGTTCGAAGGCAAACCCGCCAACGTCATCGACCGCATCGTCGAAGGGCGCCTGGCGAAATTCTACGAAGAGGTTTGCCTGCTGGATCAGCCCTACGTCAAGGAAGCTTCTCTCACGGTCGGCCAGTTGATCAAGACCAAGATCGCAAAGCTGGGCGAAAACATTACAGTTTCGCGGTTTACGCGGTATAAAGTGGGCGACGTAGCCGCAGTCGAAGCCGGCGCCGAGGGGCCGCCCGACGCCAGTGTCGCAGTATAAGCGCATCCTGCTCAAACTCAGCGGCGAAGCGCTGGCCGGAGGCGCCGCTTTCGGCATCAACGCCGAGCGCGTTAAGGAACTGGCCACCGAAGTAGCCGCCGTAGCCGCCGCCGGCGTGCAGGTTGGGCTGGTAGTGGGCGGCGGCAATATCTTTCGCGGCATCGCCGCAGCAGCCCAGAAGATGGACCGCGTGACGGCCGACCACATGGGTATGCTGGCCACCGTCATCAACTCCCTGTCGCTGCAGGACGCCTTGGAACAGATCGGCGTTCACACGCGGGTGATGAGCGCCATCGAGATGCATGAGGTGGCCGAGCCCTACATCCGCCGCCGCGCCATACGCCATCTGGAAAAGGGCCGCGTGTGCGTCTTCGCGGGCGGCACTTCCAATCCGTACTTCTCCACCGACACCGCCGCCACCTTGCGCGCCCTGGAAATCCGCGCGGAGGTGATCGCCAAAGCCACCCGCGTGGATGGCGTCTACGACAAAGACCCCTTGCGGTTCCCCGACGCCGTGATGTACCGTGAAGTTTCGTATCTGGAGGTCCTGTCCAAGTCGCTGGCCGTCATGGACGCCACTTCTATCGCCATGTGCCGGGACAATCAACTTCCGATAATCGTTTTCAATTTGAACACCAGCGGCAATATAATGCGTATGGCGATGGGCGAGCCGATCGGTACGCTCATTCACTAGGCCACCTATGAAAACCGAACACACCGCCGCCCCCGACGGGCCGGCTTTCCAATCGATTAAGGACGTCGAGAACAACGTCAGAGTGCGCATGGAGAAGGCCATTGGCGACCTGCAGCACGAAGCGGCCACCATTCGCACGGGCCGCGCCACCTTGAGCCTGCTCGATCACATTCGCGTGGATTATTACGGCACGCCCTCGCCGCTCAACCAGGTGGCGACCCTGCACGTTCCTGAGCCCAGCATGATCACCATCACGCCGTGGGACGCTTCGCAAATCGGCCCGATCGAGAAGGCTATCCGGGTCTCGGACTTGGGCCTGAATCCCGCCAATGACGGCAAGATGATCCGGCTGCCGATCCCGCCGCTCACCGAGGAGCGCCGCAAGGAATTCGTGAAGCGCCTGCACGGCGTGGCCGAGCACCATCGCGTGTCGGTGCGCAACATCCGCCGCGACGGCAACGAGGCGGTGAAGGCGCTGCTGAAGGACAAGAAGATCACTGAAGACGAGGACAAGCGGGCGCACGACGAGATCCAGAAGCTGACCAACGCGTATATGGATAAGATCGACCAAGCCGCGCGCAGCAAGGAAAAGGAAATCCTCGAAATCAAATAGGTGGGGCAGGCTCCTGGTCTGAAACCTGGTCTGCGCGGGTCCCCCCGGACCCGTCGGCTGCGCACCACGATGACTCGACAAACGCCTGCCCTAAAGAGTACCGCGTGGGCGCTGCTGTGCGCCGCCCTAGTCCTATCGTGGCAGGCGCCCACGGTGCGGCGCAACTACGGCGGCAACTGGACGGCCTTATATTGTACGGGAGATAAGTTCTCCATTCCCCCAGCCTTGGCCAGCGAGAACATCTATAGCTTCAAGCAATCCTACGGCTGGGATGGACAGTTCTATCACTACATCTCGCACGATCCCTTCCTGGCGGACGGGATGCGGCGTAGATCGACAATCCCAGGCTGCGCGACAAACGAATCCTGATTCCGGCGATGGCCTACGTGCTTGCCTGGGGCGGCGCTAACCGTATCGATACCGCCTATCGCGCGGTGATTTTGCTTTTCTTCGGGCTGGGCGCATATTGGCTGAGCCGCCTGGCCGCGTTGCACGGGCACAGCCGGGCCTGGGGTTTGGCGTTCGTATGCATTCCGGCGTCGATGGTTTCCATGGATCGCCTGGGCGTGAATGTGGCACTAGCGGCATTCGTGATTGCGTTCGCGCTCTATAGCCGGGATAGCGAGCCGGATTGGAAGCTGTATGCGGTGTTGTTTGCTGCGCACCCTGGTCCGCGACACGGGCTTATTGCTGGCGCGCCGCCATATGTGGCAGCGCGGCCCTTCCCGCGCTGTGTTGGTATGGATACATCGACGCACGGTTGCCCCACGCCTGGGCCGGACGCCCTGTCGGTTTGCCGTTTTCAGGCCCTATTAGCCGGCTTCTGCGTCCGCTGCCGTATCCGTTCCCTCCGCTGGTGGACGGCGCGGTTAAGGGTTTCGATTATCTGGCGATCGCGGGCATCCTACTGGCGATTGCCGTTGCTTTTCCCGTGGCGCGCAAGACCGGCTTCACTCCGCGGGGCTGGGCCATGCTTTTGTTCGTACTCTTGGGAGTGCTTCTGAAGCGGGATCAGTGGCTGGAGGTAACCGATATAGGCCGCATCCTATCGCCGCTGCTGGTCTTGCTTGCCTTGGAAGGGGGTCCCTCGTTGAAATGGTTGCCGCTGGCGCCGCTATGCATGGTGGTCCCGCGCTGCGCGCTGCAACTGGCTCCGCAGATCTTGGGGGTGTTAGGGGTTACCGGGTGGGGCCAGCCGTGATATCCGGCGAATCGGCGTCGTCCCGCTCAGGCGCAGCTTGTGGGGCATGGCATCCCGCGCGCCGACTGGACCTCGGCGCAAACTGGGCCGATTGACAATCGGCCCGCAGGTTGCCAACCTGCCCCACAAAGCAGATTGACCCACTACTCGGGCGCAATCACTTCAAACCGCGTGTGCGTGCAGCACCGCCTTTCCGGAAAATGCACATTGGAGAGATCCAGCAAAGCAATTTTGGAATGTCAGCCCGAATGGCGCTTGGCAATTCGGCAAAGCGCATAGCACCCGAGTTGCGCATGCGCGCTACAATCGAGGCGTGGAAATCGAGCGCCTCGTACAAATCGCCCAAGGCTTGCAGATCGGCAACATCCGCCGCCACATCTTCCTGTGCTGCGACCAGACCAAGCCCAAATGCGCGCCGAAAGAAGTGGGTCTCGAATCTTGGGAGTATCTGAAACGCCGACTGGCGGAGCTGGACCTGCTGGCCGGCGGCCACTGTGTTTACCGCACCAAGGCGAATTGCCTGCGCGTCTGCGAGCAGGGTCCCATCGCGGTGGTTTATCCCGAGGGAACCTGGTATCGCTCGGCCACGGCAGAAGTCATCGAGCGAATTATCCAGCAACATCTGATCGGTGGCCAGCCTGTCGAGGAATACGTGTTCGCTCGGAACCCGCTATAGGACAGGCCGGGAGGCTTGTCTTCCTTACTCTACTCTTCTTCCGGCGGCTCGAACCCGTCCAGCAGGTCCGGATCGCGCGCGAATTTTTTCAACACCGCGACAGCCGTTGCCGGCTTGAACCCCGCGTATACCAGTCTGCGATACGCCGACGCCATCTGCTTTTCATCCTGGAAAAGATTCTCCCTGGCGGCCATGCGGAACTTGCGCCGCACGAAGTCGCCGGCCAAGGCCTCCTCGCTGACGTTCTCATACACTTTCCCCACGGATTGTTGCGCCAACGCCGGCGCCACCCGGCGGCGCGACAGGTCCGCCAGCACGCGCGTCTTGCCCAACCCTTGATTTTCCAGGCGCGCCGCCACGAAGCTCTCCGCGAACTTCCGGTCGTCCAGGTAGCCGTATTCCTTCAGGCGCGCCATGGCGGGGTCTATGTCGGCGATGCGCTCGGCCTTGCGGCGCAGCTTCTCGCGCAGTTCGCCGCTCGAATACGCGCGGCCGCGCAGCACCAACAGTGCGTAGTCCCACAAGGCGGCAGCATCCAAGAGAAGAGGTTTTCGTTGTTTCATGCTACAGGCCTTCTAATGGTACAGCAATGTACCATATGCTCGGATGAGGCAAGGTATACTAGATGCTGTAAAGGGAGGAGTGAGATGGATAAGAGCGGTTTCTCGAGTTTCCTGCTGGGCCTAGGCGTGGGCATCGGTATTGGCATGTTGTTTGCTCCGAAATCCGGCGCGGACACCCGCCAACTCATAAAGGATAAGACTGGCGAGGGCACCGATTTTCTCAAACAACGCGGCGCGGAACTGAAGGATTCAGCCGGCGATTTGCTGGCCAAGAGCAAGGAAGCGTTGAATCGTCAGAAGGACACCATCGCCGACGCCATGGATGCGGGCAAGCAGGCCTACCGCGACGCTGTGAATCAGCCGCCGGCGCAGCCCGCCACCGGAAACGGACCGGCTCACTAACTCCAATGCCAGGGAGGGTTCTCCATGTCTGAAGACGTCTTCCGGTGGGTGATCGCGGTGGGCGTGCTGCTTGCCTGCCTCGCTTCGGTGTGGCAGGCGCTGATTTTGGCCGCTCTTTACCGCGCCGGGAAGGAAGCCCAAAAGGCCGGCAAGGAAGCGCAGACCAAGCTGGCGCCGTTGGTGGAACATTTCGACGACTTCATCGCGGCATGCAACAAGTTACTGACCACATCCAACAAGACTCTAGAGGAGAACCGGCCGCGCATCGCCGACATTACGGCGGAAACGCTGGTCATCGCCAAGGCCGCCCGCCAGCAAGCCGAGCGCATTGGCGGGTTGATCGACGACACCAGCGAGCGCGCCAGAGCCCGGATTGCGCAGATCGACCAGACCGTCGAGCACACCGTCGAGCAGGTGGAACACGCCAGCGAAGCCGTCAAGAGCGCTGTGCTGAAGCCGGTTAAGGAGGTCAACGGCATCGTGGCCGGCCTCAAGGCGGCCTTGAATACCTATGCGCAAGGCGGCAACCGGAATTCTCCGGAAAACGCCACTCAGGACGAAGAGATGTTTATCTGATCGAGGGCGGGCAATCGTACCCGCAGCCGGCCTTTACGCGGGCCTTTTACGCGGCTTTCTGAACTTTGCCCGAGCGGATGCAGGACGTACACACGCGCAGCCGCTTGGTAGCGCCGTTGATCACCGCGTGGACCGACTGCAAATTCAAATTCCAGCGGCGCTTGCTGACATTATGGGCGTGGCTGACGCGGTGGCCAAACCGCGGACCGCGGCCGCATACATCACAAATCTGTGCCATGTTACGGGGATCTCCTCAAGACTGCGAAACTAGTATTCTAACAGTGGAACAGGTCCCTCCGCAACTCCACCCGCTTCGCGCGACAATGGTACGGAGTTCTCCGATGCCGCATGCCTGACGCCACGCCAACCACGCCAACCGACGATAAGCCCAAGCCCGCGGCCAGTTCCGGCACGCTGGGCGTGCTGCGCGTCTTTGGCGTGCCGGTGCGCTTTCACTTCACGTTCGTGATGCTGCTGATCTTCCTGCTGTTCATCGGCGTGGGCGAGCGGCAGTCGGGGGCCATGACGGCGCTGTATGTGCTGGCGCTGTTCGCGTCGGTCTTGCTTCACGAACTGGGGCATACACTGGTGGCGCGCCAATATGGGATCCGCACGACGGAGATCGTCATGTACCCGATCGGAGGCATCTCCCGCCCGGAACGCATCCCCAAAGGCCGGGAAGAGTTCTGGATCGCCATCAGCGGACCGCTGGTGAATGGCCTGATCGCCGCGGGCCTGTTCGGCTGGCTGGCCACCCAGCACCAGTTCGTGCCCGTCGAGTTGCTGCGCGATCCCACCGACGCCAACCTGGTGCAGCGTATCGCCACCGGCAATTTCCTGCTGTTTGTTTTCAATCTGCTGCCGGCCTACCCCATGGATGGCGGCCGGGTGCTCCGGTCCGTGCTGATGCTGTTCAAGCCGGAGGAGGAAGCCACCCGCATCGCGGCCAGCTCGGGGCAGGCTTTGGCGGCCATGTTGGGTCTGTACGGCCTGCTGTCCTCCAATTTCATCCTGGTCTTTGTGGCCATGTTCATCTATATCGGCGCTTCGCAGGAAGGCGCCGCGGTGCGCGGCCGCCTGCTGACCACGGGCGTTCCGGTGCGCGCCGCCATGATCACGGACTTTCGCACGCTCTCGCACGGCGAGAGCATTCGCGACGCCGGCAATCTGCTGCTGGCCACTTCGCAGAACGATTTCCCGGTGATGCATGGCGACCAGGTGCTGGGGCTGCTCACCCGCGCCGCCCTGGTGCGCGCCATGCTGACCGATGGCCCGGACGCCTACGTAGCCTCCGCCATGGACCGCAATCCGCGCCGCGTTTCGCCCGAAACGCCCCTCTCCGAGGTGCTCCAGGATTTGGCGGGCACGCGGGCCTGCGCGCTAGTGATGGATGGGGAAAAGCTGGTGGGCCTGCTCACCTCGGAAAACGTTTCGTCCTTCATCCTGCTGCGCCAGGTGGCCATGCAGCAGCAGGCCAGGGCGCAATCGCGGTAACCGCCGCCCCGGCAACGCCATGACCGCTCGGCCCAGTACCACGCTTGATGGAATTTGCTTGACTGAACTAGGTGTTGAGTTCATGATTGCAGCAAGTGCCCGGACACGGGCGGCTCGAACGTGCTTAATGCAAAGGATGCAAAATGAAAACGCATAAACTATCCGGCACGGTTATCGGTTTGCTCTGCTGCGCCGCGCCCAGCCAAACGGCGCTCAAGGGCGCTGCCTCGCTACAACTGATACAAGCATTTGTGGGCTTCAACCAACCAAACGATTTGGGCATGCCCTGTTCCGGCTGCCTGGGATTTTCGTCGAGCACGGTCTGGGTTCAGCCAAATCAGTTCGTCTCCCCCGGCTCTACGGGTCTGTATTATGCCGTATTCCAAAATGGAGGCTGGAGCGGGAGTCTCAGCGCCAGCTTCGTGCTGCGGGGCGGTGGAGCGGTCATCCAGAACACGGTAATAAACGGCTCGGTGAGCAGCTCGCAGGATTTCTTTGTGCTTAGCGGAAACGCAACGATTCCCCAAACCAGCTACTCTGGCCCGGCGGTCCTGGTGGCAACCACAACAGCAACGCCGGGCGACGGGTCGTCTCCGCTCACTCTGACGTCATCGGCGGTCATGATGGTGGGCACGACTGGCATATACGGACTTGTCCAGGTGTTTGCCGGGATTGGTATGGGCTCAAATGTATTTCCTTGCACCGGTTGCGGGCCACCTGGCGCAGTGGGAATTCAGCCCAACCAAATTTTGGGGCCCGGTGGCGGCGGATCGGAATATGTCGTGTTTCAGGCGCATGACTGGGAGGGTAGCGTAACTAGCACCCTGGACGTCGTAGAAAAAAGCGGCGTCACCCAGTCGCAAACGTTAGTTGCCTCCATAGAGGGGCATGATGTGGTCAGCGTAGTTGGCGGGGGTACGATCGAGGCAGGGAGCAGCTATTCCGGTCCGGCAAGCCTTCGCGCTACTTCGACGGCCACGTCGCGGCGTGGCGCCTTTGAATCGTTCACGTTCCAGTCATTCTCCCCATTTTACATCGAGTGACGCGCTGGCGCTCGCTGTTCCCGGCAAAGGTCTCCAGCGTCTCTCACCAGGGCAAGGGCTGCCCGGACGCGACCATGGTCGTCCAATTGTCTATGAGTTGTTGCAACCAATAGAACGTCTTGCTCTTCTTGGCGCCGCCGCCTGGGCCCGATACCGTTGCCGGCGCTATGACGTTGGTAAGGTAACGGCTCGGCGGCGCGAATCTGTCGGTGTTGGGGCTGGTGCCAGCCGTCGTGAGATTAGGGCCTCCCGTGTAGACGCAGGCGGTCGACGTATTGGCGGCGCTGAAGAAGTTCACTTCGCTCAGGCGGTTCGCGCTTGCCCACATAGTCGTAGCGCTTAGCGCCTGGCGGATGAAGTCTAGGGTCTGCCAGTCACAATTGCCGAGGCCCTCGTAGGCATTCCCGTCGGTTGCCGTAAGTGAGGTTGTGCCGCTAAAGGGCTGAGCCCAGGATGGAACCCAGCTTTCCGTGAGTAACACGCGGAGGTTATAGCTGTTCGCAGCCAGGGAAAGGATTGCGGCAAGATTGTACATGTCGCCGCATAGCGTAATGGACGGAGTGGAGGGGCACACCGTGTAGTTACTGTTGATGCCAGTCGTGTACTCGTCCTCTCCCACGTATACGATGGGGCTGAGGCCGGGGGAGGCGAGCATACTGGTAGCGTACGACTGTTCGTAGCGGTCAAAGGCTATGCCGTTATTGACGGATGCATTTCGCAGACTGACCTCGCCTGCCATCGCGTTGTAAGCGGCCTGCCACGCTGATGCTGTCCCAGTGTTGGTGCCGGGGCTGGGTCCCCAACCATAGTTCCCGTTGATTGTGGTCGGCTCGTGGATGTCGGAAAAGTCCTGCACTACAGGGCATGACGAGCCCAAGGTCGTGCATGACGATGGCGGCGCGCTATTTGGGCCATAATATTTCGCCAGGTACCCGTACACCGAGTATTGGACTGAACTGATTTGGAGCCAGGATGCCGAGGCCGGTACGGTTGTAACGCAGGTAGCGACATCCGCGGGCGACACGAAGGATGCTTGCCCGGTGAGCGCTTCGCATATGGTGGCGAGGCTGCCCGAAGCGTAGGAGGGCTCCAGGCGTACATGCACCACAGGCGTGTGGGAGCTGCCCGCGCCATAGGTATTGTAGATGTATTGCAGCACGGCGGTAAAGAGGGTGCGGGCGTTCTGAGAGCCGGTGGTGCTGTTGTCAATCCAGTAATACGGATCAAAGTTGATCTGGATCACCGACACGCCCAAGCCGTTCGGCGGGTTTTGCGCCAGCAGATCCACCTGCGCCTCGATCACGGTTGGCGAGGCGGGCGAGCCCAGGGGGGTGAAGATACAAGGGGTGCTGGCGGTAATCTGCGTGCCTCCGCAGGCGACATCTGTCAGCGCCACCAGTTGCGCGCCGAATATGGGCTTCGGAAAGGATTTGCCCAACAGGCTGGCATAGATCTGGGCGCGATTACTCGTCTCGGCCGCGCTTGTCGTGACCGTAATGCTACCGGCGGTACAACTAGCGGAGCCGGTAGACCCAGTGGAGAGCAGCGTAGCGCTCGTAGGCGGCGTCGCATAGCCAGAGCCATATGAGTTGCTGGCGTTCGTGGCGACCCTGAAGTCGAGGGCCGTTCCAGCGCCAAGTGCGCCAGACACTATTTGAACTGTCGCCTGCGCAATGGCTCCTCCGCTGGTAGTGTTAGGAATGGTAATCTGGCACGTGCCCGCACCGGTAATTGTCCCGGCCCCGGAGACATACGTGCCGGATATGATACCGGTGCCCATGAATTGCTGCAGAGAGGGATTCTGTGCGTTGAGCATCGTACATGCTAGTATCGTCAAGATGGGAAAACGCCACATCGTTTTTGATCCTCGTTAGTTAGGGCTACCGATGCATACGTAATTAAAGACCACGCTACTCGCCGTATAAGTCAGGGTTATTTGTAGCGTCGAGGTGGAGCTATTTAGCCACCAGTAGCCTTGCGGGTTTTGCACGGGCGAAGCCACACAGGAAGGGACATGGGTGTAAGGGACGGCGAAAGTAATAGAGCCGGTGCCGCCGGTAACGGTTATCACACCGGCAATGTCGGTTACTGCCGACTCGGTATTAATGTGCAGCCCGTTGGCCTTGAAGTTGAGGCCGAGCGCCGCGCTAACGACTACCCGGGGGGTCCCAGTGCTGTCGTCAAGTGACAGGAGATTCGCCGTCTGGCCCGCTGCCGCCGCGATCGTTAACGTCGTCGCTGTGGCGCTGGCCAGGGTGAGATCGGCGAAGCTCGGGCTTGCGGACGTTCCGAGCTGTTGGGCCGGTGCAACTCCGGCCGGACCGAGCAGGAACACCTGCTAGGGCGCGGTGCCCGAGGTGGGTGCCTGCAGCACCTGCCCGATTATCTGAACGCCATTAGCCGGGTAGCTCGCGCCCGCGCCGTGGCATTGCCCGGCAGTCGACGTCGACGGCTGCAGGTAGTCGCCCGGGTTTGGCGAGTTGTCGAAGAAGCAGTATGCCGTTCCGTTGACCGCAATCCGGGCGCTCGGCGCCGCCGCCGAGGTGCCACAACTGCCCACGCATATCCCGGCTATGCCAGTGGGAGAACTTACAGACGCTACCTGTACCTGGCCGGCGTTGGTGAGCGCCGCGAGATAGTAGGCTGTGGTCCCTGACGATGAGTTCGGAAATTCGCTGATAACCGGATTTGCTTGCACATCGATCCCCGCTCCGAGGGCGTACGTGAGCCCCGAGGCAATGGCCGCCCGAAGGGTCGCGGCCGTCGGGTAGGCCGCAGGGCTGCCCGCCAACGCCCCCGTGGTAGTGGACTTAAACGTGTACGGCGACGCCGCCGCGTTGGTAACGGTGACATAGTGGTTCTCTGCGCCGCTAGCTGTACCGAAAAACACGTGGAACGACGTGGCGCCGCCTTGCGCCGTCCAAGTCAGCGTGGCCGAGCCGGATGAACCGCTCGCAACCGTACACGATGCTTCCGCAGTTGGCGTTGTGACACCGCCCTCGCCATCCGCCGCCGATATCATGAAAAAATATGTTGCGGCGGAAAGAGAGCCGCCTATAGTGCTGCACATGGCACCTGCGCCGGTCGGAGGAGCCATGGATACGGAAAATCCGCTGGCATCGAACGCGATGGGGCCATTCGGGCTGGTATACGAGGCAAAATTGAGCGGGGCCGTGCCCGAGGGTAGGGCAGTTATCGCGAACGGATCAATCGGCTGCACGTTGTCGTCCACGATGGCGTGCGTGGCATCCGGGGGCGGCAGGGCGCATGAAACGTTTGCGCCCTTCCATATGTGGACCCGGCCGAGCGCCGTGGGGTTCCAGGTTAGGGCCGGCTGTACGGTATTGGTTGGAACGCAGTAGTAGTTGGTCTGTGTGCTGGTGCCCTGGAAAGACCAGTTGTATGTCCCCGTCGCCGGGGCGCCCGACGCTGGTATGAACAGTTGCGTAGGCGGAAAAGTAGTCGTGTTTATGTTAATCAGGTTGATGGTGTAGTAGGGTCCGCTGCCAGCAGCGCCCTGCCACAATTGAATTGCGTCGCCAGGCGAAAGGCCGGCAAAACTGCTGCCGCTCATGGAGGTTACGAGTATACCGGTGCTGTAGGGGGTGTTACCCACCGTGGCGGTTCCGCTAAGGGGAAGAATCGGCGGCTGAATTTCGAGCGACTGGAAGTTGACGCCTAAGGCGTTAAGCGCACTCTGAAGGCACGCAGTGTTGTCGTAGGTGCCGTTCACACCGGCGGTGTAGCAGAAGTCCAGCGCAAAACCGTAGGGGTACAGGTGGTCCGAAACGTGGACACAGGCCGCCGGCGGAGGGGCCCTGAGGGAGTGCGGTATAAGTTACGGTAGTTGCATCCTGAAGACCACGCTGTGTGTAGTAGTTGCTGCCATCCGTGAAGATCCGAGCACCCTGGCGAAATTGAGACGGCGCCGTCGATGGTAGACGACGCCGGGGTGATCGTGAGGGTTCCGGCTCCCCTGTTCTGCACGTCCGTGAACCAGCCGGTCATGATGCCAGAACCGGAGCCGGGCTGTGGGAGCGTAGCGGCGATGGGCCCGGAATTGGAAAACGTGACGAGCGTGCCGCATGCCGATGCCACGAAGGAGTACGAGCTTCCGGTTTGATTGCTGGGCGGTATGGAGGAGATTATGGTCCCTACCGAAGTTATAGGCCCGCCACTCAAGCCGCAGCCGGTTCCCACACTTGTGACCTGGGCGAGAACGGGAAATGCGGCCAGCAGGGCAAGAACGACGGACGGGAGGGGATTTCCATGCAGAACGGTGCGACAGACGGCCGAGATCCTCTCGGCGTAAGTGAGCACGGTGTTTTTCTCCATTGAGGACCCCGCCTTGTTTGGATATTCCGATCTGATTTTCAACAAATTGGATTATATACCCGCTGGACGCGGTTTAGTCAAGAGGAATCTGCGTGAAAATAAAGCTGAGCGAGAATCGCGTCTTGACAACGTTGGGCAGTCCTATAGCATTTGCCGTTGCCCGCGGCAGCAGATCGCGCGAAGTCCGCCTGATATATAGTGGCGGTAACTTGGCTAACGTTTCAAAATTCCAATTATTTTCATGGCGCTGAAACGGGGGGACCAAGTTTACCCAGCAGATCGTTTCCGCACCAGTTCTAGCCCGACGTTGCGGGGAGCCTTGATAAGATCGGTTATGCCGCATAGGCTAACGTCGGCTAAAGCTGGTGCCACCCCGCATCGCGTGGTGCTGGTGGGCGCGGGATTCGGCGGGTTGTACGCCGCCCGTGCACTGAAGCGCGCTCCAGTGGATCTGACCGTGATCGACCGCCGCAACTTTCATCTGTTCCAGCCGCTGCTCTATCAAGTAGCTACCGGCGGCCTGTCGCCCGGCGAGATCGCATCGCCGGTGCGCCACGTGCTCAGCCGGCAGCGCAACGCGCGTGTGTGGCTGGGTGAGGTCCGGGACATCGACGTGGATCGCCGCGCGGTGCTCCTGGCCGACGGAGAAGCGCTCTACGACACGCTGATTCTGGCAACCGGCTCGCATCATCATTATTTCGGTCACGATGAATGGGAGCCGCTGGCGCCGGGGCTCAAGACCATCGAAGACGCTACCGAGATCCGCCGCCGCATTCTGCTGGCGTTCGAACGCGCCGAGCGTGAGCCGGACGCCGCTGAACGCCGCGCATGGCTGACGTTTGTGATTGTAGGGGCGGGCCCCACCGGCGTGGAGTTGGCAGGCGCGCTGGGAGAAATTGCCAACGATACGCTGCGGCACGACTTTCGCCATATCAACCCGGCGGAGGCCGCCATCCTATTGGTGGAGGGAGCGGATCGCGTGCTGCCATCCTTCCCGCCGGATCTGTCGGCCAAGGCGGAGCGCGCCCTCTCGGACTTGGGAGTGCGCACGCGAACCCACGCCACGGTGACCGATTTGGACAGCGCGGGTGTTACCGTTCGTGGGCAGGATTCGGTTGAGCGCATGCCGGCGAAGACCGTTCTATGGGCGGCGGGCGTGCAGGCTTCGGAACTGGGGAAGATCGTGTCGGACCGCACTGGCGCGCCTCTCGACCGGGCCGGCCGCTTGATCGTCGGGCCTGATCTTACGGTGCCGGGGCATCCCGAGATCTTCGTCATCGGCGATCTGGCCAACTTCAGCCATCAGACCGGCCAACCGCTGCCCGGCGTGGCGCCAGTGGCCATGGCGCAGGGCCGCTATGCAGCGCGCGCCATCCGGACCCGCTTGCGGGGAGGGACGCCCCCCCGTTTCCATTATTTCGACAAGGGTACGCTAGCCACGATCGGACGCAACAAAGCCGTGGCGGCGTTTGGCCGGCTGCATCTCTCCGGACCCATCGCGTGGTTCGTGTGGTTGTTCGTGCACCTGATGTATTTGGTGGAATTCGACAATCGCCTGCTGGTGTTGGTCGAGTGGATCTACGACTACATTACGAGAAATCGCGGCGCGCGTTTGATTACCGGTGGGAAATAGAGGAGCCAGCGCTACAACTTCGGTCCCCGCGCCTTGACGCGAGCCGATCGATAACGACCCCCTAACGGCCCGCAAACGTTCCCGCATGGCGAGGACACCTAAGCCCGATCCGGGATCGATCGCGGAGGGATCGAAACCGGCGCCGTCGTCGCGAATGGCCATCCGGATGCCCTTCGCGGTCCGGCTCAGCGTCACCCAGGTGTGATTCGCGCGGGCGTGTTTGGCGACATTCACCAGGGACTCTATCGCCACGCGATACAACGAAGCGGCGATGTGCCCGGGCAGGCGTGCGGAGATTCCGCGGTGGACATAATGGACGGGAGTGCCGTGCTTACGGGTGAATTCCGCGCAGTATTCGCGCAGGGCCACGGCCAAACCAAGATGTTCCAGCGTAGGCGGATGCAACACGCCAGCCAAACGCTGCAGATCCCGGCCCAGGCTGGCTGCGCACTCCTCAAGAGCCTGCGATTGCCCCAGCGCAGCCGCGCCGGCCGCCAGATGCGCCGCTTGCAGCCGCATGGACGCCAGCCGCTGGCTCAGGTTGCCGCTCAATTCCGCGGCCACCCGGCGGCGTTCATCGTCCTGCTCGCGGAACAGGCGGGCCGCCAACGCCTCCAACTCCTCGCGGCTGCGCAGCATGGCATCCTGCTTCGCGCGCAAATTTTTTTCGGCCATTTTCTGATGCGTGACGTCGCGCGAATTCAGAATAATTCCGCCCTCCGGATTGGAGACGAGTTTCCGGCCGACGCTTTCCAGCACGCGCCAGGAGCCGTTTCGATTGCCGAAACGGAATTCGCAGGGATGCTTGCACTGCGCGTATCGCAGGCAGGCGCGCAGGAGCTCGCGGACGGCGTGAGTGTCGTCCGGATGCACGAATTCGAAGATCGCGCGGCCCACCAGTGCATCGGGCCGGATCCCGAAAATACCCTCTGATGCGGGGCTCTGGTATCGAATCGTTCCGTCGCTCGCCAGCACGGTGGCGGCATCCACAGGATTCTCCAATAGAGCGCGATAGTGCGCTTGTGTGCGGCGCAGCCTCTCCGCGAGCAGTACCTGGCTAGTGATTTCGGAATGCGAGACCACTGCGCCGCTGTTGGGCCGCAGCAACGGCCGGACGACGAGCCGGAACCACGCTTTGCGGGAAGGGTAGAGGCAGGGATAATCCAGGGTGAACTGCGGCGCCGCGCCGCGCAACACGGTCTCGATCCCCATGGCTGCCTCCCAAGCGCCTTCCGCGAACGATCCCGTGGCGGTTCGGCAGATTCGCAGGTAGTTGACGCCTGGCCCGCACTGGCTGAGGCTGGCGCCGTTTTCGCGGGCGGACTGGTTCCAGGCGTGGTTGGCCAGTACAATCCAGCCGTCACGATCCAGCGCGCAGGTGCGCTCCGGCAGGGAGTCGAACGCCACTTGAGCGAGTTCGTCGGGCTGGACGGCTTGCCTTAACGCGTACATACGCACCAACCGGGATGCCATTCTCCGTGCGGTACCCTTCAGGCGCGCAATCGCCCCTGGCAGACGGCGCGCCGGGCGCGCAGCCAGTCCTCCTGGGGCGATCCTTCTTGAAAACTTCGTGCCAGCCAGAGCTTGTATGCCAATGCGGCTATTTTCCGCTGTTTTGCCGGCGCGATATCGCGCGGCGCGAATTCTTCGCAGACTCTCGTCGTAATGCGCATTACATTAGCCATGAAATCCATCCGTAATTCGCGGTTGCATATTTCCTTTAACTAAATAACCAAGTTCAAGACAGGCTTGTCTGGTCAGAATTGCTCAAAGTCCGCGTCATAATTTGGTCAGAACTGCTCAGGTTTGCAGGGCTGGGGAATCGTTGGACCACCGGGAACGACAGGCCGCGCTTGGGCCGCCCGTAATTTATTAATCGTGCAGCACGATATTAAGCAGGGAATTGTGCACTTCAATTGCACCATTATACTCAATAAAGCCGAGTTTGCGGAATCTATTCATAAAAAAACTCACCCGCGACCGGGTCGTGCCGACCAGACCCGCCAGCGTTTCCTGGCTGATATCGGGAATCACGCCGGCCGGCGCGCCTTCCTTCCCGAAGTTGGCCAGCAGCAGCAGGACCCGCGCCAGCCGCTTTTCGCTGGAATTGAAAAGCTGGTCAACCAGATCCTCCTCTATCCGAATGTTACGCGTGAGCACATAGGCGAGAAGCAGCCTGGCAAAATTGTTATCGTCGCGCAGCAGGCGCATCATGGCCGGCTTCGCCATGCGAATGATCGCGGACTCGGTCATGGCGGACGCGGTGGCCAGGCGGATGGGCTGCTGACCCACCAGGCAAGCCTCACCGACCAGGTCGCCCGGAGTCAAAATTGCAATCACCGCTTCCTTGTTCTGTTTCGAAATCACGGTGAGCTTTACTTTGCCTTTCTGGATCGCAAACACGGCATCCGATGGATCGCCTTGCGAGAAAAGCACTTGGCCTTTGCGATAGTTAACGGTAGTTCCTTCGCGCACAATTGTCGCTAGAAGGATATCGGAATCCGAGGTTGGTTTCATGGCCACAGCCTCTTTCGGGGTCTTATGGAATGCGCTGGTAGCAGGCATCGCAGGATTCGCCTTATTCCGCAGTTTAGCTCAACCGACAGCGCGCCGCAAGGCCGCTGTAAGGGAGATCTAGACGCTTCACGGCGCACAGCCTGCCGTTTTCCCCGCCCCACTGCCATGGAAACTCGCGGGAACCCCTTGCGGGCGCTCTCAGTTTGCGGCGCCCTTCGCCAGGCGAAGGTGGGAGACCAGCCACTCCGAAGCGCAGGATAAACAGGCCGCTTCGCCGCGATGCAGGCAACAGGATCGCGGCACGGCTAGCCCCATCTCTTCCGCCAGCAAGACCAGATGCACTTTCGATTCGCGCAAGCGATGACGCTCTTGCGCAAGGTCCATGGGCGTCACTTTTGTCCGGCGCGCCCCGCAATCCCTTCCGTTATGTTCCATTTGAAACCCTCCCCCCCGGTACTGTGCTGCTTCTCTCATTTTGCGACGTAGCGCGAGGCCCAGCGCAAGAGATGGAAATTGGATTTATTTGTAGTGGCAATTAACATATAAATGTCGTGATTTGTACTACGCGGATGAAATCGGCATTTCGCCGATTGAGGGTCGCGTATACTGGCCGATTGGCAATCGGCCGGCAGGTTGCCAACCTGCACAATCAGATAGGGGGGAATTCAATCGATGAGGCGATTATGCAAGGCGTAACGCATCAGATCGGCGGTGGTGGCCATATGCATCTTCTCCAGAATTCGGGCGCGGTAGGTGCTGACGGTGGTGACTCCCAAGTGCAGTTCCTCGGCGATCTGGCTGACGGTCTTGCCGGCGGCAATCATTTGCAGGACTTCAAATTCCCGGTTGGATAACGCCTCGTGGACGGGCCTCACCGTATCCTCACTCAGTTCGGAAGCCAGCTTCTCGGCCAGCGCGGCGCTCACATAGCGGCCACCGGCCAGTACTTTCCGTACGGCCTTGATCAGCTCTTCGGGGGCGCTTTCCTTATTCAAGTAGCCGGAAGCCCCGGCTTTCAGGACGCGTTTGGCGTACTGGTCTTCCGGGTGCATGCTTAAAACCAATACGGGAAGTTTGGGCCTTGCGGCCTTCAGGTCGTGGAGCGCGTCCAAGCCGCTCCGGCCGGGCATGGTGATGTCCAGGATGACCAAATCCCATTCGCTCTTTTCAATTCGGGCGAGCGTTTCGACGGCATCCATGGCTTCGCCGCAGACGGCGCCCTCCAACTCGCGGACCAGGATCTCTTTCAGACCGCGGCGCAGGATGGCGTGATCGTCGGCGATGAGGACCCGGGTCACGATCCGCCCTTTGCCGTCGAGGGATGGGCAACTGGAACATCGACACGCACGGTGGTGCCGCTCCCCCGATCGCCGGTAATGATGAATTCTCCTCCAAGCAGGGCAGTGCGTTCGCGCATTCCCAGGATGCCCAGCGAGGCGGAGCCGGAGATCTGGTCCGCCCCAATGCCGCGGCCGTTATCGCGAACCTCCAGGGAGACGGTGCCGCCCTGCTGGGACAAATCGATACTCGCACGAGTGGCGCCCGCGTGCCGCGCGATGTTCGTCAAAGTCTCCTGCAGGATGCGAAAGAGCGCAGTGGCCCGTTCAGAATCAATCGCCGGATTCGTCCCGGGCAAACCGACCCGGCACTGGATTCCGGTGCGCTCCTGAAACTCTTCCGCGGCCCATTCCACGGCGGCCGCCAAGCCGAGATGATCCAGGATTCCCGGCCGGAGTTCGGTCGAGATTCTGCGCACCGATTGAATCGTTTCGTCGACCCGGCTCATGATGCCGTCGATGCTCTGCGGCCGTTGCGCCCGGCCAGGAGCGCTCTTCAACGCGGCCAAGTCGATCTTGATGGCGGTCAGAGCCTGTCCCAGTTCGTCGTGGATCTCCCGCGCCAGTCTGGTTCTCTCTTCCTCCCGCACGCTTTGCAGTTGGGCGTTGAGCGCATGCAATTCCAGGAGCGAACGCTGCAGCTCCCGTTCCGCCCGCTTCCGCTCGGTAATATCCTGCAAGACCACGGCCGCTCGATTGACGCCCTCGGGACCTTCGATGGGAAAGTAAAATTTGAGCAGATCCCGCCGGCCCAGTTTGGAGAACGTAAAATCGCTCTCCATTTTGACCGCTCTGCCTTGGAAGCACTCATCCAACCTGATCTTGGTAAACGTCTCGAAAGTTTCTTGCCCCACTATTTCCCAGACGAAATGGCCCACGACTTGTTCCCGCGCGACGCCGTGATAATCGAGGAAGGTCTGATTCGCAATCAGATAACGGTAATCGCGGTCCACCACCGCGATCATTTCCTGGGAACTTTCGACGACTTTCTGGTATTCCAACAACCTGGCTTCAGCCCGCTTGTGCTCGGTGATATCCACCAGCACCGCGGCTATTCGATCGATGCCTTCGGGACCTTCGATGGGAAAGTACGTGATGAAGAGGTCCCGCCAGCCGAGCCCGGAATACCTCAATGTCGCTTCATATTTGACGACTGCGCCCCGGAAACATTCATCCAATTTGCCTTTGATCGTCTGGTCGAACATCTCCTTCCCCGTTAGCTCCGACACAAAATGGCCGATCACCTGCTCCGGCTTCAGGCCGCGATAGTTAAGGTACGCCTGATTCGCAATCAGGTAACGGTAATCGCGGTCGACCACCGTGATCATGTCCTGGGAGCTTTCGACGACTTTTTCGTATTCCAACAACCTGGCTTCGGCCCGCTTGCGCTCGGTGATGTCCTCGACGATGGCTATGCACGTTTGAGGCGTGGTCGCGGGATCGCTTGTCGAGCTCGTGACCCGAACCCAGATTGGCTGGCCGTCTTTGCGCAGATTGCGCTTCTCCAACTGGAATTGCGGCGCCCGGACGGCCCAGGTACTCGCGGCAAACGCCGCGGAAGCCGGGCGGTCTTCTTCGTGGGTAAGGTCGGCGTAGGTTACGGATCGCAATTCTTCCTCCGAGTACCCCACCATTTCCTGATAAGCGCGATTCGCGGCGATGAACCTGCCCTGCAAATCCGTTACGGAGATGCCCACGGCCGAATTGTCGAACAGGGCGCGCCAGCGCACTTCGCTGGCCGTCCGGGCTTCCTCTGCCCGCTTCCGCTCGGTAACGTCCTCCAAGACAACGGCTATTCTATCGACGCCCTCGGGGCCTTTGATCGGATAGTACGATCCGACCAGATCCCGCCGCCCCACGTTGGGGAAAGTCAGTTCCATCTCGCATCTGACGACTCGGCCCCGGAAACACTCGTCGACGGTGTTTTTGGTAACTTGATCGAATCTCTCTTGCCCCACGAATTCAGGGACGAAATGCCCGACGACCTGTTCCCGCGTCAGGCCGTGATAGTTGAGGAACGCCTGGTTGGCCACCACGTAGCGGTACTCACGGTCCAGAACCACCATCATTTCGTGAAGACCTTCGACCACCTTTTCGTATTCCAGCAACCTGGCTTCGGCCCGCCTGCGCTCGGTAATGTCCTCCACGATGGCGATGCCGATTTCAGGCGTGTCTCCGGAGCCGGAGGATTTCGAAACCGTGACTCTCACCCAAATAATCCGGCCGTCTTTACGCCGATAACGCTTTTCCAACTGGAATTGCGGCAGCCGGCCGGCCCAGTTGTCCGAGGCAACCGCCGCGGAGGCCGGACGGTCTTCCTCGAGGGTAAGGTCGATGTAGGTCATCGATTGCAGTTCTTCCTCCGAGTACCCCACCATTTCTTGATAAGCGCGATTCGTAGCGACGAACTTGCCGCGGAAATCCGTTACGGAGATGCCTACCGCCGAGTTGTCTAAGATGGCGCGCCAGCGTCCTTCGCTGGCCTGGGGGCCCTCATCCGCAGGCCCAAGCGCGCTGTCAAAATCCGCGCTTGAAGTTTTGGTTGAAGCTTTAACGGTATCGGGAGAGAAAGCGGCTGGATTATTCATGGTCGCCATTCGTAAGTATTTCACCCACCGCGATCCAAGGTTGGCGGATAGGGTACGTAAGCCAGACGGCCCGCCGGCTAGCCCAGCTTTTCGCCAGTTCACTCATCGGCATGAACATTTGCGATTTTGAAGCCGCACTGTTGACGCTCGCAGAGGGTCCGGATCGCAGGGGAAAGCCATATGTGCGCCACCAATTTTTCTCTCATTGCTTGCTGCATTCCGTCAATCCTTATCTGACTCCGATCGATAGATGAAAAATCCGGATCGGACGCACACTCCGGGTAGCGGTTGCGCATCCGGACGAGATCGCGCAGGGTAAGAAAGGCCGGGATCGCGAGGAGGGCGAAAAGAAGCGCGAAACCGCGAAAAAAAGAACCGATGGTGGCCCATATCGTTCTCGCAAATGCCCTCCGGCAAAAATAGTATACATCATCCGACGGCGCACGAAGACGTATAATTTGCACTATAATTCGGCTCGCCGTAAAATAGAAGCGAATTCATGCAAATCCGTATTTTGAATTGTCGATTTTTCGACGGTATGGGCCGATTCAGCGGAATCGGCGCAACTGTTTCGGGCGCCGCGGCTCGGCGCCCGCCAACAGAGCCGTTGGGACTCGCTAAATACGGTGACAATCGGAGGGTGGGGCGGGCAGCCCACGTTCGCGCAAGTTGGCCGGGATGGTGGGGGCCGTTACCCACGGCGATCGCCACCCCAGTATTCAAATAACGCCCCCACGATGCCCGATGTATATTAGAATCAACGTGAGGACTTGCATGAAATCCCTGGTAGTCGTCCTGGCCGCGTTGAGCTTGGTTTCCTGCAGCCGGGACCCCAACGTTGCAAAGAAGCGTTATCTGGAAAACGGGAACAGATACTTCGCGAGAGGTAAGTTCAAGGAAGCTTCCATCATGTATCGCAACGCCTTGCAGAAGGACCAGCGATACGGTCCCGCCTATTACCGCCTGGCGCTGACCGATCTGAAGCTAGGCCGTATTCCGAATGCCCTGAACGAGTTGCGGCGGGCCCTCGAGCTGATCCCCAAAGAGCAGCCGGAGCATGCGGACTCGGAAGTCCGGTTGGCCGAGATCTATCTCGCGTTCACCCGCGAAAGCCAGCTCCTGATGGAAGTGGAAGGCATCACCAAGGATCTCCTGCAGCGCGATCCCAATTCATTCGACGGCCACCGGCTGACCGCCGACCTGGATTTCGTGCGCGCGCAAATCAGCGGCCGCGAGGGCCACCCGGAACAAGCGGAAACGCTGCTGGCCGGCGCCATCGCGGAATACCGCAAAGCCATCTCCATCAACAAGACGCCGCCCCCGGCTCTCAAGACGCAATTGGCGCGCGCGCTGGCCGGCGACCGGCAGTTTGCGGAGGCCGAACAGATTTATGGGCAACTGATTAAAGACGACAAGACTTTGATCCAGGCTTATAACGAGTTGTATCGCGTTTATCTGCTGCAGAGTAAAATCGCAGAGGCGGAGCAGGTGCTTAAGACTGGCGCCGCAAACAATCCCAAGCAGGTCGGCTTTCTGGTGTCGCTGGCCGGCTTTTACTCCAGCCTGCACAGGCACGACGACATGGTGGCGGCCCTCAACCAAATCAAGGCCCACGCCAAGGATTTCGACCGCGCAGACCTGGTGGTTGGCGATTTCTATTTTCGCAACGGGGACTTGGGAGAGGCGCTCAATCAATACAAAGAGGGCATAGCTCAGGACCCCAAGCAGAAGAGCGCTTATCGGAAGCGCATGATCGAAGTATTAATGCGCCAGAACAAGCGCACCGAGGCGGCCGACATCAATGCCGCCATTCTGAAGGAGAACCCCAAGGACTCCGACGCGCGGGGATTGCAGGCATCCTTAATGCTCGATCGGGGCGAGGTGCAGAAGGCCATTTCCGAATTGCAGGCGGTGGTGAACGCGGTGCCGGACAATTTCGTGGCGCGCTACAACCTGGGGCGGGCGCACGTCGCGCGCGGGGAATATGAGCAGGCCCGCCAGCAGTTTTCCGAGGCCATCCGCCTTAGGCCCGATTACCTGCCGGCGCGTCTGGCGCTGGCGCAACTGCAAGTGATGCGGTCGGACTACGAACCGGCTCTCAAATCCGTCCAAGCGATTCTGCAGATCGACAAGAAGAACATTCCGGCGCGCATGGTGGAAGCGGCAGCCTTGTCGGGCGAAAAGAAATACGCCGAGGCGCGGCAGGTGCTGGAGGGGGTCCGCCAGGCCAATCCCAGCGCCCCGGATATCGATTTCTCGCTGGGCATTTTAGCCATGCGGGAGGACAAACCGAAAGAAGCGGAGGGCATTTTCCGCAAAGCCTACGCGGCCAATCCGCAGGATGTACGGTCCCTGGTTGGGCTGGCGGAGGCGCTGGCGGAACAGGGCCATATGGATCTGGCGATTCAGGCCTTGCAAACGGAATTGGCGAAGAGCCCCACCCGATACGATCTACGCCTGGCGCTGGGCAATCTCGCGGTGCGCGCCGGGAATCCGGATCTGGCGATCGCCCAGTTTCAGGCTGTGCTCAATGGGCTGGACAAGAATTCCAAGGCGCGCGGCGACATTTACATGCGCTTGGGCTTGACGTTGCGCAAGAAGGGGGACTTGAACGGAGCCATACAAGCTCTGAACCAAGCCAAAGACGGCTTGCCCGGCAATTCGACGGTGGTCGACGAGCTGGCCCTGACGTTGGCGAGCGCCGGCCGGAAGAAAGAAGCCCGGCAGATTTACGAACAGTCCATCAAGTTGAACCCGCAAGACGGAATGGCCCTGAACAACCTGGCATTTATGATGGCCGAGGGCGGCTCGGGGGACCTGGACCAGGCGTTGACATACGCCCAGCGCGCCAAACAGGTGCTGCCAAACCTGACCGAAGTGTCCGATACGCTGGGCTGGATTTATCTGAAGAAGAACATGAGCGACAGCGCCATGGATATGTTCCAGGGGCTTGTGAACCAGAAGCCGGACAACTCCACATACCGATTCCACCTGGGTATGGCGTACGCCCAGAAGGGCGACAAGCCAAAGGCCCTGCGGGAGTTGCAGCGCGCGCTGCATAGCAATCCGGCCAAGGACGAAGAGAACAAGATCGACGATCTGATAAATAAGCTGCAATAAGGTTTTTTCATTCGGAAACCGAATTCCGTTTTGGGGCCGGCAGGCGCATAATTGAAGGAACACGCCAGGAGGCGAGTATGGGCTGCCGTACATGGATATGGGCCGGGCTGCTGCTGGCAGCCGTGGTCGAGGCCAGCGGCCAGAATCCGGGACAATCCGAAATCGACAAGAGCGCCGAGCGCGTCGTTTTTCTTACCGGCAACGTGATGTTGGACGATGGGTCGCCGCCGGCGGACATGGTGGGCATCGAGAAAGTCTGCGACGGCCGCGCTAGTTTCGCGGCCTGGACCGACGAGAAGGGACATTTCGGCTTCAAGGTATCGGCCAGCGGGAGCGATACCGTTACCGGAGACGCCAGCCAGACCGCCACCCAGCGGAGCGACGAACTGAACAAAGCCATTAACGCCACCTCGACTCAGTATTCCATGCCCATTACCCAAGCGCTGCGAAACTGCGAGTTGCGGGCGGTTCTTCCGGGATACCGTTCCGAGAACGTTATTCTGGCCATCAAGAGCACCATGGACGATGCCCGCGTAGGCACCATCATCCTTCATCCGCTTTCGCGCGCCAGTTCCCTGGTGGTCAGCGCCACTACGCTGCAGGCTCCTCCCAATGCCAGGAAGGCTTACGGGAAGGGGCTGGAAGCCATGCGCGCCCAGAAGTGGGACGCCGCGGCATCCGAATTCGGCAAGGCGGTCAAGACATATCCGAATTTCGCCGTCGCATGGTACCAACTCGGATTGGCGCGCCAGAGCCGGAATGACGCGGCCGGAGCCATCGAAGCCTGGAAAGAAGCTCAGAAGAGCGACCCCCGGTACGTGAAACCGTATGAAAACCTGACCGTGGCGGCGGACCACCGGGGCGATTGGGCCGAGTCTGAAAAGTACTCGCACTTATGGATCGAACTGGATCCGGAGGACTTCCCGGGGGCCTACCTCTTCAATGCCATTGCCGACGCACGGCTGAACAAGCCCGAGGAGGCCGAGCGGGCCGCGCGCGAGGGATTGCGCCTGGACAAGGACCAGAAGATCCCGCGCCTGACCTACGTGCTGGGTCTTCTTCTAATGGACAAAAAGGCATATGCCGAGTCTGCCAGGTGCTTCCGCAAATATCTGGAGTTGGCGCCCAACGCCAACGACGCCGCCAACGTGCGGCAGTTGCTGCCGAAGCTCGATGAACTCGCCGGCAATCCGCAAAGGCAGTGAGCATCTTGCCGTGCGCAGATCCTGTGGCCTTTGGGTAGTGGGTAGTTTGGTTTTGTGGGGCGGGCGGCATTCGTCGCGATCGGTACCGCAACCCGTCACAGCGCCGCACAGGTATAATCAGAGCGTGAGAAGATTCCTTCCGGTGCTGGTCTGCGTTGCCCTGGCGGCCTGCCATTCCAACATGCAAAATGAGGATGCCGTCAAGCGCGGCGTCATGGATTATCTCTCGACGCGCCAGGGTCTGAACATCGCTTCGATGGACGTGTCGGTGGCGGGGATGGTGTTTCGGCAGAACGAAGTAGATGCCGCCGTGATCTTCACACCGAAGGGATCGAATGCCGCCCAGCCTATGACCATCCATTACGTGCTGGAAAAGAAGGGGGACCGCTGGGTGGTGAAACCCCGCGCAGGCTCCGGTCAGAACCCGCATGGCGGCATGGGCGCAAATCCGCACGGTGGCGGAATGGGTATGCCGGAAGGCGGTGGCCGTCCCACGGGCGCGCTGCCGCCCGGACATCCTGCGGTGCCTCCGCAGGACAGCGGTCCGAGATGAAACTGGTCGCCATATTGGGCGGAGGTCCGGCGGGGGCCTTCGCGGCAGAGCGGCTAGCTTCAGCGGGCCTGGACACCGTGGTCTTCGACGAGAAGCTGGCGTGGGAGAAGCCCTGCGGCGGCGGACTCACTTACAAGGCCTACCACACGTATCCGTTCCTGATCGAAAACAATACTCCCAAGAAGGTGGTCACGGAAACGATTCTGTCGGCTCCGCGGGCCAAAGCCGCCACGCTGCATTTGAGCGAGCCTCTGCTGATCTATTCGCGCATGGATTTGAACCGCATGATGCTGGAGCGCGCCGAACGCGCCGGGGCGCGCATCGAGAAAGCCCGCGTGCTGGAGATCAACCGCAAGGGCATGGGCTGGCGCTTGCGGACCAATTCAGGCGCGCTGGACGCGGATTTCTGCGTGGTCGCCACCGGCGCGCGCAATCCGCTGCGGGATTTCGGCACGCAACTGACATCCCGCGATTCCATGTCCGCGCTGGGCTACTACGTCCCGGGAGATCAAGCCCAGATCGATATACAATTTCTGCCGCAACTGGAGGGTTACATCTGGATCTTTCCGCGCTGCGGCCATCTCTCGGTGGGCATTTGCGGCAAGGGCGAGCCGGCCGCTTCGTTGCGCAAGCGGCTGGAGAACTATATGGCGCAGCGAGGCATCTGCTGGAAGGGCGCGGCGTTCTACAGTCATCTGCTGCCGTCGCTCGATACTCCCGCGTGGAGGAAGAATCGCGTGGCGGGAGATGGCTGGATGGCGGTGGGCGACGCCGCCGGCCTGGTGGATCCGGTTACCGGCGAAGGCATTTATTATGCGCTGCGCTCCGCCGATCTGGCGGCCAAGGCGCTGCTCTCCGAACTCGGCGGGCTGGCGGAGAAGCTGCAGGCTTACCGGCGCAGCCTGCGCCGGGATTTCGCCGCCGATCTGGAGTTCGGCTCACGGCTCGCCAAGCGCGTCTTCCTGGGGCGGTTTCTGTTCGGCTCGGTGCCCGCGCGCATGGTGCAATTCACGCGGCGCAGCAGCCGGTTCAACGGCGTCATGCAGGACCTGTTCGCGGGCACGCAGCCTTATCTGGGATTGAAGAACCGGCTGATGCGCAATTTGAACGGCAGCTTGTACGAGATCGCCATGAGCCTGGGGCTCGGCCGCCTGCTGCCCGGCAAAGCGCGGCCATGATCTACTGCAAACAGTTTCCCTTGTGGGGCACGCAATCCTGCCTGCGGACGCGCTTTCCGGCGCGTTCCGAGCCGGCTGGAAAGCCGGCTTGCAGCCAAGATTAGCTGCCCCACAAGCCCCGCATGCTATGACGCACGTTAAATCCGAAGCCGCTTTTCAGAGGGCACAGCAAGTAATTCCGGGCGGCGTCAACTCGCCCGTGCGCGCCTTCCGCAGCGTAGGCGGCAATCCGCCCTTCATCGCCCGCGGCGAGGGGTCCCACATCTTCGACATCGATGGCAACGAGTACATCGACTACGTGGGTTCCTGGGGACCGCTGCTGCTGGGCCACCGCCATCCGGCGATAATGGAAGCCGTGCGCGAGGCGCTTGAGACGGGCACCAGTTTCGGCGCGCCCACGGAGCGGGAAATCGATCTGGCCGAGGCCATCCGCGACGCGGTGCCCTCTATGGAGATGGTGCGGCTGGTCAACTCAGGCACCGAAGCCACCATGTCGGCCATCCGCGTGGCGCGCGGGTTTACCGGCCGCGATCTTACCGTGAAGTTCGAAGGCTGCTATCACGGCCACGTGGATTCGCTGCTGGTGAAGGCCGGCTCGGGCCTGGCCACGCTGGGTATCGCCGATACGCAAGGCGTACCGAAGGGCTTCACCGATACCACGCTGCCTTTGCCCTTTAACTCGGTAGATGCGGTGGAAGCCGCATTCCACGCGCACGGCGAACGCATCGCCTCGGTGATTGTGGAGCCGGTGGTGGGCAACATGGGATGCGTGCCGCCGCGCCCCGGCTTTCTGGAAGCGCTGCGCGAGATCACCGCGCGGCACGGGACGCTGCTGATCCTGGATGAAGTGATGACCGGCTTCCGCGTGGCCTATGGCGGCGCGCAGGCGCGCTTCGGCATCCGTCCGGATATGACCACGTTGGGCAAAGTCATCGGCGGCGGCCTCCCGATCGGCGCTTATGGCGGGCGCGCAGATATCATGCGCATTGTGGCTCCGGTGGGGCCGGTCTATCAGGCCGGGACGCTGTCCGGCAATCCGCTGGCGGTGGCCGCGGGCTTGGCGATGCTGCGGTACTTGAAAGCGCATCCGGAAGTATACGGCGAACTGGAGACTAAATCCGCAGCCATCGCCGGTGCCGCGCCCGCGGGTGTCACAACGAACCGCGTGGGGGCCATGTTCACATGGTTCTTCACGGACCAGCCTGTGACGGACTGGGATTCCGCCAAGCGCGCGGACACGGCCAGGTTCGCGGCCTTCCATCGCCGCATGATCGAGGGCGGCATCTACCTTCCGCCTTCGCAATTCGAAGCCGCCTTCGTGTCGACCGCGCACACGGACGCAGATATCCACAAGACCATAGAAGCCGCGAAAAAAGCCTTTGGAACCACAGATGGACACGGATAAACACAGATAATATCGCCGGCCTGGGTCACCGGGGCCGTTTGGGCGAAAAAAAGCCGACAAAAAACGGCCCCAATGGAGGCTGTCGCGTAGATCAGTGTCGAAATGCCGAGGCCTGCGCTGCATGGCTGCGACAAGAAGAACATTTGCAACCATAGCAAGAGTCGACGCGGCATTCAGCTTGAGTTCAGTAAAGGGTCGCGGCGATCTTTCTTTGAATCGCTCTCCGGGAGGCGGACGTGCAGACGCAAATCCAAGGAAGCCGCTAAAACGGCTTTTGCAGCCACAGAACAGGAACGGACAAACGCAGATAGGACGTCAAAGGAAACTTCAGCGAAGGAAGGAAAAGCGAAGAAGTGCGGGAAAAATCGTTCGCGGGAGAAATCGTTCGCAATAAAATAAAGCAACTTCCGCGCCTTTACGTGCCGGAGCCGGCTGAATTAGCATCTGTTTGAGCTGGCGGAGCGGCTCGGGATGAAAAACATACCAAAACAAATGCGCCAATGGAGCCGATTTGGTGTACAATTCTTGGATACCGGGCTCCAAAATGGAAATCCTGGTTCAGAAAGGAGAGACGAAATGTCTGCAACAGCGACGGGAACTACGCCACGATCGGGGCTTAGCCACGGGACGGCAATCGAGTACAAGGCCTTTGCACGTTCTTTCACCCAGGATGAAACCGTAGGAGTACTCTATTTGATTGCAACCTGCTACTACGGAACAAGCGGCTTCACGATCTTCTTCGAGGAGAACTCCGGGAAATTCAACCTGATGGAGCAGCCTCCAACAGGAATCTTCATGAACCTCGTAACCTACTATGTCGCAACTTGGCCGACGGGCGGCTCGCCGGGCGAACGTACGCTACCGACGCATGTCGACATCGTGGATGCGCAAGGCGAGCACAGAGTCCACGTGAAGCCTTGGAAGTAAAGACTCCAAAACGAGACGAGAGAAGAGAAGAGACGCGCTCCGGCCCGCAGGCGTCACGGTTGACCAGCCGCGGGCCGTTTTCACTTGGTTTTTCACCGATCGGCCACAGTCGAACACCAAATAATGCGAGCAGATCGTGCGCTCAGGGTTGATAGCGCCAGCCGATGTGCCCACGAGGCCGGCCGTAATTCTACTGGGCAAGGCGCAGATCGAGCCGGTACCTGCACTTCTGCCGATCGCCTCTCTGGTACATATCCAAATGTGGCGGCAAATCGACGATCTCGACGAATTCCGCACCTGCGTATTCGCAGGTCCGTCGCGAAGACGTGTTTTCCGGATTGCATGTGATCCAAAGTTCCGACAATCCGTGCAGCCGTGCCAGTGGCAGAACCAGCCGCAGCGCGCGCGCCGCGAAATGGCGGCCCCGGTGTTCAGGGTCGACCCCGTAGCCAACATGCCCCCAGTACAAGCGCAGGTTTTCGTTGTCGCCGACCCGCAGGCGAATTTCTCCCGCGCGGCTTCCAGCCGCTACACTCACAATGTGGAACTTATAACACGGAACCCAGCCCTTCACAGGGTCCGCGGGCTGGGTCGCGGCTAACCGCAGAAGTATGTCGCCCTCGCGGAGCTCACCTGGATCGAGAAACCGGAATGGCCCTGAGTCGCTTTGCATATGCCGGCAGCCCCGGCACCTAGCCCCCCGCACCCCGGCCCGGCCCTTCTTGCCGTCCCGAGTGAATTTGCACAAGATCCTGCCTGGGCGCAGCCGCCGCGGGCGGACGCAACAGCTTCCCAGGCAGCTTCGAAAAGTAGATCAGCCGCTCGATCGCCGGCAGCATTCTGCGCACCGTCTTGCCATGGAACAACAGGCTGCCCGCCACCAGCGCGGGATGTGGAATGGTGGTGCAGCAGCGCGCGCATACGTCGATTTCGCCAGCCCGCCCGCTGGTGTGCGCACGGCGCATGCGCTGCATCTCCGCCCCATTCCAGATACTCTCCAGCGCCTCGTCCGCGATGTTGCCCAGCGGCGCGCCATCCAGCATGTAGCTTTGGCAGCATGGGTAAATATCGCCGTTCTGCTTCACGTACATCGGCCCCCGCCACAAGTAATGGCAGGGATGCTTCCAGTCTTCCGAGGCGTGGCCCGCGTCGGGACGCATCATGTTGGTTTCGTCTTCCTTGACGCGCACCTGATCCACGCCCGGCAGACCGCGCCAGAACCGCACGAACTCCTCCACTTCGCCCGCGTTACGCTCCATGCGCACCATCTGCACCACCACCTGCAGCTTCGATCCGCGCGCATCCTTCATCTTCGCGAAGCGCACGAAGTTGTCGCGCACTTTCTCGAACTTCGCGCCCTTGCGATAGAATTCAAAACTCTCTTGGCTGGCTCCGTCGAAGCTCAGCGTGATCTGTTCCAGCGGCGATGCCAGCACCCGCTCCGCCACGCGCTCGTCCAGGAAAGTTCCGTTGGTCGAAAGCAGCGTCGAGATGCTATGCCGATGGCAGAGTTCGATGCGCTCGAATATCGCCGGGTCCATGAACGGCTCCCCCAACCCGATCAGCATCATGTGCTCGGCCGTACTTCCGGATTCCCGCACCACGCGCTCGAACACCTCGGCGGACATGTCTGCCTTGGGCTGTTTGTGCGTCTCGCGCGGACACATCGGGCAGTAGAGATTGCACTTGGCGGTGGTCTCCACGATGTACTCCACCGGCAGGGCCGCCAGCTTCGAACGCCGCGCCAGATAGCCCCACAAGAGTTTTGCCCGGTTCCACGCCCGCATGGGTCCTTTCATTGTAACCGCGCCCGCAATTCGTTCTTCCTCACCTTCCCCGTTACCGTCCGCGGCAACACTCCAAACTCCACCAGCTTCGGACACTTGAAATGCGCCAGCCGCGCGCGGCAAAACGCGATCAATTCCTCGGCCGTAGCCGTTTGCCCGGGTTTCAGTCCGATATGAGCCTTCGGCACTTCGCCCCATTTTTCATCCGGCGCAGCCACCACGGCCGCCTCCAGCACTGCCGGATGCTCGGCCAGAACCTTCTCCACCTCGATTGACGAAATGTTCTCGCCACCCGAAATTACGATGTCCTTCTGGCGGTCGCGCACCTCGATGTATCCATCCGGGTGCATGACCGCTAAGTCGCCCGAATGGAACCATCCGCCGCGAAACGCATCCCCGGTGGCTTCCGGATTCTTATAATACCCCAGCATCACATTGTTACCGCGCATGACGGCTTCACCCATGGTCTGGCCGTCCGCCGGAACATCGCGCATGTCCCCGTCCACCACGCGCAGGTCCGTGCCCGCCACGGTAAACGGCACACCCTGTCGCGCGCGGAGTTGTGCGCGTTCCGCCGCCGGCAGAGCGTCCCACTCCGGATGCCACGCGCAGATGGCGTGCGGCCCGTACGTCTCTGTCAGGCCGTAGGCGTGCGCCAGGCTGGCGCCGATCTCCTCGGCCGCACGTATGACTGCGGGCGCCGGCGGCGCGCCCGCCGTCACGATCTTCAACCCGCCGTGAAACCGAATGCCCTGCGCCGCGCAGTATTGTGTCAGCGTGCTTACCACCACCGGCGCGCCGCACAGATGTGTCACTCCCTCCGCGCGAATCAGTTCCACCACTTTCCGCGGGTCCACTTGCCGCAAGCAGACGTGCCGCGCGCCGGCCGCCGTAACCGCCCACGGAAAGCACCAGCCGTTGCAATGGAACATCGGCAGCGTCCACAGGTACACCGAACGGCTCGTCAGGCCGTGTTCAATAATTTCGCCCAGCGCGTTCAAATATGCGCCGCGATGCGTGTACATCACACCCTTCGGAAACCCCGTGGTCCCGCTGGTGTAGTTGATGGCGATGAAGCCGTCTTCCTCGGGCGGCGGTGTGCCCGCCGCTGGAAACTCGCCCTGCGCGAGCCAGCCTTCGTAGTCCGTAATCGCGCGGATGTGCGGCGGCAGCCCCGCGGCGAGCTCGGGATCCGCAATCGCCACGCGCGCCTCACAGTGGTTCAGTATCCACGCCAACTCGCCCGCCTGCAGCCGCGTATTCAGCATCACCAGGACTGCGCCGGCCAGCAACACGCCGAAGTGCGCCTCCAGCGCGCCCGCCGAATTGGCAGCCAGCACCGCCACGCGATCGCCGGGCAGAACACCAAAAGCCCGCAGCGCGCTGGCCTGCCGGTGTACCCGCTGGTTGAACTCCGCATAGGTGAATCGCCGGTCTCCATCGACCACTGCGATGCGATCCCGATACACCCAGGCGCTCCGCGCCAGAAAGTCCAAGGGGGTCAAAACCGATTTCATATGGACTGAATTGTACAGCATCCAAAGAGCGACTGCCGCGGACGCTCTGCTAGGATAGGGATGAATGTTGCGGTTCTGGGTATTGGGATTATTCGTGTGTGCGCCCATAATGGCGGGGATGGCGCCGACGGAGGCGGGCGAGGGAGCTTGTGGCGCCGACTCCGCGGACATTGCGGAGGCCTTCGATCATCTCTACAATTTCAACTTCCCGGCGGCCCACGCCGATATCAACCGGTATATCGCGGCGCACCCAAAGGAACCGTTGGGGTACGCAATCCGCGCCTCGGCGTACCTTTTCTTTGAACTGGACCGGCTAGGCATCCTGGAGTCCGAGTTTCTGACCAGTGACAAGCACATCGCGGACAAGAGGGGTCTGCGGCCAGATCCCGACGTGCGGGCGAAGTTTCTGAAGGCGTTGGAAGACGCGCAGTCCCGCGCGGAGACCGCCCTGGCGGCCAACCCGAACGATCGCCAGGCGCTATTTTCCATGTCCATCGTGGAGGGCGTCACTACCGACTACATGGCGTTCGTGGAGAAGCACCAGATTGCCAGCCTATCACCCGCCAAGCGGTCCAACAGCTATGCGCAGCAGCTTTTGAAGCTGAATCCCCCTTGCGTGGACGCTTACATCACCGCCGGAATATCGGAGTACATGGTGGGCAGCCTGCCGTTCTTCATTCGCTGGTTCGTGCGGTTCGACAACGTGCAGGGCAGCAAGGAGCAGGGCGTCAAGAACCTGGAACTGGTCGTGCGCGACGGACACTACTTCAAGCCCTTCGCCAAGATCCTGCTGGGCATCATCGATCTGCGCGAGAAGCACCCGCGCGAAACCGGAAAGCTGCTGGAGAGCCTGGCGCACGACTATCCCGCCAATCCGCTATTCCGAAAGGAGCTGGCGCGCATGAGCAACGCGCGGGGCGGCGGCGAAAACTAAGCGGGGCGGGCCTTGGGCGTGCTGCGGCCTGGCTTGCCGCGCGCGTCAGTACCACTGCAAAACTCTCCCCTGTACCCGAATTACCAGCCTCTTCCAACCGTTGTGAAACACTATAAGAGAAGTGCCATGAACGAAAACGACATCTTCGCCGCCTCGTTTGAGAATCTGCGGACCGGGGTGTTGCTGTTGGAGAAGTCCACGGGCTGCGTGACCGAGGCGAACCCCGCATTCCTGCGGATGTGCGCCTGCCCGCGCAGCGGTGTCGTGGGCCGGAATTTCTGGGCGCCGCCGTTGATTGACGATGCCAGCGCGGGGGCCGAGGTCTTCGAACACCTGCGCTCGGGCGGGCGCGTCGAGGGCGTCGAGATGGCGATCAATACCGGCGACGGGAGCCGTCGTTTGCTGCAGGTGAGTGGCGGCGAATTGTCCGCCGGGGTGGTCCAGTTGGAGGTGCGGGACGCCACGGCCGCCGCGGTTGCGCGCATGGCCGAGCGCAGGGATGCGCAACGCTCGCTGGCAGTGCGAGTGGCCGTCGAGTTTAGCGAAATGGACCGGGAATTGCGGGCCGCCGCCGAGATGCCGGCGAACTGCGCCCGGCGCGGCCAATCCACGTTTCCGGAGCCGGACAAGATCCGCAAGGCCGCCGATCGCGCCGGTGAGCTTGCCCGTGAGTTATCAGCCTTCAGCGGACAATTGACCCTGGATACCAGACCAGTACAGCTCAACAAGCTGCTGGAGGCCATGCAGCCGGCGCTCGAACGGATGCTGGGGCTTCCCATCCAGCTTGTTCGGGACTTGGACCCGAATGTAGCGCCGGTGATGGCGGACCCAGCGCAGGTGCGCCAGATCGTCATGGAGCTGGCATCCAATTCGCGCGAGGCGATGGAACATGGCGGGAGGTTCCGCATCGCCACGCGCAACGCGCCGGCGAACGATCCCGCCCTGCGGCGCAATGGTGATGCCTCTTACGCGGTGCTGGAGGTCGGCGACGAGGGACCCGGCCTGGACGACCAGAGTTGGGAACATCTGTACGAGCCGTTCTTCACCACCAAGCCAAATGGGAGGCGAGGCTTGGGGCTGGCCGCGGTGCATGGGATCGTACACCAGATGCGCGGCCGCTTATGGGCGCAGAGCGATCCGGTAACGGGGACGTCGTTTCGTATCTATCTGCCGCTGGCGCAGGCGGAATCCGTTGCCGCACCGGACGGGCGCGCGGACCGCGGCAGCCCCGCGGCCATCCTCCTGATAGAGCGCGACGAAGGCTTACGGACGGTGATGACGAATATCCTGCAGAAGCGCGGCTACCGCGTGCTGGGGGCGTGCGGGGCAGAGGACGCGCTGGAGTTGGCCAAGACCGGCGGTCCGCTGGATTTGATCATCTGTGAACCCGAGCTGCAAACCCAATTTCGGACGTACGCCCGGGTAGCGGCGCTAAGCAAGCCATTTGAGCTGGAAACGCTGCTAGGGAAAGTGCGCGAGTCTCTTCCGGCGTAAGACCGGGACCCCAGGGCAAGATTGCCCACCCTCCAATTAACTCTCAGCTCCGAGACACTACGGGATTATCCGCAACAGCGCCAGAGCGTGCGGTTGCAGTGTCAGGGACAGAGTGGCAAAATCCATTTCGGTGGCTTCCGGCAATGCGGCCGCATCGCGCAGAACCTGGATCTGATGGCGGGTTGGGAATGCCGGGCGTCCCATGGATTCCCAGGCGGCCAGCGGCGAGCCGTGCTGCGCATCGACGACCTGGATACGGGCGCGGTGTGGACCAGCCAAGCCGGTGATTGCCAGGCGCACTTCGCGCGGGGAGCCGGGTTCCTCGGGGGCCGCGTAATTCCATACCGCGATCGTGAGCTGGCCATCGGCGTCGCGGGTGACCAACGCGTCGGCGGACGCCACCGGAATGCGCTCGTTGCCGAGCATATGCAAAAGGCGGAAAGCGTTGAAGGCCGCTTTGGGAATCCCGTCTTCGGCGATCAGTCCATAGCCGCCGTAGAAAGGCTGCTTGATCACGCCTTGTTCCTCGAATACATCCGAGAAGGTCCAGAGAGACATGGCCGTGGTCAACCCGTCGCAAAGCCGGATGTTGTTGGCCAGCCAGGGTCCCATGAAGGGCGAGTCCGTGACGGCGATTTCGTTCGCATAGCTGGCGTTGTACTCGCTCCAGATAATGGGCAGATCGGGACGCGGCGAGCGACGCACCTGGTCGTAAACCTTCTTCACGGCGCGGCCCACCATATCGCGGCGCGGGATGCTTTCGTGCGTTCCGAAGATGTCTTCGGAGCGATCGTTCGCATAGACGTGGGTGGACACGAAATCCACCGGCGAACGCTTATCAACCGAGTGTTGGTTGAAACGATCCACCCAGGCCGCCTGCGCGGTCGCAGGTCCGCCGACACGCAAGTTCGGACTGACGCTTTTGATGGCGCGCGCGGTGTGATCGTATAACTCATAGTAAGTCGATTCTCTTGGCTGACCGCCCCAGAAGTCCAGGTTAGGCTCGTTCCAGACTTCGAAGTACCATTGCTCCACTTCCGGCTCGCCGTAGCGGGCTATCAGGTGGCGCGTGAACTGCGCGATGAGATCGTCCCAATGCCCGTAATTGTTCGGCGGCGACACGAATGGCTTGTACCAGAAAGGATGCGGCGTTGGCGAGGATGCCAGCTTGCGCGGCATGAAGCCCAGTTCCACGAACGGGCGGATATGGCGGTCGAGCAGGCCGTCGTAGATTTGATCGAGGTACGAGAAGTCATAGACAGGGCGGCCGTGCGCATCTTCATCGTAGATGCCGTTTTCGTCGTGCAGGATGGCGTGGAAGCGGACGTATTGAAAGGAAGTGACGGCGCGAGTGGCGTCCAGGTCGCGGCGGTAGGATTCCCGCAACGAGAGGTTGGCGCGCCCCGATCCGAACATGACCTCCCAGAAGTGCGGGAAGGGCCGGGCGGCGGCGCGTGCGTCGATGGCTATGGTTTCAGGTTCTTGCGCGAGAATCGGGACGACCGGCAGCACGGCGGCTGCGCAGGTAAGGAAAAGAACGTGTCTAGGCATGGCGAAGATTGCCGAACCCCCCGTATTCTAACAACAGGCCTTGGTCAGCGGGGTCTTGATACACTCTCAACATGCGTCTGGTTGCCCTGTTTGGTTTGCTGGTGGCGTGGCCTGCCGCCGGCGAATATGCCGAGGTCCATGGGCTGAAGATGTACTACGAAGTGCATGGCGAGGGCCGCTCGGTGGTGCTCCTGCATGGCGGTATGAGCACCATTCAATTCTCGTTTGCCGCGCAGATTCCCGCGCTGGCGCACAATCATCGCGTGATCGCCTTGGAGCAGATGGGCCACGGCCATACGGCCGATATCGCGGGACGCGAATTGTCCTATGCCGGCATGGCCGAAGATACGTTTGCGTTTCTGGTTCAACGGGGAATCCGGAATGCCGACCTGCTCGGATTCAGCGATGGCGGCCAGATCGCGCTGCGGCTGGCTTTCACCCATCCCGAGATGGTACGGCGAGTCGTGGTCTCAGGCGTTGGACTCGGCGCCCTCAGCCCGGAGCGGCAGACAGCTATGCGGAACCTTTCACCCAACCTTCTCCCGAAAGCGTTCCGGGAGGAATACGATCGCGTTTCTCCGGACGGACCTGCGCATTGGCCGGCAATTTTCGAGAAGGTTAGGGCGATGTGGTCGACGCCTGGCTGGGGCGTCTCGGGGCCGGAACTGGCCACCATCAAAGCGCGGGTACTCCTGGTTTTCGGAGACCGCGATTTTACCGGCGTGGAGGAAGCGGCCTCGATTTTTCATGGCATTCCGGGTGCCCAACTCTGCATCCTGCCGGGCACCGGTCATGGCACATTTCGCGACCGCCCGGAGTGGCTGAACCCGGTGGTTCTCGATTTTCTGGATCGGAACTGAGGGACGTGTCCACACCCGCGCGGAACCGGCGCGCTGGGAGCGTGCACCGCGAATTGTTGTGGGAGAATGGGGTGAATGATCGTCGCCGACGGCATCTACTACGCGCTGGGGCTGACCGCGGGCGGACTGCTGGTTTCCTATCTGGCGCAACCCTGGTTCGGACTGCCGCTGTTCATTCTGGCGGTTTTTTGTCTTTACTTTTTCCGCGATCCCGAACGGGCGATTCCGGCCGGGCCGGTTGCGGTATCCCCGGCCGACGGCAAGGTGGTGGCAGTGAAACAGGAGACCGCCACGCATACGCGCATCAGCATATTCCTGAATATTTTCGACGTACACGTGAACCGCGCGCCGATCGGGGGCACCATCTCAGACGTGCGCTATAGCAAGGGGAGGTTTCACGTGGCCAGCCGCGAGGAATGCTCCACCGAGAACGAACAGAACGTGGTCAGCGTGCGGGCCGAGGGCACCTGCGTGGTCTTCAAGCAAATCGCCGGTCTAATTGCGCGGCGCATCGTATTCAACAAGCAAGCAGGCGACGTGGTGGCGAAGGGCGAACGCGTGGGCCTGATCAAATTCGGATCGCGCGTGGATGTGCTGTTCGGTCCTGAATGGGAGATCGCGGTGCAGCCGGGCGCGCGAGTCTCGGCAGGCTCCAGCGTGATTGCGCTGCGCCGCGATTTTGCCGGAGTGGACTTGGCCGAAGCTCGAAAACTAGTGACGGAAACCCGGGAACTGGTGCATGCCGAAGCTTAGGAACCCGCTGATCGACCGGCACTCTCCGGATCGGCGGCCCCGCCGCGCGGCCTATGCGTTGCCGACCTTGTTCACCGCGTTCAACATTTTCCTCGGGTATCTTTCAATTTTGCGTTCCTTTCGCGGCGCCATGTCGGCCGCCGCAGGCGGCCCGGGCGCCGCGGTCGCGGCGGAAGATTTCGAGATAGCGGCGAAGGCTATCGGAATCGCTGTGCTGCTCGACGGGTTGGACGGCATGATCGCGCGCCTGACCCACACCACCAGCGATTTCGGCCGCGAGATGGATTCGCTGGCGGATGTGATCAGCTTCGGTATAGCGCCAGCGGTGCTGGCGTTCGCCTGGGGTGTACAGTTCGTGGGCGGCGGCCTAGCGCAACAATTTCAACATCAGTTGTTTCAGGCCGGCTATTTTGTCGCTTTTTTGTTCTTAGTGTGCGGCGCGGCGCGGCTGGCGCGCTTCAACGTCCAGAAGAATCCGATGCCAAAGAATCCCGGCCGTCCGAATCGGAAATATTTCGTGGGACTGCCGATTCCGGGAGCCGCAGGCACGGTCGCGGCTACCGTTTACGCCTTCTACGGCGAGCCCATCGGCTACTGGCCCATCGCGGTGGTCTGGCTGGGACTGTTGGGGTTGCTGGGATTCCTGATGGTGAGTACCTGGCGTTACTACAGCTTCAAAGGCTTCAGCCTACGCCAGCCGCACACGCCCTTAATCGTGATCGTGGTGGGCGGGCTGGTTTTTGCGATTTGGAATTACGGCCACGTGGTACTGCCGATTATGGCGGCCATCTATGTAGGCGGCGGCATCGCGATTCGATTGGGCGGCATTGTGCGGCGGCATTTGTTGCGGCGTCGTTTGCGGGGCGCCCCGCCGAACGTTCCGGAGCGTCAAGTTGGCTAGAACAAATACCTGGGCCCTGGTAGGCAGCGAATCGCTTTTGGGTCGCGAGTTGCGCGACCTGATCGCGGTGGGCCACATACCCGTGGATTTGAAACTGATCTCGGAAGATCCCGAGAAGGCCGGCGCGATTACCGAACAAGGCGGCGAGCCGGCGCTGGTTTGGGGACTGGAGGAGCAGGCCCTGCGGGATGCGCCCCTGGTGCTGCTGGCCGGATCGGCCGAAACCACGCTGCGCGCGCTAGACTTGCGCGGGGATGCTCCCGGAACCGTCGATTTGACGCACGCCGCCGAAGACCATCCCCGCTCGTTTATTCGGGCACCTTTTGTGGAGCCCGCCGGATTCCGCGCGCCGGAAGACGCCGTACACTTGATCGCGCATCCCGCGGCCATCGCCATCGCCATGGTGCTGCCGAGGCTGCACGCTCGGTTTCCAGTGCGGCGGTCGGTGATACAGATTTTCGAACCGGCCAGCGAGCGCGGCACGTCGGGAGTGGAAGAGTTGCAGCAGCAGACGGTGGGCCTGTTGTCGTTCAAAAGCATGCCGAAGAAGATTTTCGATGCCCAACTCGCTTTCAACATCTTGGCGCAATATGGCGAAGATGCGCCGTTGACGCTCGAGTCGGCGGAACTGCGCATCGAAAGGCATCTGGCCACACTACTATCGCGCGGGGCTGGGTCGCATGCCGCGCCGCCGCCCATGCCGTCGCTGCGGCTGATTCAGGCGCCCGTGTTTCATGGGTACAGCCTGTCGCTATGGGTGCAGTTCGAAGAAAATCCGGGAACGGAGGCGGTCGAAGCGGCTTTGGCGGACGATCGTATCGACGTGCGGCGGTCCGAACTGGAGCCGCCCTCGGCGGTGGGCGTGGCCGGCCTGGACGGAGTGGCGGTGGGCGCGGTGGCGATGGACCGCAACGATCCGCAAGCTTGCTGGGGCTGGCTGGTGGCCGATAATCTGCGGCTGGCGGCGGAGAATGCGGTGGCCGTGGGGACGCAGTTCTTATGAGTCTTATGCGGGAAATGAACGTTGTAATGTGGGCGGCGGCGCTATGGGCGCTGTGCGCCGTGGGCTGCGGGTACCGTGTGGCGGGCAGATCGGACATCATGCCCCAGACGATCCACACCATCGCCATCACTCCTTTTGTGAACCGGACGATCCAATATAAGCTGGCGCAACGGCTGCCGGCCGATATCGCGCGCGAGTTCATCGAGCGCACGCACTATAAAGTTGTGACCGATCCGAAGACCGCCGATGCGGTGCTGGATGGCGCGGTGCTGAACTTCACGTCTTATCCGATCATCGCGGACCAAGCCTCGGGGCGCGCGACGGTGGTCCAGTGCAGCGCTTATTTGAAAGTCACGTTGACCGAGCGGGCCACGGGCAAGGTGCTGTTTACGCGGCCGTCGTTCGAGGCGCGCGAGCGGTACGAAATCAGCGTCGATCCGCAAGCGTACTTCGATGAGAGCGGGGCGGGCATCGAGCGGCTGGGGCACGATGTGGCGCGGGACGTAGTGACTTCGATTTTGGAGAAATTTTGAAGGGAAACAAGCGGGGCGCATGACGCCGGCTCAATTTCTGATTCGCATGGAGCGCGGCCAAGTCGCGCCTGCGTACTTGTTCCTGGGGCCGGAGAGTTACCACCGCGGGCGCGCGCGGGCGGCGCTGCTGAAGGCGTTCAGCGCGGTCACCCAATACGATCTGGCTGGGACGGCGCTGGCGGAGGTAATCGACGATGCGCGCGCGCTCTCGCTGTTCGCGTCCGAGCGGTTGATCTTCGCCGGCAACGCGGAAGCGGCGCTGCCGCGCACACGCGCCGACGAGGATGCCGAGGATGGCGACGGTCCTGCGGGTTCGACCGACATGCTGGCTGCATATATGAAGGATCCCACTCCCGGTGTGGCGCTGGTCTTCGACGCGCCGCGTTTCGATTTTGAAGGCGACGATAAGAGGAAGCAGGAACGCGTCCGCAAGTTCTACGCAGCCGTGGGGGAGCCGGTGGAGTTCAAGCGGGCCTCGGCGGACGAGGCCCGCAGGGAGGCCGCAGCCCTGGCACGGCGCGCCGGTCTGAGCATCGATCCGGCAACGGTAGACTTGCTGGTGGAAGCTCTGGCCGCCGATCTGACGCGCATCGCCGTGGAAGTGGAAAAGCTGGCGCTCTACGCGCAGGGGCGGCCGGTGACCGAAGAAGATGTGGGGCTGTTGGCGCCGGACGCGCGTGCCACCACGATATTCGCGCTGGTGGGCGCGCTGGGGCGGCGGGACCGTTCACGGTCGCTCGAAATCCTGGACACGCTATTTCGCGACGGGGAGTATTTGCCGGTGGCGCTGTCGTTCTTGTCGGCACAGTTTCGCGCGGCGCTGGTGGCCAAAGAGGCGGGCTTGCGCAGTCCACAGCAGATCCAGGGACACTTCGCCAAGATGGGCGTGCAGATGTGGGGTTCACGGGCGGAACAGGTATTTCAGACGGTGGCGAAGTTCTCAAAGACGCAACTGGAGCGGGCGATGGAGTTGACCTTCGAGGCGGACAGGGACTTGCGTAGCGCGCGGCCGGACGACCGCATTGTCATGGAACAGTTTATTTTGCAGTTGACGGGGTGAACCCCGCTATGCTGTGGCGAGCTTCTTCACGCGCAGGTGCAGCTTGGATTTATAGCGCGCCGCGGTGTTCTTCTTGATGATGCCGCTCTTGGCGGAGCGATCGATGAGGGAAAACGTGGCGGGCAGGAGTTCTGTTGCCGCCTTAGCGTCCTTGGAAGTGATGGCGCGCCGCATGGCGCGGATCTGGTGGCGCAGGCGAGTCTTATTCTGCCGGTTGTACTCGGTGCGCTTTTCGTCTTGCCGTACGCGCTTGAGCGCGGAAAAATGATTGGCCATCTGGAAACAGACTGATCCTTACAAGAGATTCGTAAGACAATAGGATAGCGCAAGGTGCGGGACTTGCGCAAGTTGCGTAAGTCCCATTAATTTCAGGTCGCGGCACTCCGCGCCGTCATTGCACCGTGAAATAGGCGGAACCCGCGTCGGGACAAGTAGGCGGACGACCTGTACAGTTCCAGGCAGCTTCCACTCGATTGGCGCCGAGCGCGGCTCCATCCGGAATCGTGAACGTCACCTCCGCGCTTCCGTCGAAGACACCGTTGGCATCCGTGTGGGCCGTCCCTAGCTGCGTCCCCAGCGCGCTCCAGTAAATCAAGAATCCTGTAAGGGCTGGAAATCCGGATCCCTCTACAGTGACGGTGCTGCCACGCGGCCCGTAGTCTGGATTGAGGACGAGGGCGGGTGTGACGGTGAAACTGGCCGCTCCTAACTTGTGGCTGCTTAAGCCCACGGCCACGTAAATCCGCGCGCCATATGGCGAGTTTGGTACATGGGCCGCGACGGTGAACGCCCCGGTGGCATCGCTGGCAGGGTTGGCCAGCCCGGCAGAGCCCACGCCCTGCGAATAGATTCGAACGGTCTCTCCGGGGGTAAATCCGCTTCCCGTGAAGGTGCGGTTCGTTTGGGAGACGCCGCTATCCGGGCTGACGCTTAGGCTCGCCGTGACGAAGAAAGCCTCGGCGATCTCGCCGTCGGTAAACCACAATTCGCCTTCCGGTCCTACGGTGATCCCCAAGCCGACTCCGGTGCCGGAGGGGTAAAGGGTGATTGCGCCCGAGGTGGTAATGCGCCCGAGGTTGCCCTGCATGCCCACAAACCACATCGCAGCATCCGGCCCCGCCGTGATCGCATAGACCTCGCCGACGCCGCAGTCGGGCACCTGGTATGCGTTCATCGCCCCCCCGGTCGTGATGCTCCCGATCTCGCAGGTGCCGGTGCCAAACCACAGCGTGCCATCGGGGGCAACCGCCAAGGCCGAGATGCCCTGGTTGCCGGTGGGTGGCGTGTACCCGGTGGTCGAGCCGGAGGTGGTGATACGCACGATCTTTGGTGGGAGGTAGGGGTCGTTGTTAACTAGTTCCGTAATCCACAAGGCGCCATCCGGTCCCGTTGCGATTCGGTTTCCCACGCAGCAGTTCCCGGGGCACATCGTAATCACCCCGGCGGTGGTGATGCGCCCAATGCTGCCGCCCGCGGTAAACCAGATCGCCCCGTCCCTACCGGCTGTGATCCCGTAGGGCTCACTGCCGACGTTTGGCATGGGGAATTCAGTGATCACCCCGGTGGTAGTGATGCGCCCAATGTTGTTGCGGCTGTATTCGGTGAACCACAGCGCTCCGTCCGGCCCCCTCTGCAATCGAAACGGGTGCGGCGTCGGGAGTGGGCAGGACGTACTGCCCGATAGCGATCTGCTGTGCCGGTGCGATCGACGAGGCGCTCAGCAGCAGTATGGCGAAAGCAAATTTTCCGGATGTCGATAACATATATAACTCTTAGCGAAGTATACCCCCGCCACTCCGCCAGGGCAATGCGAGGCAAGGCTTGCCTGCGTTCAATTGTTCGATATCCATGTTGCCTCCCGACAGGATGACGCCCACCTTACCAATGCCGGCCGGCAACTTATCGAACAGCAGCGCGGCCGCGCCCACGGCGCCGCTAGGTTCCACCAGGATCTTGAGTCTGGTGAGCAGGAACATGACCGCCGTGCGGATTTCATCGTCGGTGACCAGCAGGATCTGCTCGACCAATTGGCGGATGATCGGGAAAGTCAGCGTGCCGGGCTCGGGAGCGCGTAAGCCGTCCGCGATGGTTTGGGGTAGTGGGATGGAACGGCGCTCGCCGGCCTGGAACGAAAGGAAAGTATCATTGCCGTCGGCCGGTTCGACGCCGAAGAGACGGATCGCGGGGCGGATGTCCTTGGCGATGATGGCGGAGCCCGAGAGCAGGCCGCCACCACCGACCGGAGCGATCACGGCATCCAGGTCCGGTGCGTCTTCTAGCAACTCGAGCGCCGCGGTTCCCTGCCCCGCCGCGATCATGGGATGATCGAACGGCGGCACCAGCGTGGCGCCGGACTCTTCGAGAATTTGGGCGGCGATGGCCTCGCGGCTTTCCCGGAGGCGATCATACGTGACGATATGTGCGCCGTATGCGCGCGCGGTTTCGAGCTTCGACCGCGGCGCATCGGCGGGCATCACGATGGTGGCGGCGGCGCCGGCGTGGCGTGCGGCGATGGCCACGGCAATGGCATGATTGCCGGAAGAAAAGGCCACCACGCCGCGCGGCAGATCGGCCGGCGGAATGGACAGGATCAGGTTGGAGGCCCCGCGGATCTTGAATGCGCCCCCCGTCTGCAGATTCTCGCACTTAAAAAAGATGCGCGCACTGGCGGCGTCGTCGAAGTGGGATGAAGTGATTACCGGGGTACGCTTGGCGAGCGGGCGTATGCGGGCAGCGGCGGCGCGGACGCCGTCGGGGGTGATGGAGGGCACGGTTCGATTGTAGCGTCTGCGGGGGTTCAATCGCGGCGCAAGTAGCTTGCCGGGCGCCCCGCCCCGGCAGACTAGGTTCCCGCCTGCCGCCGCGATGCGCCAATTCGCGACGCAACTACCAAGCGAGCCCGGCGGCGCGTCCCCCGGGTGTGCTCCAGCAACGCCAGTATTCTCCGGATCTCGGCACGCAACTGCCTTTCAAGCAGACTGTCCCTTCGTCGCGTCCCCATATTCGCAGTTCCTCCCCTAACCGATAGAACCAACCTAATGAGTAGTGAGTTGAGAGGTGTCCAGCGTTTCAGTTTGGCGATAGAAATCCGAGAAAAGGCTTTGGTGGTTCTGGGAAGGGGGCGGCCCCCCAAAGGGTGGATTACGCCTGTTCGTCGTCCGGCGCGCACTTGAGCGTGCTCAGATATTCGTCGGAAGTGTAGAGCGAGAAACCAAACGACGCAGGATCGAGCGGGGCAAACGCCTGAAGGCCGCGATAGCAAGCGAACAGAATATCGGCGTAGGCGTAGTAGTCTTCGAGGAAACCAGTGGAAATCACGCCGAACTCCGGCGGGTTTGGGAACACCGCGTTGATGCCGATGGCGCGCGCGAGGACGCGGCGGTAGTCCATGACGCCCCAGCTCTCGAAACGGGCTGCCACCAGCGGCGGTGTGCGATTCACCAGAAAATCGGCAAAGCTCTGCGGGCGGATTCCCACATTCGACAGCACCCGGTCGCGGCCGGCGAAATCCACGCATTGCGAAATCCAGCGCATCACATCCTTGCCGACCAGCGAAAGCATCCGAAATTCAGTATATCGGGCGCGGAGTAAGGGTTCCTTCTCCACGCCGGGCTCGCCCATGCCGCCGAGATGCAATGCCAGTTTGATGCTGTCGAAAGACGCCGCGGCTTCCAGTCCGCGGCCGAACGGATGCAGGATCAAGGGTGGCAGGTCCCACCACTGCCCGTGCCATGATGTGTCGGCGGAAGGAGTCATCTACAAAGCATATCGGCGGGAGGCCGCACAAGGTTTACCCGGCGGGAGGCAGCGCGCCTACCGCCTGGTGTTGGTCAAGACCGAAACTTTACTTGAGCCGTAATCGGCCAAGGCCAGGTCTGGCTTGCCATCCGCGTTGAAGTCCCCCACCGCAATCGATTGTGGTGCGCTGCCTGCAATAAAGTAGGTAGGAGCCTGAAATGTCCCGTTGCCGTTTCCAAGCAAGAAGGCAACGCTGCCACCAATGGCCACCGCAACATCCTGTTCCCCATCGCCATTGAAGTCCGCTACCGCGGCGGCTACCGCCCCTCCAATCAGGCCGTAGCTCACCGCCGGCTGGAAAGTTCCATCTCCGTTGCCCAGCAGGACTTGCACGGATTCGGTACTGGCGTTGGCGATCGCCAAACCGGCAACTCCATTGAAATTTCCCACGGCCACGGATTTCGGCTCTCCTCCCGTCACATAACTCACCGCCGGCTGGAATGCGCCGTTGCCCTTCCCCAGCAGGATGGATATCGTGCCGCTTGAACGGTTGGCGACCGCCAGGTCCGGCTTGCCGTCCGCATTGAAATCACCTACGGCAACTGAGCCAGGTTCTTGTCCCACCATGAAGGGCGCCGCGGGCTGGAAGGTTCCGTCGCCATTGCCCAACAAGACCGCGACTGTATTGCGCACGTTGTGGCTAGTGCCCGGACTAGCCGCCGCCAGGTCCAGCCGGCCATCCCCATTGAAGTCCCCCACCGCTACGGAGGTCACGATGCCACCTCCCACGGGATAGGCGGCGGCCCTCTGGAACGTCCCATCCCCGTTGCCCAGCAAAATCAGGACATTGGCGTCGCCGCCCACTGCCAGGTCTAGCCGGCCATCTCCATTGAAGTCTCCCACCGTCACGGAAGAAACAGCCGACCCCAATCGGTAAGCCGCCCCTGGCTGGAAAGCGCCCTTGCCGCTGCCCAAGAGGATCGAGATGCCGGGGTAACCGCTGGCCACCGTTACGGCCAGGTCCGGCTTCCCGTCCTCGTTGAAGTCCCCCACCGCCACGGAAATAGGATCGGCAGGTACGCTGTACATCACCGGATGCTGGAAGGTCCCTTGTGCCCGGCCCAGCAGCATCGCGACGGTCGTGCTGCCGGCCACCGTCGCCAGGTCCAGCTTGCCGTCTCCGTTGAAGTCACCCGCAACCACGACTCCGGATGTGATGATGGTGAGCTCTAATCCCAAGGTATAGTTTGTCTGCGGCTGGAAAGTGCCATTGCCCTTGCCCAGGAGTACGTAGACGCCGAATCCGCCAACCACGGCTAAATCCAGCTTGCCATCCCCATTGAAATCCCCAACAGCCATGCCATCGGCAGTATTCGCGCCGTATTGCACCGGCGGCTGGAAAGTACAGTTGCCGTTGCCCACCAGGATCGAGACAGCCGGAGACATGTTGCCGGTCCAAACGCCCACCGCCAAGTCCGGCTTGCCATCCCCGTTGAAGTCCCCTACAACCATCTGCACAGGTTCGGTTCCCACACTGGTATTCACGGGCGGCTGGAAGGTGCCGTCGCCCTTGCCCGGCAGGATCGAGAGGCTATTGGAGCCCGTGTTCGTAACAGCCAGGTCCGGTTTACCGTCCCCATTGAAATCCCCGACGGCTACTACGGAAGGTTGGCTCCCGACCGCGTAGTTCACGGCCGGCTGAAAAGTGCCATCGCCGTTGCCCATCAGGATCGCAACGTTGTTGGAGGCGGAGTTGGCCACCGCCAGATCCGGCTTTCCATCCCCGCTGAAGTCTCCGACGGCAACGGAAACAGGCTCAGATCCCACCGCGTAGCTCACGGGCGGCTGGAAGGTTCCATCGCCATTGCCCAGTAAGATCGCGATGGTTTGGCCGACGTTGGGGTAGTATGCCGCAATACTCACCGCCAGATCGGATTTTCCGTCTCCGTTGAAGTCCCCGACCGATACGGAACCGAGCAGGGATCCCACATTAACGCTGGCTGCCGGCGCAAATGTGCCATCCCCACGACCGATCAGAATCGAGACCGTGGTGTAAGCTGGGTCGGTCACGGCCAGATCCAATTTCCCATCCCGATTGAAATCCGCCATGGCCATCGAGACGCCTAAGATCCCGAGCGGGAATTCTTCCGGAGCATTGAAGGAAACCGGCGGCACGGCCCCGTGCGCCGCCATACTCAATACTGTCGCCGCGCAGAACAGGCGCAACATTCGACCTGATTCGATTTGCATGCGCGAACCCTCCGGAGATAGTATGCCAGATTTTCGGCACAGCCGCTCGATAATACGTCAACCGTTGGCTGGCTCCGCGCTCGCAATCGCACGCGTGACTTTCATTGGAAGATTGCCCTTCGGCGCGCGGAGCTTACGGCGAAAGAATCGGGCAGGGCCACTATGCGCTGGCCGCACCGATCGCGCCGAGGCGATCGCCAATGAGGCGCGCCAGGACGCGCCCTACTTGCAGGGACGGCTGTGTAGTACATGATATACTACATATATGGCGCACCTGACGATATATCTGAGCGACGACACGGAGCGCCGTGTCCGCAAAGCAGCCAAGGCCGCGAAGGTCAGTGTGAGCAAGTGGGTGGCGGACCGCGTCGCCAAGTCAGTGCAAACATCCTGGCCACCTGAGTTTCTGGCTTTGGCCGGGTCCTTTCCGGACTTCCCCGACGCTGGCGAACTGCGCAGAAGCTATGGCGAGGACATTCCGCGGGAGAGCCTGGATTGACGCTCCTAGACACGAACGTCATGATTCACTATCTGAAGGGCGACCCCGGAATCGTGGCGCGCGTCCAAAGCGCCTCGCGCGGCGAGTTGGCGATACCGGCAATCGTTGTTTACGAGTTGGAGTACGGAACGCTCCGATCGAAATTCCCCGCCCGGCGTCGGCGTGAACTGGAAGCGGGACTTGAGCATATTCAGCGCGTATCATTCGATTCCGCCGCCGCACGGGCCGCCGCCGGCATCCGCGTCGAACTCGAGAAGCAAGGTAAGACGATCGAGCCTCTCGATATGCTGATCGCCGGAACAGCCGTCAGCCGCGCAGCCGCTTTGGTGACAAACAATTCGGTGGAATTCTCGCGCGTTCCGGGATTGCGCGTAGTGGCTTGGAAATCCGCATGAACGTGGCGGGCCGGAAGGTCGCGAGGAAGCCGCGCACGCCAACCGGGACATTCTTGTCAGAAAAGATGCGCAACGCGATGGCTCTTGGCGTAAGCTAGAGTACCCTGAATACGACCCGCAGGCACTTCGAACTGCTCCGAGATTTCGGACACGCCTACACTATAGTCGAAGTTATCGACAATAGCGTTGACCGGCGTTCGCGTGGCGCGTAGTACGGGCGCGCCGCTCAAGACGCGCGGGTTAACCTAAATCAATCATCAGCCACAGCCCTGGAGGTCCGCCCCAAAGATCACCCTTCCAGCTTGAAGCGCGTCTGCGCCACACGGTAGAGCGGCCGCCACACCGACCGGTTCACAACCACCACCAGCGCGGCCATCACGACGGTCGACCTGCAGACCTTCGGCTATCCGTCGGACCTGTTCGGTACTCTGCAATTCGTCCCTCCAGGTCTTCCGGGAGCGGGCGTTCTGAAGATGCCGGACTTCGAAACAGGGGCGTGGTACGACGTAGCGCTGGCTGCAAACGGCTCGGGCACGTACAATGTAACAAGTGTCACTGGACCAAACGCCACAGCGAATATCTACCCATTTGGCATTTTCTAGTGCCGTTGGGTAGTGCCCAGCTCCCCTCTCCTTCGGTGCTGGTAAACCAAGCCTATGCCGGCCCGATCTGGGCGTACACGCTCGACTCGAGCGGCAACCCGACGGGCAGCGGCACTGCCTTCATCGCTGGCACTTCTTACCCTTATGGAGCGGCTTTCGATCCGCTGACTGGCGACATTTTTTTTTTGCTAACGTTTATGCCCAGGATGTATACGCAGTGCAGGGGTTCTCGCCAGACACGCTGACCGCGACTGCCGGTAGTCCGCAATCGGCAATCATTGGCCACCAGTTCGCAAGTCCCCTGACCATCACCCTGAAAAATCCCTATGGCGACCCCATCAGCGGCGTGACCGTCAGCTTTGCGCGCCCGGCTCCGCCGCGACCGCCGCGCTGTCCGGCAGCAGCGCGGTAACAGCGGCGGACGGAACCGCCAGCGTCACAGCCACCGCCAGCACCACTGCGGGATCTTACACCGTCGCAGCCACGTTGTTTAGTCTTTCCGTTGCCTTCTCCCTGACCAACGTGAACGGCATCGCCATCCAAAGCGTGACGCTTTCGCCAACCTCCGCGATCGGCGCCAATTCGACGACGGCCAACACGGTCACGCTGGCCTCCGCCGCCCCGTCCAGCGGAGCCACGATCACGCTGACCAGTTCCGATGCCACAGTAGCCGCAGTTCCCGCCTCGGTGACTGTCGCGGCCGGCTCGACGGTCTCGCCGCCGTTCACCATAACGACCGCTGCAGTTGCCACTTCGACCTCCGTAACAATCAAGGCCAGCGACGGCGCAAACACGAAGGGCGCTACGCTGACCGTGAGGCCTGCCGCGCTGACCGCCGTTAGACTGTCCCCCGGAACTGTGGTCGGCGGCAGATCCACCGCCAACAATAGCGCGACGCTGAACGGACAAGCCCCGGTGGGCGGCGCCGTGGTCACCCTGTCGAGCGGCGATCCGACCGTGGCCGCCGTCCCCGCCTCCGTTATGGTGCCGGAGGGCGCCGCGGTTTCGCCCGTATTCACCATCTCTACCACCGCTGTCGCCGCGCAGACTCCGGCGACGATCTCGGCCACCTATAACGGAGTGACCAAGACCTCTACGCTGACTGTGGATTCGCCGCAATTGGCGGCTCTTAGGCTATCACCAGCCAACGTGACGGGCGGTCATTCCACAACGCACAACACTGTAGCGCTTAACGGTCCGGCACCCGCGGGTGGCGCGGCTGTCATCCTGACCAGCGGCGACCCCACGGTAGCCACGCCCCCTGTCACGGTGACGGTGGCGGCCGGCGCGACATCTGCCGCATTTACGATCACCACCACGGTGGTAACGACGGCTACGGTCGTGCCGATTACTGCGACCTTTGGCGGTGCGTCCATAATGGCGGACGTGACGGTCACGCCATAGTGTCTGCGCTGTCACGCCACAGTTATCGGCACTGTTTCGTCGCACGCTCACCGGCCCCTGCGGGGCCTCGGTGGAAGGGGCATTTCAATGAATGCATAGCTTCCCGGCGTTGCAGCAACGACCTTGGCCGCTATGGCCGTGCCATGCCCGCGCACGAGCGGCCAGATGTTCGATCCAAGCACCACAAGGGCGAGTTTCCGGCCTGCGAGGTTCTGCTGATACCTGATGTTCTGATCCGCGGTAACCATCACGTCGAACGCCGCCATTTCAGCGGCGTCCAGAAGCTCCCCGTTTTCAAGCTGCGGCGGCCAGCGCATTTCGACGACGGTGCGGACTTCGTGCCCGGCGAGGAAGCCGCGCACGCCAACCGGAACATTCTTGTCAAACAAGATGCGCAACGCGATGGCTCTTGGCGTAAGCTAGAATGGCGTGAATACGATCCTCGGGCACTTCGAACTGCTCCGAGATTTCGGCCACGCTTACACCGTAGTCGAAGTTATCGACAATCGCGTTGACCGGCATTCGCGTGCCGCGCAGCACGGGAGCGCCGCTCAGCACGCTCGGGTTAACTTCTACTAAGGGGCAAAGTGCCCAGTCGATTGTCTCTTCCGGTGGCATGACTAACCTCCCAGACAATATAATCCCACTTTGCCGCCGGGAACACCAGTCACGAAAGCGGTCCTGGATGCCCGCCCCAGATGGCAGGCATGGACAGCGGTACACTCACCCTTCCAGCTTGTACCGCGTCTGCGCCACACGGTAGAGCGGCCGCCACACCGACCGGTTCACGCCCACCACCAGCGCGGCCATCACTATGGTCGACAGCAGCAACAGGTCGAAGTTGCCGGAATCCGTCGCCGAGCTGATCTGCGCGCCCAGGCCGATGGTCTGCAGCGTCTGCCCTTTGAAGTGGAAATATTCGGCCACGATGCTGGCATTCCACGCGCCGCCCGACGCCGTCACCATGCCCGTAATTAGGTAGGGGAAGATGCCGGGCAGGATCACGGTGCGCCAGCGCGCCCATCGCCCGAAACGAAACACATCCGCCACTTCGCGCAGATCCGTGGGAATCGCCATCGCACCCGCGATCACGTTGAACAGCACATACCATTGCGTACCCAGCAGCATCAGCAGGATCGATCCCACGCCCAATCCGCCACCCATGCGGATCAGCGCCAGCAGCAGGACCGGGAACAGAGCCGTGGCCGGGACCGACGCGGCCACTTGCGCAAACGGTTGGGCGATGCGCGCCAGCCTGGGGTTGAAGCCGATGGCCACGCCCGCGGGTATGGTCCAGGCAGCCGCGATCAACAGCGAGACCACCACGCGCGCCCAGGTGGCGGCCGCGCCTTGCAGCGTGGAAATCAGTTCCGGCGCGGTGAGCGTCTTCAGCGTCATGGCCGCTTCGAAGAGAGCATAAAGGATCGCGACGCCCAGCAAAGCGCCCGCCACCATGCCCGCGACTATCTTCCACTGGGCTGTGGGCTGAGGTGTTTCCGCAACCTCCGGATGGCGCGCGGCGCGCATACCGATGCGTTCGGACAAGGGGGCCAAGATGGCCATCCGGAAGCGCTCCAGCAGGTTCGACCGGCGCAATAAGCTGAGCACCGCGGAAGACGGCTGTGCGCCGCTCTCCACCTGCTCAAACTTGAATTTATCCGACCAGGCGATGGCCGGCCGCCACACCATCTGGTCAATCAGGAGGATCACGCCGATCATGGTGCCCAGGCCCCAATAGATAGCGCCGGTGTCTCCATTGCCGGCCGCGGTTTGCAAGTATGAGCCCAGCCCCGGCAGCCGGAAATCGCGCTTGCCGAGCACGAACATTTCGCAGGCCATCAGGAAAAACCAGCCGCCCGCCACGGACACCATGGAGTTCCACACCAAGCCGATCGCGCCATAGGGCAGTTCCAGTTCCACAAAGCGCTGCCACTTGCCGAAGCCGTAAATCTGGCTAGCCTCCCGCAGCTCGCGCGGGATGGCTTTCAACGAGGCATAGAAGCTGAACGCCATGTTCCACACCTGGCCAGTGAAGATGAGCAGGATCGCGCCGAATTCCACGCCGAGCTGGCGCGTGGGGAACAGCGCCACCATGGCCAGCATCACTCCCGGCAGAAAACTTAGGACCGGAATGGATTGCAGGATGTCGAGCACAGCCACCATTAGGCCTTCCAGCCGTTTGTTGTAGGCCGCGATATAGCCGTAAACCAGGGCGAATAGCAGGCTTAGCACGTAAGCGATGGCGATACGCACGACGGAATAGAATGCATAGAGCGGCAAGGCGCGGGGCGAGCGCGAAATCTCGGCCGCCGGCGTCATGGCGCCGAACCAGTATCGCGTCATCACCAGCAGGCCCTGGATCCCCGCCACCACCGCGGCAAAGACCGCCAGATCCAGCAGCGCGGA